>NZ_JBFAAD010000059.1:0-12087 GCF_040639555.1 Streptomyces sp. NPDC023838
TGAGTCGCCGTGACCGCGCTGGTCGGGTGCGATCACCCGCCACTGGGGCCCGAGGGCGGCAGCGAGGGCGGTGAAAGGGGCGCGGGGAACTGCGCGACCAGCTACAGTCCACCCGCACCCGAAAAGACGGGCCACTGAGGCGCCTAGAACCCCGCCGGCTCCGTGTAGACGCCCCACTCGTCGCGCAGCACCCCACAGATCTCCCCGAGCGTCGCCTCGGCCCGCACCGCGTCCAGCATGGGCGCGATCATGTTGGACCCGTCCCGAGCGGCGGCGAGCATCGCATCCAGCGCCGCCCGCACGCGTCCGTCGTCCCGCCCCGCCTTACGCGCCGCGAGGACCCGCACCTGCTCCCGCTCCACCTCATGGCTGACCCGCAGGATCTCCAGATCCCCGGTGACGGACCCGTGGTGCACGTTCACACCCACGACCCGCTTGTCGCCCTTCTCCAGCGACTGCTGGTACTGGAACGCCGACTCGGCGATCTCCCCCGTGAACCAGCCGTCCTCGATCCCGCGCAGGATGCCCGAGGTGATCGGACCGATCGGGTGCTTGCCGTCCGGGTGCGCCCGCGTCCCGCGCTCCTTGATCTGGTCGAAGATCCTCTCGGCGTCCGCCTCGATGCGGTCGGTGAGCTGCTCCACGTACCAGGCGCCGCCGAGCGGGTCGGCCACATTGGCCACACCCGTCTCCTCCATCAGCACCTGCTGCGTGCGCAGCGCGATCTCGGCCGCCTGCTCGCTGGGCAGCGCGAGCGTCTCGTCCAGCGCGTTGGTGTGCAGCGAGTTCGTGCCGCCGAGGATCGCGGAGAGCGCCTCCACCGCCGTCCGTACGACGTTGTTGTACGGCTGCTGGGCGGTCAGCGAGACACCGGCGGTCTGGGTGTGGAAGCGCAGCCACTGCGCCTTGTCGGACTTCGCCCCGTACACCTCCTTCATCCAGCGGGCCCAGATCCGGCGCGCGGCGCGGAACTTGGCGATCTCCTCGAAGAAGTCGAGGTGCGCGTCGAAGAAGAAGGAGAGACCGGGCGCGAAGACGTCCACGTCCAGGCCGCGCGAGAGGCCCAGCTCCACGTACCCGAAGCCGTCGGCCAGGGTGTACGCCAGCTCCTGCGCGGCCGTCGCCCCGGCCTCGCGGATGTGGTAGCCGGAGACGGAGAGCGGCTTGTAGGCGGGGATGCCGGCCGCGCAGTGCTCCATCAGGTCACCGATGAGGCGCAGGTGCGGCTCGGGCTGGAAGAGCCACTCCTTCTGGGCGATGTACTCCTTGAAGATGTCGGTCTGGAGCGTGCCGTTGAGGATGGCCGGGTCGACGCCCTGCCGCTCGGCGGCGACCAGGTACATGCAGAAGACGGGCACCGCGGGCCCGCTGATCGTCATGGACGTGGTGACGTCCCCGAGCGGGATGTCCTTGAACAGGACCTCCATGTCGGCGGCGGAGTCGATGGCGACGCCGCAGTGCCCGACCTCGCCGAGCGAGCGGGGGTCGTCGGAGTCGCGCCCCATCAGGGTGGGCATGTCGAAGGCGACGGAGAGGCCGCCGCCACCCGCCTTGAGGATCATCTTGTAGCGCTCGTTGGTCTGCTCGGCGTTGCCGAACCCGGCGAACTGCCGGATGGTCCAGGTCCGGCCCCGGTAGCCGGTGGCGTGGAGACCGCGGGTGTACGGGTACTCGCCGGGCCATCCGATCCGCTCGAAGCCCTCATAGGTGTCGCCGGGCCTGGGCCCGTAGACCGGCTCGACGGAATCTCCGGAGAGCGTGGTGAAATCCGCGTCGCGCTTGCGGGCCTTGTCGTAACGGGCCTGCCAGCGCTGGCGGCCCTCCTCGATCGCGTCAGCGTCCATACCTTCGAATTTACTAGGACGTCCTAGTAAATGTCGATGGCAGACCGCCCGCGGTTCTCCGCGGGCGGTGGGTTACGCCTGGGCGCCGACCGGCGCCGACTCCGCGACCAGGGCCTCTACCTCGCGGGAGACCTTGCGCTCGACGAAGAAGGCCGCGGTGGGAATGGTGCCCGCGAGGAGCACCCACAGCTGCTTGCCGACCGGCCACTTCGCCTTGGAGCCGAGGTCGAAGGCGCAGATGAGGTACAGGACGTACAGCCAGCCGTGCGCGATGCCCACGATCTTGGTGAAGTCGGCCGCGCCGTCCATGTCCAGCAGATACTTGGCGATCACGCCGAGGGTCAGCAGGACCAGCAGGACGCCGGTGACGTAGGCCATGACGCGGTAGCGGGTCAGCACGCTCTTTTTCATGACAACGAGCGTAACGGCCGCGCTGACGCGATCTTGCGTCACCCTCCTGCGGGCCGGTGGGGGCTGGTCGCGCGGTTCCCCGCGCCCCCAGGAGGGCCCTTCGGGCCCATGTAAGGGGCGCGGGGAACCGCGCGAGCAACCCGAGACGACCCACACCCGGCCGACAACAGGAGCGACCGAGCTCTATCCGTCCTCGAAGTCGCGCGCGGCCACGCGAAGCGGGCGCAACAACGCGAAGATCTCCCCGCACTCCTCCGCGTCGTACACCCCCAGCCCGAAATCCATCTCCATCAGATCCCGCGTCGCGTTCTCGACGACCTCGCGGCCCTTGTCCGTGATGGACGCCAGCGTGCCGCGCCCGTCGTTGGGGTTGGGGCGCTTGTCGACCAGGCCCGAGCGCACCAGGCGGTCCACCGTGTTCGTCACCGACGTCGGGTGCACCATCAGCCGCTCGCCGATCTTGGACATCGGCAGCTCACCCGCCTTGGAGAAGGTGAGCAGCACCAGCGCCTCGTACCGCGCGAAGGTCAGCCCGTACGGCTTGACCACCGCGTCGACCTCGGCGAGCAGGATCTGGTGCGCGCGCATGATCGAGGTGATCGCCCCCATGGAGGGGACCGGCCCCCAGCGCTGCTGCCAGAGTTCGTCGGCGCGGGCGATGGGGTCGAACGGGAGGCTGAGCGGCTTCGGCACGCATTGACCTTACCGACTGGTCACATGCCGGTCAGCCCCGTCTCACACTTCGGCCCACACTTCGGGCCCCACGTCGCTCCGTGGCGCTCCACTGCGGAGAGTGACCGATATGTCACGCTTGTCCGCGTCCTGTGTACGCCCTGCCCTCAGGGAGCCGCATGTCCCGGCACGGAACCGCCCGGCCCGCGAACGCCCGGCCCACGAACGGCCGGGCCACGAACGCCCGGCCCACGAACAGCCGGGCCACGAACGCCCGGCGCCGCATCCTGCTCGCCGCCGCCCTGCTCACCGTGGTGGCCGGCTGCGGCTCCCCCGAACCGGGCCCCGGCGGGACCTCCGCCGCCCAGCGCCACTCCACGGGCGAGGGCGCCGAACCGGCCCCCGGCGGCCCCTTCTGGGTCGACCCGGACAGCAACGCCGCCAAGCAGATCAAGACCTGGGAGGCGCAGGGGCGCACCGCCGACGCCGAGGCGCTGCGGCGGATCGCGGACCGGCCGATGGCGGACTGGCCCGCGTGGGACAACCCGGGGCCGGGGATCCGCCGGGCCGTGGCGGGGGCGGCCAAGGACCAGCGCACGATCCTGCTGGTGGCGTACAACATCCCGCACCGCGACTGCGGCGGGCTGTCGGCGGGCGGGGCGGCGGACACGGCCGCGTACCGCACCTGGTTCGGGATGTTCGCCGACGCGATCGGGGACGCCAAGGCGATCGTGGTCCTGGAGCCGGACGCGGTGGCCCACATGGTCGACGGCTGCACCACGCCCGAGCACTGGGACGAGCGCTACCAGCTGCTCAACGAGGCGATCGACCACTTCAAGAAGCTGCCGAACACCAAGGTGTACCTGGACGCGGGCAACCCGGCGTGGATCCCCGACCCGGCCAGGCTGGTCGAGCCGCTGACCCGGGCCGGGGTCGCCCGGGCGGACGGGTTCGCGCTGAACGTCTCCAACTTCCAGACCGACGACGCCGTACGGGCGTACGGCGCCAAGGTCTCCCAGGGTCTCGGCGGCAAGCACTTCGTGATCGACACCAGCCGCAACGGGGCCGGGCCGCTGCTCGACGACCCCGACCAGGCCTGGTGCAACCCGCCCGGCCGGGCCCTGGGCAAGCCGCCGACCACCAGCACCGGGGACCCGCGGCTCGACGCGTATCTCTGGATCAAGCGGCCGGGCGACTCGGACGGGACCTGCCGGGGCGGACCGACGGCGGGCGCCTGGTGGCCGGAGTACGCCCTGGACCTGGCCCGCCGCTCGACCGCCTGAGCGCTCAGCCGATCAGCCGATCAGCCAACCAATCGATCAGTCGGTCAGTCGATCAGCAGCCACTTCGCCTCCGACGGCGTCCCCTCCGCGTCCGTGACGAAGAGCATGTACCAGCCGGGCGGCACCAGCGCCTTGTCGCCCGGCACCTCGACCGTCACCGAGTTCCGGTCCTTCGTCAGACGTACGTCGATCGAGCGCTGCTCGACATCCGTGGTGTGGGTGACCGCGCTCGGCCGCATCAGCCGCGCCTTGGCGATCCGCTCGGGGTGGGCGGTGGGGAAGGTGGCGCGGCGGTCCTGGCCGACCGCCTGCGGGCCGTCGCCGAGGGCGGGGCGCTTGTCCTTGTCCCGGTAGAGGTAGGGCGGGGTGTAGATCTCCATGCGCTGCTCGAACTTGCCGGGCTTGGTGTTGTCCTTGTCGCCGAAGAGCGAGTCGGAGCCGAAGGTGGCGACCCGGCCGTCGGGCAGCAGCAGCGCCTCGGAGTGGTAGTTGCGGCCGACCGTGGGGTCGGCAGCCTCGCGGAAGGCGTTGGTCCCCGGGTCGTAGAACTGGGCCTTGAGGATGTTGCTGGCGCCGCGGCCGCGGTAGTCCTCGGAGCCGCCGCTGGTGAAGACGGAGTCGTCGGGCAGGATCACGCTGTTGAGGTAGCGGGTGCCCTGCGGCAGCGCGGGTCCGGACTTGAAGGCGGGGCCGGCCTCCTTGAGGTCGACCAGGGCGGTGCGGGGCGTGGACTTCTCGGACTCGCCGACCCCGCCGCCTCCGAGGAGCATGAACTTCTGGTTCTGGGCGGGCGGGAGCAGCAGCGAGCTGGCCGTCTCGACCTGGTCGCCGTCGCCGAGGCCGTTGATCTTGGTGAAGGTGTTGGTGGCGATGTCCCACAGGCCCGGCTCACGGCCCTTGTCGGCGGGCCCGTAGCCCGCGTTGGCGCCGGAGTAGAAGAGCTTGCCGCCCTTGGTGAGGAAGAGCGAGGGGTAGGTCGGGAAGTAGCGGAACGGGCCCTTGGACCACTTCTTGGTCGTGGGGTCGTAGATCTCGTTGTCGCCCGCGAGGATCGCGCCCACGTCGTCGAGCCCGGAGACCGCGAGGACCTTGCCGTCCTTGAGGGTGGTGAGCGTCGGGTACCAGCGGGCCTCCCGCATCGGGGCGACCGGGATGTACTTCTCGGCCTTCGGGTCGAACTCGTAGGCCGCCCGGATGCCCTGGAAGTCCTGCTTCTCCGTGGTGATCTTCTCGGCGAGGCCGTACGTGTTCTCGGCGTCCTTGCCGGTGAGACCCTCGATCTCGTACTGGGCCTGCTCCTTCGCCACCGAGCGCGGGCCCTCGGCGACCGCCTCGACGAAGACGCGGGCCTCGGCGGCGGTGACCTTCGTCTTCCAGGGCTTCATCTGGCCGGTGGCGTAGTAGCTCACCTCGAACTCGCGCTTGGCCCTGGGCACCGTGACGTCGAACCTCGCCACGTACTCCACACCCGAGGGCGAGCGGAACCTGGTGCCCTTCTTGATGGTGACGGGCTTGTCCGGGTTCTCGTTCTTGACCCGCATCCCGCCGCCCGCCCGTTTCACCTGGCCGTCCAGGACCTCGTAGCGGGCGGTACCGCCGGCCACCAGGAGGCGGCCGTCGGGGAGCTGGGCGTGGCCGGAGCAGAAGAAGTCCTCGGGTGTGGGCACTTTCTTGAAGGTGTTGTCCTTGGGGTTCCACAGCACGGTGTCGAAGGAGCCCGCGTCGAACTTCTCCTGCTTGTTGCCGGACCCGGCGATGATCAGGACCTTGCCGGTGTGCAGCAGGGCCGCGTGGATCGCGTTGGTGCGGTACTCGGCGGGGATGTCGACGGTGTCCCAGGCGCCGTACTTGCGCATGTAGTCGGGCCGGCGGATCTGGTACGCGTGGTACTGCTGCTCGGCGAAGGAGAGCGCGGCCGGGGCGTTGAGCCCGGCGAGCAGCACGATGGCGCCGCCGCCCAGGAGGGTCTTCTTGGTGCGCTGCGAGGGCCGGTGGGCCATGGCTCAGTTGCCTCCGGTCGTCGTGGCGGCCGGTGCGGTGGTGGCGAGGGGGGCCTCCGCCGCGTCGGGCTCGGCGGCCCGCGCCGGCGCCCGTCTCCTGGCGGCCGCGCGCTCGCGCCGGGCGGTCCAGGACCAGACGGCGACGGGGGCGAGCGCGATGGCGAGGGCGAGGACCGCCCACGTCCGCATCGCGACGTGGGTGTGGCCGTAGTGGACCGAGGCGGCCAGGGACACCACGAGCACCGCGGCCCAGAAGAGGTGGATGCGGAAGGTCCACAGCCGGTCGGGGCTTGCCTCGCCGCCCTTGGGGGTGACGACGAACCGGCCGCGGGTGCGCAGCAGGGCCGAGCCGAGCGACTTTAGGTAGATGGGCGCACAGAGCGCGGACATCCCCATGCCGGCGAGCCCGCCGGAGCCCTGGGGTTCGTGGGGCGAGACGTTGTGGCGGCGGTTCCAGAGGTAGAGCCCGATCTGGAGGGCGGCCGCGTCGCTGTAGAGCATCAGCCAGACGGAGGCGGAGACCTGGGTGCCGGAGGCGCCGAACCAGAGGAACAGCACGCAGCTGACGACGCCGAGCAGCCAGTTGACGGCGGTCATCGGGTAGTAGACGAGCATCAGGCTGTACGAGAGGAGCCGCCCGGGCGGGACCCGGAACAGCGCCTTCCAGTACTGCTTGAGCAGTGTCTCGTACGTACCGCGCGACCAGCGCGTCTGCTGGGTGAAGAAGTCGGTCCAGGACTCCGGGCCCTCGCCGACGGCGAGGACGTCCGGGGTGTAGACGGACCTCCAGAAGCGGCCGGTCCCCGGGTTCCTGCGGCGGTGCAGCTCGAAGCCGGTGGCCATGTCCTCGGTGATCGAGTCGTAGAGCCCGCCGACCTGGCGCAGCGCGGTGATGCGGACGATGTTGTTGGTGCCGACGAACATCGGGGCGCGGTAGCGGTTGCCGGCCCGCTGGATCAGCGCGTGGAAGAGGAACTGCTGGGACTCGGCGGCCTTGGTGACGGGCGAGTCGTAGTTCCCGTAGACCTGGGGTCCGACCACGAACGCGACGTCGGGGTCGCGGAAGTAGCCCATCATCCGCTCCAGGAAGTCGGGGAGCGGCACGTGGTCGGTGTCGACGGAGGCGAAGAAGTCGTAGTCGCCGCCGTGCCGGGCGAGCCAGGCGTTGTAGTTGCCGTGTTTGGTACGGGCCCTGTGCGGGCCCTTCGGGCGGTTCCACTCGGGGACGCCGCTGCGGGTGAAGTGGCGCACCCCGAGCTCCTCGCAGAGGGCCTTGGCGCGTTGGTCGTCGCCCTCGTCCAGGAGCCAGACGTCGAGGGGGCCGGGGTGGTGGAGGCGGACCGCGCCCTCCAGGGTGGCCCGGACCATGGCCATGGGTTCCTTGCCGGGCACGTACGTGGTGAGGAACGCGACGCGGGTGCCGGGCTCGGGGAAGACGGGTATCGGGTCCCGGGCGACCATCGTGGCGTGGGCGATGGAGACGACGTTGACGACCATGAAGAGCTCGATCAGCCCGATCGCGACGAGCATCGCCACGTCCAGGCCGACCAGCCACTCGTCACCGCCCTCGCGCTCCACCCAGTGGGTGGGCCAGACGAGGTAGACGAGGAGGGCCGCGGTGAGCAGGGGCGCCAGCGTCATCAGGAGTACGGCGCGTATTCGGCGGGGTTCGGCGGAGAGGAGACTTCGGTAGCGCACCCGGTAGGCCGCCGGGTCCGGGCCCGGTTCCGTCAGCGGTCCGGCGAGCCGGCTGTGGGTCTCGTAGTCGTACTGCTCCGACGGACTCTCCGACCGCACTGTGCCCTCCAGCTGATCGAGTCAGTAGATAACACCACAGAAGTGGAGATTCTTGGGCGTGTCGACTGGAGTACTCCGAGTGAGCGGTTCTTGTTCGAGCGCCGCACGCGGGGTCGCGGCACGACAGAGCCCCCGGCTCCGGGCGGGGCGGCCGGGGGCTCGAACGGCGGCGCTCAAGAGCGCCAGAGGGGCGACGCTCAGGCCGAGAGGTGGCGCTCCACCGTCTCCACCTTGGAGGTGAGCCCGTCGGTGACGCCCGGGCGGACGTCGGCCTTCAGGACGAGGGAGACACGCGGGGCGCGGGCCTCGACGGCGGCGACCGCGCGCTTGACGACGTCCATCACCTCGTCCCACTCCCCCTCGATCGAGGTGAACATGGCGTCGGTCCGGTTCGGCAGCCCCGACTCCCGTACGACCCGTACGGCGTCGGCAACGTACTCCCCCACGTCCTCGCCGACGCCGAGCGGGGTGACCGAGAAGGCGACGATCACGCTCCGACCACGCCTTCCTTGCGGGCGCGGGCGGCGATCAGGGCGTCCTCGGCCTGGCGCTTGAGCCTGCGCTCGGCCACGAAGCCGCCGAACGGCAGCACGGACAGGATGAAGAACAGGGCGGCGGTCTTCACCGGCCACTTCGCCTTGTTCCAGGCGTCCGCCCAGAAGAGCACGTACAGGATGAAGAGGATGCCGTGGATCGCGCCCATCACCGGGACGGCGTTGACGTCGGTCGTCCGCTTCAGCACCGAGCACACGAGCAGCAGCAGGAACGAGACGGCTTCCGGGGCCGAGACCAGCCGGAGACGGTGAAAGGCGGATGCGGTCTTGATGTCCACGGGGGCACCTTCGGTGGGAGGGTCGGAGGGTGTTGCTTGTGAACGCAAGCACAAACGTTCTCCATTGTGACACCGGCGGCGCCGGGATCTTGGCGGGGGTCCCCGGCGGCCCCGGCGCCCGGGCGTGCCGGAGCCCCGGGCCTGGCCGGGGCGGAGCCGGTGCCGCTAACGTCAGCGCGTGGCAACGTTCCGACTCCAAGGCAGCAAAGTGCTGGCCGTCGACATGACCGGCGACGCCGTCAAGGCGAAGAACGGCTCGATGGTCGCCTACGACGGCCAGATGGCCTTCAAGAAGATGTCCGGCGGCGGTGAGGGCATCCGCGGCATGGTGACCCGCCGCCTCACCGGTGAATCCATGACCGTGATGGAGGTGAAGGGCAACGGCACCTGCTACTTCGCCGACCGGGCCTCCGAGATCAACCTGGTCTCGCTCCAGGGCGACAGGCTCTGGGTCGAGGCGAGCAACCTCCTCGCCACCGACGCGGGGCTGCGCACCGGCACCACCTTCACCGGGCTGCGCGGGGCGACCCAGGGCAACGGCCTGTTCACGACCACGGTCGAGGGCCACGGCCAGGCGGCGATCGTGTCGGACGGCCCGGCGGTGGTGCTGCGGGTGACCGCGCAGTACCCGCTCTCCGTCGACCCCGGCGCGTACATCGCCCACCAGGGCAACCTCCAGCAGCACTTCCAGTCCGGGGTGACCTTCCGCACGCTGCTCGGCGAGGGCTCGGGGGAGGCGTTCCAGATCCGCTTCGAGGGCGAGGGACTGGTGTACGTGCAGCCCAGCGAGCGCAACACGATCGGAGGGGACGTCTGATGCCCTTCCGCGAGATCAACTCCAAGATGGTCGAGGCCACGGTGGCGCCCGGCCAGAAGATGTTCAGCCAGCGCGGCGCGATGCTCGCGTACAAGGGCGAGGTGTCGTTCACGCCCAACATGCAGGGCGGCCAGGGCGGGATCATGTCGATGATCGGCCGCCGGGTCGCCAACGAGGCCACCCCGCTGATGACCGTGGAGGGCAGCGGCACGGTGATGTTCGGCCACGGCGGCCACCACATCCAGGTCATCAACCTCGCCGGGGACACGCTGTACGTGGAGGCGGACCGCCTGCTGGCCTTCGACGGCACGCTTCAGCAGGGCACGATGTTCATGGGCTCGCAGGGCGGTGTCATGGGCATGGTCCGGGGCCAGGTGACGGGCCAGGGCCTGTTCACCACCACGCTCAAGGGTCATGGCGCGGTCGCGGTGATGGCGCACGGTGGAGTGATCGAGCTGCCGATCACCCCGCAGCGCCCGGTCCACGTCGACCCGCAGGCGTACGTGGCGCACCACGGCGACGTACGCAACAAGCTGTCCACGGCGCTGGGCTGGCGGGACATGGTGGGCAGGGGCTCGGGAGAGGCCTTCCAGCTCGAACTGTCCGGCAACGGCGCGGTGTACGTCCAGGCCTCGGAGGAGAAGCTGTGAGTACCCCCCGGCCCGGAGGGCCGACGATCTTCGACCCGATGACGCTGCCCTCGGACGACAACGTCAACAAGTACACGTTCTGCGTGGAACTGAAGTCGAGCCAGTGGTTCCTGCAGAAGGGCAAGATGATCGCCTATTACGGGCGCATCGAGTTCAACGGCATCGGCCACGGCCGCCTCGACCGGCTGCTGCGCACCAGCTTCCACTCGCCGCTGCACGCCAGCGACTGGGTGGTCGCGGACGGCTCCGGCAAGATGCTGCTCGCGGACCGGGCCTTCGACGTCAACTCGTACGACCTGGAGGACGGCAACCTCACCATCCGGGCCGGGAACCTGCTCGCCTACCAGCCGACGCTGGCGCTCAAGCAGTCGATCGTGCCGGGCTTTCTGACGCTGATCGGCACGGGGAAGTTCGTGGCGGCCTCCAACGGACCGGTGGTGTTCATGGAGCCGCCGATCCGGGTGGACCCGCAGGCGCTGGTGGGCTGGGCGGACTGCCCGTCGCCCTGCCACCACTACGATCACGGCTATATGACGGGCGTACTGGGCGGAATCCGGTCACTGACGGGGCTTGGGGGGACGTCGGGCGAGGAGCACCAGTTCGAGTTCGTGGGCGCGGGCACGGTGCTGCTCCAGTCCACGGAGGTGCTGATGGCCGAGCAGATGACGGGGCAAGTGCCCGCAGAGCCGGGCGTTCCGGGCGGCGGAGCGCCGGCCGGGCAGCACGGGGCGGCGGGTTCGGTACCGCGTCTTCCCGGCCAGCTCGGAGACCTCCAGCGTCGCTTCGGCCTGTGAGCGGTAGTCTGCGGAGTGTGACGTCGAACGCGTGCACCCTTGCCAGGCGCTGACCACGACCTGGAGCGGGCGGCTGACGCACCCTTGCGGCGGTGCGTGCGGGGCGTCACACTCCGACACTTCGTTCAAAATTCAACTTCTTAGGTAGAATCCACATATGGAGACCGAGACGGCCACCAACTGGCTGACCGATAGCGAGCAGTGCGCCTGGCGCACCTATCTGGACGTCAACAGGATGCTGACGCACCAGATGGAAAAGGACCTGCAGCCGTTCGGCCTGACCAACAACGACTACGAGATCCTGGTCAACCTCTCGGAGGCCGAGGGGCAGCGGCTGCGGATGAGCGACCTCGCCGCCGCGACCCTTCAGTCCAAGAGCCGCCTCTCGCACCAGATCACGCGGATGGAGAACGCGGGGCTGGTGCGCCGGGAGAACTGCGAGTCCGACCGGCGGGGGCTGTTCGCGGTGTTGACCGAGGCGGGGGTGGAGACGATGGAGAAGGTGGCTCCGCATCATGTGGCGTCCGTGCGCAAGCACTTCATCGACTTGCTGTCGGGGGACGCGCTGCGGGACCTGCGGGCGTCTTTGACGCCGGTGGCGGAGCATCTGCGGGGGCACCGCGGCAAGCTGTGAGGTTTTGCCCCACCCCGCCGGGCCCTCCGGGGGTGGGGGTGGATTGAGGCCGGTTTCCCGGGGGCGGGCCCCCGGACCCCCGGGCGGGGCCTGCGGCCCCTGCACCCCGTTTCGCGGGGGCTCCGCCCCCTGCACCCCGCTTCGGGGCTCCGCCCCGGACCCCTTCGTCTGCGGGCCGCATGTGGCTGGTCGCGCAGTTCCCCGCGCCCCTAAAAGACTCGGGGTGCAGCGCCCGCAACCCCCCAAGGGGCGCGGGGAACTGCGCGACCAGCCCCACCGAACCCGCAGACGAACGTGGGGTGCAGGGGCCGCAGGCCCCGCCAGGGGGCCAGGGGCGCAGCCAGGGGGCCAGG
>NZ_JBFAAD010000059.1:12184-27756 GCF_040639555.1 Streptomyces sp. NPDC023838
AGGACCTAGCCAGGGGGCCGGGGCGCAGCCAGGGGAGCCGGGGACACAGCCAGGGGGGCCAGGACCTAGCCAGGGGGCCGGGGCGCAGCCAGGGGAGCCGGGGACACAGCCAGGGGGGCCAGGACCTAGCCAGGGGGCCGGGGCGCAGCCAGGGGGGCCGGGGGCGCAGCCACCGGGGAAGCCGCCTCGGCCCCCGGGGGACCCCCTGGTGGGGGCTACTCGCCCGTGAGGCCCGCTACCAGTTCGTCCGCCGCCGCGTACGGGTCCAGCTCGCCCCCGACGATGCGGGACGCCAGCGCGTCCAGGCGGCGGTCCCCATGGAGGTCGCCGATCCGCTCCCGCAGCGCGGTGACCGCGATCGTCTCCACCTCACGGGACGCCCGGGCGAGGCGGCGCTCCGCCAGGACGCCCCGCTCCTCCATCCACGCCCGGTGCTTCTCCAGCGCCTCGACCAGCTCGTCGATGCCCTCGGCACGGGCCGCCACCGTCTTGACGATGGGCGGCCGCCAGTCGCCGGGGCCCCGGGACTCGCCCAGGCCCAGCATGTGGTTCAGCTCGCGGGCCGTCGCGTCCGCGCCGTCGCGGTCCGCCTTGTTCACCACGTACACGTCGCCGATCTCCAGGATCCCCGCCTTGGCCGCCTGGATGCCGTCGCCCATCCCGGGGGCCAGGAGTACGACCGACGTGTCGGCCTGGGAGGCGATCTCCACCTCCGACTGGCCGACCCCGACCGTCTCCACCAGGATCACCTCGCACCCCGCCGCGTCCAGCACGCGGATCGCCTGCGGAGCGGACCAGGCGAGGCCGCCCAGATGGCCCCGGGTCGCCATCGAGCGGATGTAGACCCCGGGGTCGGACGCGTGGTCCGACATACGGACCCGGTCGCCCAGCAGCGCGCCCCCGGAGAACGGCGAGGAGGGGTCGACGGCCAGCACCCCGACCCGCTTGCCCGCCCGCCGGTACGCCGTCACCAGCGCCGACGTCGAAGTCGACTTGCCGACACCCGGCGAACCCGTCAGCCCCACCACGTACGCCCCGCCCGCCAGCGGAGCCAACTGCGCCATCACCTCGCGCAGTTGCGGGGACGCCCCCTCGACCAGCGAGATCAGCCGGGCCACGGCCCGCGGCCGGCCCTCCCTCGCCTGTGCCACCAGTTCGGGGACGTCCACCATTGCCGCTCCGTTCGGTTCAGTGCCCAGTGATCAGTACGTACCACCGCAGTGGTGTCCTACTTGCCGGGGACCCTGATGATCAGCGCGTCACCCTGGCCGCCGCCGCCGCACAGCGCCGCCGCACCCGTACCGCCGCCCCGGCGCTTGAGCTCGAGGGCCAGGTGGAGCACCACGCGCGCGCCCGACATGCCGATGGGGTGGCCCAGGGCGATCGCGCCACCGTTGACGTTCACCTTTTCCGGGGAGACCCCGAGGTCCTTCATTGACTGGACCGCGACCGCCGCGAACGCCTCGTTGATCTCGATGAGGTCGAGGTCCGAGACCTCCAGGCCCTCCTTGCCCAGCGCGTGCAGGATCGCGTTGGACGGCTGCGACTGGAGGGAGTTGTCCGGGCCCGCCACGTTGCCGTGCGCGCCGATCTCCGCGATCCACTCCAGGCCCAGCTCCTCGGCCTTCGCCTTGGACATGACCACGACCGCGGCCGCGCCGTCCGAGATCTGCGAGGAGGTGCCCGCCGTGATCGTGCCGTCCTTGGCGAACGCCGGGCGCAGCTTGCCCAGCGACTCCACGGTCGTCTCCGCGCGGATGCCCTCGTCCTTGGCGAAGATCACCGGCTCGCCCTTGCGCTGCGGGATCTCGACCGGGGTGATCTCGGCCTCGAAGAGCCCGTTCTTCTGGGCGGCGGCGGCGCGCTGGTGGGAGGCGGCCGCGAACGCGTCCTGCGGGGCGCGCTCGATGCCCAGGCGGGTGTTGTGCTTCTCGGTGGACTCGCCCATGGCGATGTTCTCGAAGGCGTCGGTCAGACCGTCGTACGCCATCGCGTCGAGCATCTCGATCGCGCCGTACTTGTAGCCCTCGCGGGACTTCGGCAGCAGGTGCGGGGCGTTGGTCATCGACTCCTGGCCACCGGCCACCACCACGTCGAACTCGCCGGCGCGGATCAGCTGGTCCGCGAGCGCGATCGCGTCCAGGCCCGACAGACAGACCTTGTTGATCGTGAGCGCGGGCACGCTCATCGGGATGCCCGCCTTGACGGCGGCCTGGCGGGCCGGGATCTGGCCCGCACCGGCCTGGAGCACCTGGCCCATGATCACGTACTGGACCTGGTCGCCGCCGATGCCGGCCCGGTCGAGCGCGGCCTTGATGGCGACGCCGCCGAGGTCGGCGCCCGAGAAGGACTTGAGGGAGCCGAGCAGTCGGCCCATGGGCGTGCGGGCGCCCGCGACGATCACTGAAGTGGTACCGGTCGTTCCAGACATGAGGCACAGCCCCTTGGGAGGTGAGAAGTGAACGAGGGTTTACTGGAAATGTACTGAGCGGTACCGGCGGCGTCACCGGGCAGCCGGTGTGATCGCGCGCACGTTGCGTAACCACCTCCCGGGGCGCTGCACTGGTCCCATGCTGACTCGCATCGACCACATCGGGATCGCCTGTTTCGACCTCGACAAGACCGTCGAGTTCTATCGTGCTACGTACGGATTCGAGGTGTTCCACTCCGAGATCAACGAGGAGCAGGGCGTACGGGAGGCCATGCTCAAGATCAACGGTACGTCGGACGGCGGCGCCTCCTACCTCCAGCTCCTGGAGCCCACCCGCGAGGACTCCGCGGTCGGGAAGTGGCTGGCCAAGAACGGTGAGGGCGTGCACCACATCGCCTTCGGCACCGAGGACGTCGACGGCGACGCCGAGGCCATCCGCGGCAAGGGTGTGAGGGTCCTGTACGAGGAGCCCCGCATCGGTTCCATGGGCTCCCGCATCACGTTCCTGCACCCCAAGGACTGCCACGGCGTACTGACCGAACTGGTCACCTCGGCAGCGGAGCACTGACCCCGGGATTCCGGGGCCGGTACAGTGGGCCCTTCCGGGCCGGGGTCGGGTCGGGGCCTGGGACCCACGCCCCCTTGTCGATCTGACACCATTCACCGGGGGCCCGTCCGTCGTCGGACGGTGCTCGTACGGGCAGTGTTCGCGACCAGGGGACGGATGGGACCGCGCAGTGCGGGGCTACGAACGCCAGGACAGCCACCGGCCTGACGACCACCTCTCGCGGTTCGAGGCCGAGATGGACCGGCTGAAGACCGAGCGGGAGAAGGCCGTCCAGCACGCCGAGGACCTCGGCTACCAGGTCGAGGTGCTGCGCGCCAAGCTGCACGAGGCGCGCCGCAACCTCGCGACTCGCCCTGCCTACGACGCCGCGGACATCGGCTACCAGGCCGAACAGCTGCTGCGCAATGCGCAGATGCAGGCCGAGCAGCTGCGCAACGACGCCGAGCGCGAGCTGCGCGACGCCCGTGCGCAGACCCAGCGCATCCTCCAGGAGCACGCCGAGCACCAGGCCCGGCTCCAGGCCGAGCTGCACGCGGAGGCGGTCAACCGCCGCCAGCGGCTCGACCAGGAGCTGGCCGAGCGGCGCGCGACCGTCGAGTCGCACGTCAACGAGAACGTGGCCTGGGCCGAGCAGCTGCGGGCCCGCACCGAGGCGCAGACCCGGCGGCTGCTCGACGAGTCGCGCGCCGAGAGCGAGGCGGCGCTCGCCGCCGCCCGCGCGGAGGCCGCCCGGGTCGCCGAGGAGACCCGCCAACGGCTCGGCTCCGAGGCCGAGTCGGCCCGTACCGAAGCCGAAGCCATCCTCCTGCGCGCCCGCAAGGACGCCGAGCGGCTCCTCAACGCCGCCTCCACACAGGCCCAGGAGGCCACCTCCCACGCCGAGCAGCTGCGCTCGTCCACCACCGCCGAGTCCGACCAGGCGCGCCAGCAGGCCGCCGAGCTGAGCCGGACCGCCGAGCAGCGGATGCAGGAGGCCGAGTCGGCGCTGCGCGAGGCGCGGGCCGAGGCCGAGAAGGTGCTGGCCGAGGCGAAGGAGTCGGCGGCCAGGCAGCTCGCGGGCGCCGAGTCCGCCAACGAGCAGCGCACCCGTACCGCCAAGACCGAGATCGCCCGGCTCGTGGCCGAGGCGACCAAGGAGTCCGAGGCGCTCAAGTCGGAGGCCGAGCAGGCGCTCGCCGACGCCCGCGCCGAGGCCGAGCGGCTGGTGGCGGAGGCCGCCGAGAAGGCCCGTACCAGCGTGGCCGAGGACACCGCCGCCCAGCTCGCCAAGGCCGCCCGGGCCGCCGAGGAGGTGCTCACCAAGGCGTCCGCGGACGCCCAGGAGACCACCCGCAAGGCGTCCGAGGAGGCCGAGCGGATCCGCCGCGAGGCCGACGCCGAGGCGGAGCGGCTGCGCGTCCAGGCCGAGGAGCGGGCCGACGAGCTCAAGGGCGCGGCCAAGGACGACACCAAGGAGTACCGCGCCAAGACGGTCGAACTCCAGGAGGAGGCGCGCCGGCTGCGTGGCGAGGCCGAGCAGCTGCGGGCCGAAGCGGTCGCCGAGGGCGAGCGCATCCGGGGCGAGGCGCGCCGCGAGGGCGTCCAGCAGATCGAGGAGGCGGCCAGGACCGCCGAGGAGCTGCTGACCAAGGCGAAGGCCGACGCGGAGGAGCTGCGCACCTCGGCCGGGGCGGAGTCGGAGCGGGTCCGCAACGAGGCCATGGAGCGCGCGACGACGCTGCGCAAGCAGGCCGAGGAGACCCTGGAGCGCACCCGGGCCGAGGCCGAGCGGCTGCGCGCGGAGGCCGACGAGCAGGCCGAGGCCGTCAAGGCGGCCGCCGAGCAGGCGTCCGTGGCGCTGCGCGAGGAGACCGAGCGGGCCGTCGCCGCCCGCCGGGCCGACGCCGCCGACGAGCTGACGCGGCTGCACACCGAGGCCGAGCAGCGCCACGCCTCCGCCGAGCAGGCGCTGACCGAGGCGCGCGGCGAGAGCGAGCGGATCCGGCGCGAGGCCGCCGAGGAGACCGAGCGGCTTCGTACGGAGGCCAACGAGCGCGCCCGTACGCTCCAGGCGCAGGCCGAGCAGGAGGCCGAGCGGCTGCGCACCGAGGCCGCCGCCGACGCCTCGACCGCCCGTGCCGAGGCGGAGGGCGCGGCCGTACGGCTGCGGTCCGAGGCCGCCGCGGAGGCCGAGCGCCTCAAGTCCGAGGCGCAGGAGACCGCCGACCGGATGCGCGCCGAGGCCGCGGCCGCCGCCGAGCGGGTGGGCGCGGAGGCCGCCGAGGCGCTCGCCGCCGCCCAGGAGGAGGCCGCGCGCCGGCGCCGCGAGGCGGAGGAGACGCTCGACTCGGCGCGTACCGAGGCGAATTCGGAGCGGGCGCAGGCCCGCGAGCAGAGCGAGGAGCTGCTCGCCTCCGCCCGCAAGCGGGTGGAGGAGGCGCAGGCCGAGGCACAGCGGCTCGGCGAGGAGGCCGACCGGCGCGCCACCGAGCTGGTGGCGGCCGCCGAGCAGACCGCCCAGCAGGTGCGGGACTCGGTGTCGGGGCTGCGCGAGGAGGCCGAGCAGGAGATCGCCGGGCTGCGCTCGACGGCCGAGCACGTGGCGGAGCGTACGAAGACGGAGGCGCAGGAGGAGGCGGACCGGGTCCGCGCCGACGCGTACGCCGAGCGCGAGCGCGCCGCCGAGGACGCCCAGCGCGTCCGCGGCCGGGCGCAGGAGGACGCCGACGCCGCCAAGGAGCTGGCCGAGCGGACCGTCGCGGACGCCATCGCGGAGGCGGAGAAGGCCCGTTCGGACGCCTCGGAGTACGCGCAGCGGATGCGCACCGAGGCCTCCGACGCGCTGGCCTCCTCGGAGCAGGACGCCGCGCGCACCCGGGCGGACGCCCGCGAGGACGCCAACCGCATCCGCAACGACGCCGCGAGCCAGGCCGACCGCCTGGTCACCGAGGCGACCGCGGAGGCCGAGCGGCTCGCCGCCGAGTCGACGGCGACGGCCGAGCGGCTGGTGGCGGAGGCTCAGCAGCTGCGCGACGAGGGCCAGTCGGAGCACGACCGGCTGCTCGCGGAGGCCACCGCCCACGCCGAGCGCACCACGTCCGAGGCCGACACGTACGCGGAGCTGGTCACCACCGAGGCGCGCGCGGACGCCGGTTCGGTCCTGTCGGCCGCGGCCGCCGAGGCCGAGCAGACGGTCGCCGACGCCCGCGAGCAGGCCGAGCAGGCGCTCGACGAGGCGCGTACGGAGGCGGAGCGGCTGCTCGACGAGGCCCGCAAGGCCGCCGACAAGCGTCGTTCGGACGCCGCCGCGCAGGCGGACCAGCTCATCGCGGAGGCGAGCAGTGAGGCCGAGCGGGTGCTGACCGAGGCGAACGGGGAGGCGGAGCGGCTGCGTGCCGAGGCCGCCGAGACCGTGGGCTCGGCCCAGCAGGCCGCGGAGCGGATCCGCGCGGAGGCCGAGAAGAGCCGCGCCCGCATCGAGGAGGCGGCGGAGAAGATCCGTACCGAGGCCCGCGAGGAGGCGGACCGGCTGCTCGACGAAGCCCGTACGGCCGCGGCCAAGCGCCGGTCGGACGCGGCGGAGCAGGCGGACCAGCTCATGGCCAAGGCCCAGGAGGAGGCGCTGCTCGCGGCCACGCTGGCCGAGGAGCAGGCCGACACGATGGTCGGCGCGGCCCGCAAGGAGGCCGAGCGGATCGTCGCCGAGGCGACCGTGGAGGGCAACTCCCTGGTGGAGAAGTCCCGTACGGACGCGGACGAGCTGCTGGCCGGGGCGCGCGCGGACGCGACCGCCATAAGGGAGCGCACCGAGGAGGTGCGCGCGCGGACCGAGTCGGAGATCGAGGAACTGCACGAGCGGGCCCGGCGGGAGAGCGCCGAGCAGATGAAGACGGCGGGCGAGCGCGTCGACAAGCTGGTCAAGGCCGCCACCGAGCAGACGGAGCAGGCCGAGGCGAAGGCCAAGGAGCTCCTGTCGGACGCCAACTCCGAGGCGAGCAAGGTGCGCATCGCGGCCGTGAAGAAGGCCGAGGCGCTGCTCAAGGAGGCGGAGACCAAGAAGGCCGAGCTGATCCGCGAGGCGACGAAGCTGCGCGACGACGCGGAGGCGGAGGCCCGGCGCACGGTCGACGAGGGCAAGCGCGAGCTGGATGTGCTGGTCCGGCGGCGCGCGGACATCAATGCCGAGATCTCCCGTGTCCAGGACGTGCTTGAGGCGTTGGAATCTTTCGAGGCCCCGTCCTCCGGCGGCAAGGAGGCGGCCAAGGCGGGTGCCTCGGCCGGAGGGACACGTTCGAGTGGCAAGTCTTCGGAGGGGTAGCCACTCAAAAGGCTGGACATTCTCCAGATCAAACGGGCATACGCTCGATGACACGCCGTCTGGGCCCCTAGGATTCCCCCTATCACCTCACCGGTCTCATTCGACAGGAACCCCATGAGCGACACTTCCTCCCCCTTCGGCTTCGAGCTCGTGCGGCGTGGTTACGACCGCGGTCAGGTGGACGACCGCATTACCAAGCTCGTCGCCGACCGTGACAGCGCTCTGGCACGGATCACTTCTCTGGAAAAGCGCATCGAGGAACTGCACCTCGAAACGCAGAACGCCCAGGCCCAGGTGAACGACGCGGAGCCGTCGTACGCGGGCCTCGGTGCCCGGGTCGAGAAGATCCTCCGTCTCGCCGAGGAAGAGGCGAAGGACCTGCGCGAGGAGGCCCGCCGCGCCGCCGAACAGCACCGCGAGCTGGCCGAGTCGGCGGCCCAGCAGGTGCGCAACGACGCCGAGTCGTTCGCCGCCGAGCGCAAGGCCAAGGCGGAGGACGAGGGCGTCCGGATCGTCGAGAAGGCGAAGGGTGACGCCTCCACGCTGCGCTCCGAGGCGCAGAAGGACGCGCAGTCCAAGCGCGAGGAGGCGGATGCCCTCTTCGAGGAGACCCGCGCCAAGGCCGCGCAGGCGGCGGCCGACTTCGAGACGAACCTCGCCAAGCGCCGCGAGCAGTCCGAGCGCGACCTGGCCTCGCGTCAGGCGAAGGCGGAGAAGCGTCTCGCCGAGATCGAGCACCGCGCCGAGCAGCTGCGCCTGGAGGCCGAGAAGCTGCGTACGGACGCGGAGCGCCGGGCCCGTCAGACGGTCGAGACGGCCCAGCGCCAGGCCGAGGACATCGTGGCGGACGCCAACGCCAAGGCCGACCGTATCCGTTCGGAATCCGAGCGCGAGCTGGCGGCGCTCACCAACCGCCGCGACTCGATCAACGCGCAGCTGACCAACGTCCGCGAGATGCTGGCGACCCTCACGGGCGCGGCGGTCGCGGCGGCCGGCTCCCCGGTCGACGACGAGCCCGTCTCGCGCGGCGTCCCGGCGCAGCAGTCCCGCTAGGGTCCGTCCGGCGGACCTGTTCCCGTTGGTGCCGCAGCTCCTCCCCCGTGAGCTGCGTTCGTACGGTCGAGAGCCCCTCGTCACTCCGGTGGCGGGGGGCTTTGTCCGCCCTTAGCGTGGCGACATGATCGAGCTGGCCGGTCTCACCAAGCGCTTCGGTTCCAAGACCGCGGTCGACGACCTGTCGTTCCAGGTCAGGCCAGGTGTGGTGACCGGCTTCCTGGGACCCAACGGCGCCGGCAAGTCCACCACCATGCGCATGATGCTCGATCTCGACAACCCGACCAGCGGCACCGTGCACATCGACGGCAGGCACTACCGCGACCTCGACGAGCCGCTGAAGTACATCGGGGCGCTCCTCGACGCCAAGTCGATGCACGGCGGCCGCAGCGCGTACAACAACCTGCTCTGTCTGGCGCAGTCGAACCGGATCCCCGAGCGCCGGGTCGCGGAGGTGCTCGCCACGGTCGGTCTGACGGCCGTGGCGAAGAAGAAGTCGAAGGGGTTCTCGCTCGGCATGGGCCAGCGGCTCGGAATCGCCTCCGCGCTGCTCGGCGACCCCGAGATCCTGATGTTCGACGAACCCGTCAATGGTCTGGACCCCGAGGGAATTCACTGGATCCGCAATCTCATGAAAGCCCTCGCGGCGGAGGGCAGAACGATCTTCGTCTCGTCTCACCTGATGAGTGAAATGGCGCTGACGGCGGATCATTTGATCGTCATCGGCCAGGGCCGACTGCTCGCCGATACATCGATGGCGGATTTCATTCGGCAGAATTCACGGAGTTTCGTACGACTGCGCTCACCCCAGTGGGAACACCTGCTCGACGTGCTGGCGCAGTCGGGGGTCCCCGTCACCCAGACCGCCGACGGCGCCCTGGAGGTCGACAACGGCCGGATCGAGCGGCTCGGCGAGCTGGCGGCTCAGCATCAGATCGTGCTGCACGAGCTCTCCGGCCAGCAGGCCTCGCTGGAGGAGGCGTTCATGCAGATGACGGCCGGATCGGTGGAGTACCACGCGCACTCGGACACGCCCCACGGGCCGCCGCCCCAGGCGCCCGCCGCCGACTGGGGCGCGAGCTACCGGGCCCGCGCCGGGGACGCCGTCGGCCACGGCGAGGAGGTCTGACCATGGCAGCGGTACCGGCCGTCCTCAGGTCCGAGTGGACCAAGATCCGTACGGTCTCCTCCACCTCCTGGACGCTCATCTGCGCGTTCGTCGTGACGGTCGCGGTGAGCGCGGCCCTGTGCGCGCTGATGAAGTCGCAGTTCGACGACCTCAAGCCGGCCGAGCGGGTGACCTTCGACCCGACCTACGTCAGCTTCTCCGGGATGGTGCTCGGCCAGCTCGCGATGGTGGTGTTCGGAGTCCTGGTGGTCGGCACCGAGTACAGCTCGGGCATGATCCGCACCTCGCTCGCCGCCGTGCCGCAGCGGGCCACGTTCCTCTTCTCCAAGCTCCTGGTCGCCACCGCGCTCGCCCTGGTCGTGGGCATGGCGACCAGCTTCCTCTCGTTCCTCCTCGGCCAGGCCCTGCTCGGCCCGCACCGCACGACCATCGGCGAGCCCCATGTGCTGCGGGCGGTCTTCGGGGCGGGCCTCTACATGGCGCTGATCGCGCTCTTCTCGATGGGCGTGGCCACGATGCTGCGCAGCTCGGTGCTCTCGCTCGGCATCCTGATGCCGTTCTTCTTCCTGATCTCGCAGATCCTGTCGGCGGTGCCGGGCGCCAAGAAGGTGGCTCGCTACTTCCCCGACCAGGCGGGCTCCAAGATCATGCAAGTGGTGCCGAACGCGATGAACAGCGAGCCGCCGCCGTACGGCCCCTGGGCCGGGCTCGGGATCATGGGACTGTGGGTCGTCGCGGCGCTGGCGGGCGGCCATCTGGTGCTGAAGAAGCGCGATGCGTAGTCCATACACCGGACAAACCCACACGTAACGCACGTCTCCTCGCTTGGCCGGAACCGTAAACTCCTGGATAAGCTCCTCACTCATACGGGGGCACCCTGGCCATCGGTCGACCGCCCCGACGACCCACACCGTCGATGGGGCTGGAGAATGATCGAGGCAGTCGGCCTGACGAAGCGCTACGGCGCCAAGACAGCCGTGTACAACCTTTCCTTCCAGGTGAGGCCCGGCGCCGTCACCGGCTTCCTGGGGCCCAACGGCTCCGGCAAGTCGACGACCATGCGCATGATCCTCGGCCTGGACCAGCCCACTTCCGGCCATGTCACCATCGGCGGCCACCCCTTCCGTATGCTTCCCAACGCGCCCCGCCAGGTCGGCGCGCTGCTCGACGCCAAGGCCGTGCACGGCGGCCGCAGCGCCCGCAACCACCTGCTCTCGCTCGCCCAGCTCTCCGGCATCCCGGCCCGCCGGGTCGACGAGGTGCTCGGCGTCGTCGGCCTCCAGGAGGTGGCGGGAAAGCGCTCCAAGGGGTTCTCGCTCGGCATGGGCCAGCGGCTCGGCATCGCCGCCGCCCTGCTCGGCGACCCCCAGGTGCTGCTCTTCGACGAGCCGGTCAACGGCCTCGACCCCGAGGGCATCCTGTGGGTGCGCAACCTCATGAAGCAGCTCGCCGCCGAGGGCCGGACCGTCTTCGTCTCCTCGCACCTGATGAGCGAGATGGCGCTGACCGCCGACCACCTCATCGTGATCGGCCGCGGCCAGCTGCTCGCCGACATGAGCGTCAAGGACTTCATCTCGCACAACTCCGCCGACTTCGCGCGCGTACGCACCCCCGAGCCCGCCGGCCGGGAGAAGCTGACGGCCGCGCTGACCCAGGCCGGCGGCCAGGTCATGCCGGAGCCGGACGGCGCCCTGCGGGTGACCGGCCTCGCGCTGCCCCGCATCAGCGACCTCGCGCACGGCGCGGACGTACGCCTGTGGGAGCTCTCGCCGCACCAGGCCTCGCTGGAGGAGGCGTACATGCGGATGACGCAGGGCGCGGTGGACTACCGCTCCACGGCCGACCAGAAGGCCGGTCTGATGCAGCCGCTGCCGCCCGGGTACCAGCCGCCGCCGGTGATCCCCGAGGTGCCGACGCAGGGCTGGTACGCCCCGCCGCCGCCCGGAGCGAACCCGTACGCGGCCCCGCAGGCCCCCGGACAGGCCCCGGCGGCCCCGCAGGGCGCCCCGGCGGCCCCGGCTGCTCCGGCGCAGGCGCCCGCCCCGCAGCCCGCTCCCCCGGCCTCCCAGCCCGCCGCCGCCCCCGCCCTGACCAAGCCCGAGGACGCCCGATGACCACCCCCTACCAGCAGCAGGCACCGGGTGCGTCCCTCGGGACGTACACCTCGCCGATCCCGGTGCGGCCCGCCTCCCTCGGCGACGCGCTCGCCTCCGAGTGGACCAAGATCCGCTCGGTGCGCTCCACGATGTGGACGCTGGGCGTGCTCATCGTGCTCGTGCTCGGCATCGGGCTGCTCGCGGCGGTCGCGGTCAACGCCTCCGACGCGCACATGGGCGACACCCCGCTGCTCAGCCTCGGCTTCTACGGCGTGCTGCTCGGCTCGATCTGCGTGATCACGCTCGGCGTGCTGACCATCGCCTCCGAGTACGGCACGGGAATGATCCGTACGACGCTGACCGCGTGCCCCAGCCGGGCCCGGATCCTCGCGGCCAAGTCGATCGTCTTCTTCCTGCTGTCCTTCGTCATCGTGACGCTCTGCACCGGCCTGGTGGCGCTGCTCCAGACCGCCATGGTGAGCTCCGCCGAGCAGCCGACCGGCTCCCAGCTCTTCAAGGCGACGATCGGCGTCAGCCTCTACATCTCGACCCTCGGCCTGCTCTCGCTCGCGGTCGGCGCGCTGGTCCGGCACTCGGCCGGCGCGATCACGGTCATGATCGGCGTGGTGCTGCTGCCGCTGGTGCTCGCGCTGTTCATGTTCGCGCCGTCGCTCGAAGGTGTGCGCCAGGCCCTGTTCGAGTACTCGATCCCCAGCCAACTGGCCGTGTTCTACGGCTCGTCGGTGAGCGACTCGGGCCCCACCGGCTGGACCCCGCTGCTGATCCTGGGATCCGTCACGGCCGCCGCCCTCGGGGGCGCGTTCGCCGTGCTGAACAGCCGGGACGTGTGACCCGCCGCCTAGTATCTGGGCGCGTTCCTGGACCGCTGCACCCTGCTGGTGCGGCGGTCCTTCGCGTTCCAGCAGGCCTTGTGCCAGTGCCGGCGGTCCTCCACCCCGCCGTACTCCGGCCAGGCCACCACGTGCGGGACGCCGGAGGGGATCTCCTGGTCGCACCCCGGGCAGCGGTAGCGCTTGCCCTGCGCGCTCGCGCCGCTGACGTGCCGGACGGACCACTCCTCGCCCTGGTACGTCTCGGAGCGCTGGAGGCCGAAGCGCTCCCCCGCCCCGCCGGTCGGTTCGGTCGGCTGGTCGCCGCCCTTGGGGCGGTTGCGGCGCGGGGACACGGAAACACCTCACGGGGCCGGGCTGACGGACTGCCCCCAGCGTAGAGGTACTTGCCCCGGGTACCCGAGCCGTACAGGGGTGGCACGGTAACTCGTACGGGGGACACTTACCGGACTATCGCAAGAAGTTCGCGCTGGACCGTGCCCTTGGCACTTGTCAGGCGTTGTTGCCAGTAAGAGGGGGAGCCGCGTCGGCCGCGAGAGAGGCAGAAGGCGATGCGTGTCGGAACTTTTGTACTGGCAGCCCAATTCCCGGGCCAGGGCCAGGGGGAGGCACTGCACCGGGCCGTGCGGTCCGCCGAGGTGGCCGAGGAAGCGGGGCTGGACGCGGTGTGGCTCGCCGAGCACCACTTCGTTCCGTACGGGGTGTGCCCGTCGGCGGTGACGCTGGCGGCGCTGCTGCTCGGGCGCACCCGCCGGATCCGCGTCGGGACGGCGGTCAGCGTGCTGCCGAGCGCGCACCCGGTGGCGCTGGGCGAGCAGGCGGCGCTGCTGCACCTGACGTCCGGCGGGCGGTTCTCGCTGGGGGTGGGGCGGGGCGGCCCCTGGGTCGACCTGGAGGTGTTCGGCTCGGGTCTGCGGGCGTACGAGGAGGGGTTCCCGGAGTCACTCGATCTGCTGCTGCGGTGGCTGACCGAACCCCGGGTGGCGAGTCTGGGCGAACGTTTCGCCTTCCGGGAGGTCCCGGTGGTGCCCAGGCCCGACGAGCTGCTCGCGGACGGCCCGGAGGGCCCCGAGGTCATCGTGGCGTGCACCTCGCCCAAGAGCGTGAGGCTGGCGGCCGAGCGCGGTCTGCCGATGCTGCTCGGGATGCACTGCGGCGACGAGGAGAAGGCGGAGATGGTCGGGCTGTGGCGCTCGCACGCGCTGGCGTCCGGCGTCGCCCCCGAGGTGGTGGCGGCGGCGCCGCATGTGTCGGCCGGGGTGGCGCAGATCGAGGACCACCGCGCCCAGGCCGCCGAGACACTGCTGAAGGCGATGCCGGGCTGGCTGAAGCAGGGGCTGGACGCGCATGTGACGGTCGACGGCCGCCACCGCGCGATGCGCGACCCCGTGCAGTACACGGAGCTGCTGTGCGACCTCCACCCTGTCGGCACCCCGCGCCTCGCGGCGGACCGCATCGCGGCGACGTCGGAGAAGACGGGCATCACGCGCTTCGCCTTCCTGGTGGAGGGATCGGGCGACCTGGCGGCTACGGAGGAGAACGTACGAAGGCTGGGCGCGGACGTGCTGCCGCTGCTGGGGTGAGGGGCCCGAGGGGGACGGCGCCCGTCGGGGCGCGGGGACTCGGGTCCCCACAAAAGGCCCCCGCTCCGCATCATGTGCACACGTGCACCTCCCGCGATGCGGAGCGGCGGCGAAGACCTCAGCAGTCGCGCAACTCCGGGGACTGATTGAGAAGTTGGCCCCGGACCGAGGTGAAGCGGGCGAGCCGCTCGTCGGACGACGGGTCCAGGGGGAACACCGCGACGCGGTGGCAGTTCTGGAACGCCAGGCGGACACCGAAGTGCCGCTGGAGCGAACCGCGGATGGCGTCACTCGCGAGCGCACGAAGAAGCTGGCCGCGCGCCTGCTCGTCCGGCGGAGGCGTCTGGTTGTCGGCGAACTCGCCACCGTCCACCTTCAGCTGGACCACCAGAGAACTGATCATCTCCCATGCGTACGGCAGGGAGGTCCGGACGCAGTCGACGAAATCAGCTTCGTCGACCTCGCCTCGCTCGGCCTGTTCGAGTAGGGCCGGTGAGACGTCGAGCGACATGGGTTTCTCCTCTCGCGACCCCCGGAGAGGGGGGTCTTACGGCCAGGGAAGGGAACGAAGTCAGCCACGCAGCGTGCCTGACCGACAACCTCCCGCTTACACGGTAGGCGCGGCATGGTGCCCGCGACAGGTACTTGGCACGTAACCGGCCAATAACGAACAGTGCTTTGCCGGACGAATCGCGTTCGGCGGGGGAATTCGAGTAGCGTTGCCGACCATGCGTCTCGTCATCGCCCGCTGCTCCGTCGACTACGCGGGCCGCCTCACCGCCCATCTGCCCTCCGCCACCCGGCTGATCCTGGTGAAGGCGGACAACAGCGTCTCCATTCACGCGGACGACCGGGCGTACAAGCCCCTCAACTGGATGTCTCCGCCCTGCACCCTCAAGGAGGGGACGGGGGACGATTCGGGCGTCTGGACGGTCGTGAACAAGGCGGGCGAGAAGCTCATCATCACGATGGAGGAGATCCTCCACGACTCGTCGCACGAGCTGGGTGTGGACCCGGGCCTCATCAAGGACGGCGTGGAAGCGCACCTCCAGGAGCTGCTCGCGGACCGGATCGAGACGCTGGGCGAGGGGTACACGCTGATCCGCCGCGAGTACCCGACGGCGATCGGGCCGGTGGACATCCTGTGCCGGAACGCGTCGGGCGGGACGGTCGCGGTCGAGATCAAGCGGCGGGGTGAGATCGACGGGGTCGAGCAGCTCACGCGGTACCTGGAGCTGCTGAACCGGGATCCGCATCTGGCGCCGGTGCAGGGGGTGTTCGCGGCGCAGGAGATCAAGCCGCAGGCTCGCGTGCTGGCGACGGACCGGGGGATCGGGTGCGTGGTTCTGGACTACAACGCGCTGCGGGGCATCGAGGACGACAAACTCCGCCTGTTCTGACCCCTGGGCAGGGTTTCCCCACCCCACCCCTTCCCTGAACCCTCCGGGGGCAGCTCTCCCGGGGGGCTCCGCCCCCACACCCCGAGATTCGTCTGCGGGCCGGTGGGGGCTGGTCGCGCAGTTCCCCGCGCCCCTTAAATGCCGCTGCGCGACCGGCCCCCACC
>NZ_JBFAAD010000060.1:0-25402 GCF_040639555.1 Streptomyces sp. NPDC023838
GGGCGAAAGCCCACGTACGTCCAGTACGAGGGCTCTCGCCCGGCGCGCCGAGAGCACGCACCAGACGCCGCCGGACCGCCCTTCGGGCGACGACGCGAATTTGACGACAGGCCCTAGGGCTTGGCCGGTGCATCTGGCGCCCTCGGCGCGGGTGGCCGTTTCGGTGCCGGTGAGCGGGGGCTGGTGCGTCCAACCGCAAGGCGCAGGAGGGCGGTCGACGCGGAGTGTCGGCGAGTGACGGCAACGCCGCAGATATGCGCACCAACCCCCGGGGGCGAGCCAAGATCCACCGGACAGACCCTGAGCGGAGGCGGGCAAAATACCACCAACCTCCGTCCGCCGGGGCAGACTCAGCCAACTCGTGATTCACCCCACACGGTGTCGTCACCGTTTTCCTCAAACCCCTCCCCGGATCACCCGCCTCCGCATTACCGTGCGCACCGCACTTGGAGGCTTTCATGCGTCGGATAATCCTTTCCGGTACCGGCTTGGTCGTCGTCGCCCTGACCGCGACCCTCGCCGCCCTGATCTTTCCCGTCTGGTCCTACGCCGACCGCTCGGGCACCGGACTCGCCAACCTCAACGCCGGTTCCGTGCCCACCCGCTGGGGGCCGCTGTCGGCCGCCGACCGGGACTTCGTCGTACGGGTCAGACTCGCCGGGCTGTGGGAGCTGCCCGCCGGTCAGCAGGCCGTGGAGCGGGCGCCCAGCGCGGCCGTGACAGCCGCGGGACACCACCTCATCGACGGGCACGCCTTCCTCGACGCGCGCGTGCGCGAGGTCGCGGCCCAGCTCGGGATGGAGCTGCCCGACCAGCCCAACGCCCAACAGCGCTCCTGGCTGCGGACCTTGACCTCGGAGAGCGGCAGCACGTACGAGAAGGACTTCGCCAACATTCTGCGTTCGGCGCACGGGAAGGTGTTCTCGCTCGTCGCACAGATCCGGGCCAACACCCGCAACTCGCTGGTGCGCGCACTCGCCGACGACGCCAACACGACCGTCCTGGACCACATCCGGATGCTGGAGGCGACCGGCCTCGTCGACTTCGACGCGCTGGCCCGGGACAGCGTCGCCGGCGCCACGGCCTCCCCCAGCGGGCCGCCCCCGCCCGCCCCGGGCGCCACTCCCCCGTCCCCCGCACCGGTCACCCCGTCCTTCTCGCTGCCGCCCGCCGCCAGCCGCGCCTTCCCCACCGACACTCCGTAACGAAGCGATAACTCCATGTCCACATCATGGGAAAGGCATGGCGTCGGCCTGACCGCTTCACATACAACTCGGCCATGTTCTGGGTTCTGTTCCTGGTAGCCGCGTGCCTCGCGTCCGCCGCCTCGTGCGGGCGGCTCTGCCTCGCCGCGTCCGCCGCGGCCGACCAGGGTCCGGTCAGCCGGGACCCGGCCGGCCTTTCGCTGTACGAGGCCGCCTTCCTCGCGGGCGGCCCGTCCCGGGTCACCGATCTGACCCTGGTCACCATGCACCGCGCCCGCCGTCTGCTGCTCGCGCACACCGGCTGGGCCACGGTCGTCGACCCGGAGGGCCGCGACGAGCTGGAGCGGTCGGTCATCGGCGCGATCGGCCCCGGCGGACAGGCGCGGATAGCGGCGATACGGTCGGCCACGGCCGCCACCGACGCGGTGCACGCCCTGGCCGACCGGCTGGCGGCCGCCGGGCTCGCCGTCCCGGACGTGGTCAGAACGGGCGTCACGGCCTCCGTACGGGCCGTACGCGGCGCGGCGGCGCTCACCCTCACGCTCGGACTGATCGCGCTCCTGATGCCCGGTCAGGACCGCGCCACGCAGGCTGAGATCGCCGCCTGGTTCTCGCTGCCGCTGGTCCTCACCCTCGGCTGCCTCTTCATCGCCCGCTTCGAGGTCCATCCGCACACCCGCTGGGCCTCCCCCGACGGCCAGCGGCTGCTCGGCCGGATCGACCCGGCCGGTGACCCGCTCACCGCCGTCGCGGTACGGGGCGTGAGCGCGGTCGACGACCCGGCGCTGCGCACCGCCCTGCGCGGCGGACGGTCCACCTGACGGACCACCTGACGAGCCACCTGACCGGTGACATTGACCCCGGCGCACCGCACCACGGTGCTTTACATCGTCAATTCCTCCGCTAATCATCCCTTTTGTGCCGGTTGTTCCGGGTGGAACCGTCAAGGGGTCGATGTGCGATGAGAGCAGCAGCGCTGTACGGAACGCTCGGTTCCCTCGTTCTGTCCACCCTGGTCGCCGCACCGGCCGGCGGCCTGGACCCGCTCACCGCCGAGGCGCACGGCACCGTGGTCGCCGCCCGGCGCGCGGCCGCCGCCGGGATCGCGTTCGGCCGCTGCCCCAAGGCGGAGATGCTCCCCGACAGCGTCCAATGCGGCACGGTCCGGGTCCCGCTCGACTACGCCCACCCGGGGGGCCGTCAGATCGCCCTCACCGTCAGCCGGGTGCGGGCCACCGGCAAGTCGGCCGCGCGCCAGGGATCCCTGGTCTACAACCCCGGCGGGCCGGGCGCCTCCAGCATGTACTTCCCGATGGTCGCGAGCCTGCCCGAGTGGAAGGCGCTCGCGGGGGCGTACGACCTGGTCGGCTACGCCCCGCGCGGGGTGGGCCGCTCCGCGCCGCTGTCCTGCCAGGACCCCAAGGACTTCGGCAAGGCGCCCACCCAGGCCCCGACCGACCCCTCGCCCTCGTACAAACTGGAGCGGATCGCGCAGGCCAAGGCGTACGCGGAGGGCTGCGCGCGGAACGCGGGGCGGGCGCTGCGGCACTACACGAGCCTCAACAACGCGCGCGACCTCGATGTGCTGCGGGCCGCGCTGGGCGAGCGGAAGCTGACGTTCGTCGGTGCCTCGTACGGGACGTACTTCGGCGCGGTGTACGCCACGCTCTTCCCCTCGCACGTGCGCCGGATGGTCTTCGACTCGGCGGTCGACCCCGACCCGAGGCAGATCTGGTACCGCAACAACCTGGACCAGTCGCTGGCGTTCGAGAGCCGCTGGGAGGACTTCCGCGCCTGGGTCGCCCGGCACGACGGCGTCTACCACCTGGGCACCACGGCCGAGCAGGTCCTGGAGAACTTCGAGAAGGTGCGCGCCCGGCTGGCCGAGGAACCGGCGGGCGGCACGGTCGGCCCCGGCCAGCTCCAGTCGGCCTTCCTGAAGGCCGGGTACTACGACGACTACTGGGCGATGCGGGCGACCGCGCTCTCGGCGTACCTCAAGGGCGACCCCAAGCCGCTGATCGCGCAGGCCGCGCCGCGCCCGGAGGCGGCGTGGGACGACGAGAACGGGAACGCGGTCTACACGGCGGTCGAGTGCAACGACGCGCCCTGGCCGACGGACTGGGCCACCTGGGACCGCGACAACACCACGCTCGCGGAGATCGCGCCGTTCGAGACGTGGGACAACGCGTGGATGAACCTGCCGTGCGCCTACTGGCCGGCGCCCCGGCAGAAGCCGGTGGACGTGAGGGCGGAGCGCGGGGCGCTGCCGCCGACGCTGATCCTGGCGGCCGAGCGGGACGCGGCGACGCCGTACCCGGGGGCGCTGGCGCTGCAGCGCAGACTGCCGGGGTCGGTCCTGGTGACCGAGAAGGACGCCGGTACGCACGGCATCGGCGGCGGTCCCAACAGTTGCGTCAACGGCTATCTGGTGGACTACCTGCTGAACGGACGGACGCCGGTGCGGCGCGCTACGTGCGCGCCGCACCCGGAGCCGAACCCGGTGTCGCTGGACGAGCGGTCGGCGCCCATGCCTGGGCAGCGGCCGTCCGCTCTCTGATCTTCCGGGTCAGGGGTGAATCCGGGCCCGCCTCGGCGGGCCCGGTCACCGGGCATACGCGGTGGGGGCGGCCGTCAGGCCAGGCCCGCCACCAGATCCGCGACGGACTTCCTCCTGCCCGTGTAGAACGGGACCTCCTCGCGGACGTGCATCCGGGCCTCGGAGGCGCGCAGATGACGCATGAGGTCGACGATGCGGTACAGCTCGTCGGCCTCGAAGGCGAGCAGCCACTCGTAGTCGCCGAGCGAGAACGAGGCGACCGTGTTGGCGCGCACGTCCGGGTAGCCGCGGGCCATCTTGCCGTGGTCGGCGAGCATGCGGCGGCGGTCCTCGTCGGGCAGCAGGTACCAGTCGTAGCTGCGCACGAAGGGGTACACCGACACGTAGTCGCGCGGGGTCTCGTCGGCGAGGAAGGCCGGGATGTGCGACTTGTTGAACTCGGCGGGGCGGTGCAGCGCCATGTTCGACCAGACCGGCTCCAGGGCGCGGCCCAGCTTGGTGCGGCGGAAGAGGTTGTACGCGCTCTGGAGCTCGTCGGCCGTCTCCGCGTGCCACCAGATCATGAGGTCGGCGTCGGCCCGCAGCCCGGACAGGTCGTAGGTGCCGCGCACGGTGATGTCCTTGGCGGCGAGCTGGTCGAACAGCTCCTGGACCTCGTCGGCGAACCCCGTGCGGTCCTCGGGCAGCACGTCGCGCAGCTTGAAGACGGACCACAGCGTGTAGCGGATGACCTCGTTGAGGTCCTTCGCCTTCTTCCCTGCGTTCGGGATCTTTTCCGGTGCACTCATGAGGCTATTGTCCCGCGTCACGCTGAGTGTTCTGCGCCAGGGTCGACGTGGCGATGATCTCGTCCGCGGCGGTCCGGGCGCCGGCGATGCAGGCGGGGATGCCGACCCCGTCGTACGCGGCCCCGCAGACCCGCAGCGCGGGCAGCTTCGCGACGGCCGCGCGGACGCGGGCCACGCGCGCGAGGTGGCCCACCGGGTACTGCGGCAGTCCGCCGGTCCAGCGGGTCACCTCGGTCGCGACCGGCTTGGCGGCGAGGCCCACCGCCTCCCCGAGGTCGCGCAGCGACAGGTCCACCAGCTCGGCGTCGTCGCGCTCCAGGTGCTCCTCCTGGCCGTACCGCCCGATCGAGGTGCGGAGCACGAACAGGTCCGGGGCCCGGTCGGTGACCCACTGCCACTTGTACGAGGAGAAGGTGGACGCCTTGATCGTGCGGCCGTCGACCGAGGGCACCAAGAAGCCCGAGCTGCGTTCCAGGGCCTCCAGGTCGGCGCGCCGGAAGGCCATGGTGACCAGGGCCATCGAGGCGTACTCGACCGTGGCCAACTCGGCCGCCGCGGCCGGGGATTCGGCGGCGAGCAGCGCGGAAGCGGACCAGGCGGGCGACGCGAGGACCACTCCGTCCGCCTCGACCGCGCGTGCCCGGGGGGAGTCCGTACGGACCAGCCAGCCGTCGGCCGTGCGGGTCAGGGCGAGGACGGGCGCCTCCGTAAGGATGAGGCCGCCCTTGGCCCGCACCGCGTCCGCGACCGCCAGGGGCAGGGTGCCCATGCCGCCGTCCAGGCCCATGAAGACCGGGCCGCCGTTCTGCGGCCGGGCGGCGGCCTTCGCCTGGATGGCGGCGACGCCGTCGAGCAGCGAGGTGCTCTCGCGCGCGGCGGTGAAGAGCTGGGGCACGGCGGCGCGCATCGAGATCCGGTAGGCGTCGCCCGCGTACACCCCGCCCAGGAGCGGTTCCACGAGCCGGTCGACGACCTCACGGCCGAGGCGGCCGGCGACGAACTCGCCGACCCCGATGTCGTCCCCGACCTCCGTCGGCGGCAGTTCGCGGTCCTGGGCGATGCGCGCCAGGCCCTCCTCGGAGACGATCCCGGCGAGCGAGGCGGGGTCGGCGGGGACGCCCATCAGATGCCCCTTGGGCATCGGCCGCAGCGCGCCGCGGGTCCAGATCGCCGCCGTCGCCGCGGGCGGCCGCAGCCGGTCGCCGAGGCCGACCTCGCGCGCGAGGCCGACGCCCTCGGGCCGGCGCGCCAGCATCGACTCGGCGCCCAGGTCCACCGGCGCGCCCTCGATCTCGCCCGCGTACAGCTTGCCGCCGAGGCGGTCGGTGGCCTCCAGGACGGTCACGCGCGCCCCGGACTCCAGCAGGCGGTGCGCGGCGGCGAGTCCGGAGATGCCGCCTCCGACGACGACGATGTGCGGTGCGCTGACGGGCGAGTTGTCCATGCGTCCACTCTCTCAGACGCCACTGACACGCCCGCGTCGAGTGCCGCGCCCGGGGAATTCCCGGGCGCCCCCGCACGTATCTTCCGAAGGAAGAGGGTTACGGACCGAGCTAGGGGTACGCAATGGCGGCGGAGCGACTGGTGGTCATCGGGGGCGACGCGGCGGGCATGTCCGCGGCGTCGCAGGCCCGCAGGATGAAGGGGCCGGACGACCTGGAGATCGTCGTGTTCGAGCGCGGCCACTTCACCTCGTACTCCGCCTGCGGCATCCCCTACTGGGTGGGCGGCGACGTGGGCGAGCGGGACGAGCTGATCGCGCGGACGCCCGAGGAACACCGTGAGCGCGACATCGACCTGCGGATGCGCACAGAGGCCGTGGAGATCGACACGGACAGGCGGCGGGTGCGCGCCCGCGGCCTGGAGTCGGGCGAGGAGTCCTGGACGGCGTACGACAAGCTCGTCGTCGCCACCGGTGCCCGCCCGGTGCGTCCGTCGCTGCCGGGCATCGACGCTCCGGGTGTGCACGGGGTGCAGACCCTCGACGACGGCCAGGCGCTGCTCGACACGTTGAACGCGACGGAGGGCCGCCGCGCGGTGATCGTGGGCGCGGGCTACATCGGTGTGGAGATGGCCGAGGCGCTGCTGCACCGCGACTACGAGGTGACGGTGGTGACGCGCGGGAAGGAGCCGATGTCCACGCTCGACCCGGACATGGGCCGCCTCGTCCACGAGGCGATGGACGGGATGGGCATCACCACCGTCACCGGCGCCGAGGTCACCGAGATCCTCACCGATGAGGACGGAAAGGTGCGGGCGGTCGCGACGGCGGACGCCGAGTACCCGGCGGACGTCGTGGTCCTCGGCATCGGCGTCGAGCCGCGCACCGAACTGGCCCGGAAGGCCGGGCTGCCGCTCGGCGAGCACGGCGGGCTGCTCACGGACCGCGCGATGCGGGTGCGCGGCCACGAGGACATCTGGGCGGGCGGCGACTGCGTGGAGGTGCTCGACCTGGTGTCGGGCCGCGAGCGTCACATCGCGCTCGGCACGCACGCCAACAAGCACGGCCAGATCATCGGCTCGGGTGTGGGCGGCGGTTACGGGACGTTCCCGGGCGTCGTCGGTACGGCGGTGAGCAAGGTCTGCGACCTGGAGATCGCCCGCACGGGCCTGCGCGAACGCGAGGCGCGCGAGGCGGGGCTGCAGTTCGTGACGGCCACCATCGAGTCCACGAACAGCGCGGGGTACTACCCCGGAGCCGCCCTGATGACGGTGAAGATGCTCGCCGAGCGGCGTACGGGACGGCTGCTCGGCGTCCAGATCGTGGGCCGCGAGGGCGCCGCCAAGCGCGTCGACATCGCGGCCGTGGCGCTGACGGCGGGCATGACCGTGGAGCAGGTGGTCACCCTGGACCTCGGGTACGCGCCGCCGTTCTCGCCGGTCTGGGACCCGGTCCTGGTCGCCGCCCGCAAGGCCGTGTCGGCCGTACGGGCGGCGGGGAACTAGGGCCTGTCCGGTGGAGCCGGCCCTGGGCCTCAGCGCGCGGTCTGGCTGTGGACGTGGTCCACCAGGCGGGTCAGCGCGTCCGGGTCGGTCGTCGGCAGGACGCCGTGGCCCAGGTTGAAGACGTGGCCCTCCAGGCCCGCCGCCGCGTCCAGGACCTCGCGGGTCTTCTCCTCGACCGCCTCGGTCGTCGAGAAGAGGACGGCCGGGTCCAGGTTGCCCTGGAGCGCCTTGCCGGGGCCGACGCGGCGGGCGGCCTCGTCGAGCGGGACGCGCCAGTCGACGCCGACGACGTCCGCCCCGGCCTCGCCCATCAGGCCGAGGAGTTCACCGGTGCCGACGCCGAAGTGGATGCGCGGCACGCCGTACTTCTCGACCTCGCGGAAGACCTTCGCGGAGGCGGGCATCACCGAGCGGCGGTAGTCGGCGGGGGCCAGCGCGCCCACCCAGGAGTCGAAGAGCTGGACGGCGGAGGCGCCCGCCTCGATCTGCACCTTCAGGAAGGCGCCGGTGATCTCGGCGAGGCGGTCGAGCAGGTCGGCCCAGAGCTGCGGGTCGCCGTACATGAGCGCCTTGGTGTGCTCGTGGTTGCGGGACGGGCCGCCCTCCACGAGGTAGCTCGCCAGGGTGAAGGGCGCGCCCGCGAAGCCGATCAGCGGTGTCTCGCCGAGCTCGGCGGTCAGCATGCCGATCGCCTCGGTGACGTAGTGGACGTCCTCGGGGGTGAGGTCGCGCAGCCGTGCGAGGTCCTCGCGCGTACGGATCGGCTCCGCGACGACCGGGCCGACGCCCGGCTTGATGTCGAGGTCGATGCCGATGGCCTTGAGCGGGACCACGATGTCGCTGAAGTAGATGGCCGCGTCCACATTGTGGCGGCGCACCGGCTGGAGCGTGATCTCGGTGACCAGCTCGGGCCGCATGCACGACTCCAGCATGGGAATGCCCTCGCGCACCTTCAGGTACTCGGGAAGCGAGCGCCCCGCCTGCCGCATGAACCAGACCGGCGTGTGCGGCACCGGCTCACGGCGGCACGCCTTCAGGAAGGCGGAGTCATACGTCTGTGTCGGCGGGCCCTTGGGGCTATCGATGGCGTTCACGCCCAGAATCTTCGCACGTGCCGCGAACGGGTCGGCGGGCCCCGGGTGTCCCTACCGGCGCGGGGCGCCCGTTCCGCCTAGTCTTCCCCGCATGGCTGCCGCTCAGGGACGAACTTCGGATGGCGCCGGCGGCACGGACAGTGCGGACGGCAGGACCGTGCCGCTCGCCTTCCGCCAGGCGGTCGACGGGTTGCGGGGCGCCCGGCTGCGCCCAGAGATCGAGGTCGACCCCACCAGGCCGCCGCAGCGTCTGGCGCCGCACGCGTACGCGCTGGAGGCCGCGGTCGTCGAGAACGACGAGGACCTCGCGGACGGCCGGCTCGTCCTGCTGCACGACCCGGCCGGGCACGACTCCTGGCAGGGAACGTTCCGCCTCGTCACGCTCGTACGGGCGGAGCTGGAGCCGGAGATGGCGGCGGACCCGCTGCTGCCCGAGGTCTGCTGGTCGTGGCTGACGGGTGCGTTGGAGGCGCGCGGGCTCTCGTACGGGGAGGCGAGCGGCACGGTGACGCGGGCCGGCTCGTACTACTTCGGCGGCCTCGCCCAGCGGCTGCCCGCCACCCAGATAGAGATCCGGGCGTCCTGGACGCCGCGCGAGGGGCAGGGCGGGGTGCCGGACACGGCCTCGCACCTGGCGGCTTGGTGCGACCTGTTGTGCCAGGTCGCCGGGTTGCCGCCGCTGCCCACGGCGGACGCGGGCGTCGTCACGCTGCCGCAGCGGCGGGATCCGCGCTAGGGCTTGTCGTCAAATTCCCGTCTGTCCTGCGACGCCTGGCACGCCCTTCGGGCGACGACGGGAATTTGACGACAGGCCCTAGGCGCGTGGCGCTGCGCTGTGCCGGTGCGGGTGGCTGCGCGGTGCCGGTGCGGGTGGCTGCGCTGTGCCGGTGCGGATCTCCGGTGCGGGCCGGTGGGGTGGTCGCGCCCCTGGAGGCCCTCGTTCGTCCGCGGATCGTGCTGGGCCGGCCGCGCAGTTCCCCGCGCCCCTTGGGTAGTCGGCCGCGAACGAACCCCGGGCGGTCGTCCGGTCACTCCCCACTCGACCACCTGTCCGAATTGCCCTAAATGTTTCTCACCAAATCGTGATCATTCCCTAAAGCTGCACGGCTGGCCTGCCGAAGAGGTCTGTGACCCTATCTGCACGGTTCGCCCCGGCTTCATCCCCGAGCCGGCTCCGTCTCGCACCTTCCCCCCAGGAGGCCTGGTGTCCGTTCTCCTTGAGCAGCCCGCAAGCCTGGTCGCCTACCGCCCGAACAAGCCGACGGCCATGGTCGTCGTCGCCGACCCCCGAGTCCGCTCCACGGTCACGCGCCATCTGTGGGCTCTCGGAGTACGGGACGTCATCGAGGCGTCGTCCATCGCGGAGGCACGTCCCCGCGTCAGCAACCCGCGCGACATCTGCGTTGCCGACGTCCATCTGCCCGACGGTTCCGGGCTGACCCTGCTGTCCGAGACCCGCGCTGCGGGCTGGCCCAACGGCCTGGCCCTGTCGGCCGCCGACGACATCGGCGCCGTGCGCAACGCCCTCGCGGGCGGCGTGAAGGGCTATGTCGTCACCGGTACGCGTACGAACATCGGCCACCCCACCCGACCCGGCGCCGCCCCCATCGGCGCCACGGCCGCCCGTATGCACCGCCGCCCCCCGGGTACCCCGAGCCACCCGGGCGGCTACCGCGAGCTCTCCGGGCGCGAGGTCGAGGTGCTGCGGCTGGTCGCCGAGGGCCAGTCCAACAAGGCGATCGGCGTGTCCATGGGGCTCTCCGCGCTGACCGTCAAGAGCCACCTCGCCAGAATCGCGCGCAAGCTCGGCACGGGCGACCGGGCGGGCATGGTGGCCGTCGCCCTGCGCACCGGAATCATCCACTGACCCAGGGGTCCCGCGGGGCATGCTCCCCCCACACGGCACCGTGCGCCCCTCGCGCGCCCGTCGGCGGAACGTTCCGTCGACGGGCGAGGCGTATACACAAGTACCCTTGACAGGTGACCGACGCCCAAAAGACCGCAGCAGAGACAGCACTGCGAACCACCGGGGGCGCCCCCCCGGACGACGACGTCCCGGTCGAAGGGCAGCCGACTCCCCTGCTGGAGCCGCGTGACGGAGTTCCGCCCGTCGTAGCCACCGACGAGGAGCTCGCCGAAGTCGTCGCCGCGTTCGCGGCCGGCACCGGCCCCGTGGCCGTGGACGCCGAGCGCGCCTCCGGCTACCGGTACGGCCAGCGTGCCTACCTCGTCCAGCTCCGCCGCGAGGGCGCGGGCACCGCGCTCATCGACCCGGTGGGCTGCCCCGACCTCTCCGCACTCGGCGACGCCCTCGCCGACACCGAGTGGATCCTGCACGCCGCCACCCAGGACCTGCCGTGCCTGCGCGAAATAGGCATGGTGCCGTCGAGCCTCTTCGACACCGAGCTCGCCGGCCGCCTCGCGGGCTTTCCGCGCGTGGGCCTGGGCGCGATGGTCGAGAGCGTCCTCGGATACGCCCTGGAGAAGGGCCACTCCGCGGTGGACTGGTCGACCCGCCCGCTGCCCGAGCCCTGGCTGCGGTACGCGGCGCTCGACGTGGAGCTCCTCGTCGACCTGCGCGACGCGCTGGAGAAGGAGCTCGACCGGCAGGGCAAGCTGGACTGGGCCCGTCAGGAGTTCGACGCGATCGCCGCGGCGCCGCCCGCGCCGCCCCGCAAGGAGCCCTGGCGGCGCACCTCCGGCATGCACAAGGTCCGCCGGCGCCGCCAGATGGCCGCCGTGCGCGAGCTGTGGACCGCCCGGGACAAGGTCGCCCAGCGCCGGGACGTCTCGCCGGGCAAGGTGCTCAGCGACTCCGCGATCATCGAGGCGTCGCTGGCGCTGCCGCTCAACGTGCAGGCACTGATGGCGCTGCCTGGCTACGGCCACCGGATGGGGCGGCGCCAGCTGGAGCAGTGGCAGGCGGCCGTCGACCGGGCGCGGGCCCTGCCGGACTCCGACCTTCCGCAGCCCGGGCAGGCGGTCGCGGGCCCGCCGCCGCCGCGCTCGTGGGCGGACAAGGACCCGGCCGCCGCGGCCCGGCTCTCGGCGGCGCGGGCGGCGGTCTCGGAGCTGGCCGAGCGGCTGAACATGCCGCAGGAGAACCTGATCACCCCGGACACGGTGCGCCGGGTGTGCTGGGAGCCGCCGGGTGACCGCTCCGAGGCGGCGGTCGCTCAGGCGCTCACCGCGTACGGGGCGCGCCGCTGGCAGGTCGAGCAGGTGACGCCGCTGCTCGCGGCGGCGCTGGCCGCCAACAGCTGAGCCGGACGAGCGCCCACGTACCCCCTGACGACCACGGTCATCAGGGGGTACAGCCATGACGGGGCCCGTGTGGAGTGTGACCTTCACCGCTCCTGGCGCCGGGACTGGGCAGTTTGGTTACCCGCAAGTAGCATGGCGGGGTGAGCGCGCGCTCAGTGCGAGTGCGCCACGCGCAGCAGTGCCATCCCGCACCCTGGAGGAGAGCCATCGTGCCTCGTACCGTCAGGGACGTCGTCTTCGTCGACGGCGTCCGCACCCCGTTCGGCAAGGCGGGCCCGAAGGGCATCTACCACGAGACCCGGGCCGACGATCTCGTCGTCAAGGCGATCCGGGAGCTGCTGCGCCGCAACCCGGCCCTCGACCCCAAGAAGATCGACGAGGTCGCCATCGCCGCGACCACGCAGATCGGTGACCAGGGTCTGACCCTGGGCCGCACGGCCGGCATCCTCGCGGGTCTGCCGCAGTCCGTGCCCGGCTACTCCATCGACCGCATGTGCGCCGGCGCGCTGACCGCCGTCACCTCGGTCGCCGGCTCGATCGCCTTCGGCGCCTACGACGCCGTGATCGCCGGTGGCGTCGAGCACATGGGCCGCCACCCGATGGGCGAGGGCGTCGACCCGAACCCGCGCTTCGTCAGCGAGAAGCTGGTCGACGAGTCCGCCCTCTTCATGGGCATGACCGCCGAGAACCTGCACGACCGCTACCCGCACATCACCAAGCAGCGCGCCGACGAGTACGCCGTGCGCTCGCAGGAGAAGGCGGCGAAGGCGTACGCGAACGGGAAGATCCAGCAGGACCTCGTCCCGATCTCGGTGCGCAACACCAACGCCGAGGTCGGCGAGACCGGCTGGGGCCTGGTCACCGCCGACGAGCCGATGCGCCCGGGCACCACGCTGGAGAGCCTGGCGGGCCTGAAGACGCCGTTCCGCGTCCACGGCAACGTCACCGCGGGCAACGCGGCCGGCCTCAACGACGGCGCCACCGCGTCGATCATCGCGTCCGAGGAGTTCGCGCGCGAGAACGGCCTGCCGGTCAAGATGCGCCTCGTCTCGTACGCCTTCGCCGGTGTCGAGCCGGAGGTCATGGGTTACGGCCCGATCCCGGCCACCGAGAAGGCGCTGGCCAAGGCCGGTCTCTCGATCGAGGACATCAACCTCTTCGAGGTCAACGAGGCCTTCGCCGTCCAGGTCCTCGCGTTCCTGGACCACTACGGCATCGCCGACGACGACGCCCGCGTCAACCAGTACGGCGGCGCCATCGCGTTCGGCCACCCGCTCGCCTCCTCGGGCGTACGCCTGATGACCCAGCTGGCGCGGCAGTTCGAGGAGCAGCCGGAGGTCCGCTACGGCCTCACCACCATGTGCGTCGGCTTCGGCATGGGCGCCACGGTCATCTGGGAGAACCCGCACCACAAGGACGCCGGAGGCAGCAAGTGAGCACCACCGCTGAGCTTTTGAAGGGTGCGGCCGAGCTGTTCCCGGACGAGGTCGTCACCTCGGCGCACGTGCGCCACCTGGACCTGCCGTTCGGCGCGGGCAGGTTCGCGCTGATCACGCTGGACAACGGCTTCGACCACACCAAGCCGACCACCTTCGGCCCCGGCTCGCTGGCGAACCTCAACGCCGCCATCGACCAGGTGGAGAAGGAGGCGGCCGAGGGCACCATCGTCGGCGTCGGTGTCACCGGCAAGCCGTTCATCTTCGCGGTCGGCGCCGACCTCAAGGGCGTCGAGATCCTCAAGAAGCACGAGGACGCGCTCGCCATCGGCAAGAGCGGCCACGAGGTCTTCAAGCGCCTCGCCGCGCTGGCCGTGCCGACCTTCGCCTACTACAACGGCGCGGCCATGGGCGGCGGTGTCGAGGTCGGTCTGCACTGCTCCTACCGCACCGTCTCCAAGGCCATCCCGGCCTTCTCGCTGCCCGAGGTCTTCCTCGGTCTGGTTCCGGGCTGGGGCGGCTGCGCCCTGCTCCCGAACCTGATCGGCGCCGAGCGCGCGGTCTCGGTCATCATCGAGAACTCGCTGAACCAGAACCGCCAGCTCAAGGGCAAGCAGGTCTTCGAACTCGGCATCGCGGACGCGATCTTCGAGGGCGCGGACTTCCTGGAGCAGTCGCTGATCTGGACCGCGAACGTCCTCAAGGGCGACGTCGTGGTCGAGCGCCCCGAGGTCGACCGCGGCGAGGCCTGGGACCAGGCCGTCGCCAAGGGCCGGTTCGTCGCCGACTCCAAGGTGCACGGCGCGGCCCCGGCCGCCTACCGCGCGCTCGACATCATCGAGGCGGCCAAGGACGGCGACCTCCAGGCCGGTTTCGACGCTGAGGACAAGGCGCTCGCCGACCTGATCATGGGTGGCGAACTCCGCAGCGGCATCTACGCGTTCAACCTGGTGCAGAAGCGCGCCAAGCGTCCGGCGGGTGCGCCCGACAAGTCGCTCGCGCGCCCGGTCACCAAGGTCGGCGTGGTGGGCGCGGGCCTGATGGCCTCGCAGCTCGCGCTGCTGTTCCTGCGCCGCCTGGAGGTGCCGGTCGTGCTGACCGACATCGACCAGGAGCGCGTCGACAAGGGTGTGGGCTACGTCCACGCCGAGATCGACAAGCTGCTCGCCAAGTCCCGTATCAACCAGGACAAGGCCAACCGCCTCAAGGGCCTGGTCTCCGGTGTGCTGGACAAGGCCGAGGGCTTCTCCGACGCCGACTTCATCATCGAAGCCGTCTTCGAGGAGATCGGTGTCAAGCAGCAGGTGTTCGCGGAGGTCGAGGCGGTCGCCCCGGCGCACGCGATCCTCGCCACCAACACCTCCTCGCTGTCGGTCTCCGAGATGGCGTCGAAGCTGAAGCACCCCGAGCGGGTCGTCGGCTTCCACTTCTTCAACCCGGTCGCGATCCTCCCGCTCCTGGAGATCGTGCGCGGCGAGCAGACCGACGACGCGGCGCTGGCCACGGCGTTCGGTGTGGCGCGCAAGCTGAAGAAGACCGCGGTCCTGGTGAAGGACGCCCCGGCGTTCGTCGTCAACCGCATCCTGACCCGCTTCATGGGCGAGATCCAGAACGTCATCGACGAGGGCACCCCGGTCGAGGTCGCCGAGAAGGCGGTCGAGCCGCTGGGCCTGCCGATGTCGCCGCTGGTGCTCCTGGAGCTGGTCGGCCCGGCCATCGGTCTGCACGTCTCGGAGACGCTGAACCGCTCCTTCCCGGACCGCTTCACCGTGTCCCCGAACCTCGCGGCGGTCGTCAAGGCGGGCAAGCGCGGCTTCTACGTGTACGACTCCGGGAAGCCGGAGCTGGACCCGGAGGTCGCGGCGCTCCTCAAGCAGGGCGATGTCGTCCTGACCGAGGAGCAGACCCGCGACCGCGTCCTGGACGCCGTGGCGCAGGAGATCGGCCTCATGCTGGAGGAGGGTGTCGTCGCCGAGGCGCAGGACATCGACCTCTGCCTGATCACCGGCGCCGGCTGGCCCTTCCACCTGGGCGGCATCACGCCGTACCTGGACCGTGAGGGCGTCTCGGAGCGCGTGAACGGGAAGAAGTTCCTGGCGCAGGGCGTGGCGAGCGTCCCGGCGTAACGCCCCCTCAGAAGTACGCAGGAGGCCCCCCGCAGCAGCGGGGGGCCTCTTCGCGTATGGGGGGCGGGCGGTCGAGACGGCCGCCCAGGGCGTCAGACGACCGTCCAGGGCTCCAGGGCCAGGCCCGGCTCGGTGGTCTTCTGACGGGTGATCCGCAGCCGTCCGTCGGTGCCGAAGGCGGCGAGGACGACCCGCCCGGCGGCATCGGTGGCCAGCGCCGGTACACCCGCGCAGACCTCGCCCGTGGAGGCCCACACCGCGCCGGCCGACTCGGCCTCGGTCGGGTAGGCGGCGAGCGCCGGGCGGCCGTCGGGGCCGCGCTGGGCCAGCAGGGTGCAGTCGTGGCCGTCCACCGGCGTGCGCAGCACGGCGACCGGGCCACTGGCGGCGCCGCCGAGCGGCACGGACGGGACGTCCGCGTCATCCACGTCATCCGCGCCGTCCGCGCGGAAGGCGTGCACCTCGCCCTCCTCGGTCTCGCGCCAGAAGAAGGTGGTCCGGCCCTCGCCGGTGTGCAGGGCGCTCACCGAGCCGTCCGCCACCTGGAGCTCGAGGTCGGACACCCGCTCGTACTTGTCACTCCCGGCGGCCCTCGTCCAGCGCATCACACCGCGCTTGGCCGGCATCACGACGTCGACCCTGCCGTCCTCGGCCGCGCCCGCGCAGACCGCGCCGTACGAGCCGGAGCCGTCGAGGTCGAGCCAGTTGCTCCACTTCCCGGAGGTCTGCTGGACGCGGGCGCAGAGGCCGGTCCCCGCATTGCGGATGAAGACGTTCAGGTTGTCGGCGGAGTCGACGACGGCGGCCGGGTGACCGACCTTGGCGGCCCTCGTCTGGTCGCGGTAGGGGGTGCCCAGCGGATACCAGTCCTTGACGGGACGGCCCGATTGGTACTGAACGGCGTGGACGACGTCGTAGTGGGGCTCACCCGCGGGCGTCGCATTGCGCTGCAACGCGAGGAAGTGGACATACCCGTCGCCGCCCTGCGCGACGGTCAGGCGCGGGCCGAGCCCGGGCGCCGGGACGACCAGCTCGGGGCCGGTCCACTCGGGGCCGCCGGGGTGCGTCTCGGTCCAGCGGAGCACACCGCCCGCGCCCGGCGCGTACGCGGTCAGCCGGCCGTCCTTGCCGCGCAGCAGCCAGCCGGTGACCGCCGGGGAGCCGTCGGGCAGGGCGGGCGAGGGGACGAGGCCGGGCGCGCTGGCGGCGGGTGCGGCGGTGGGGGTCTCGTGCTCCCGGCCCGCCTGCCCCTTCGAGCTACGCGCAGGCTTGAACGCCATGGCTCACCGACCACCTTTCCCTACCAGATCCGCGATGAGCGGCAAGATGCGACACACCATGAGACTCCAGCGACAATAACACTCGCCCCGGGGCCCGGATTTCGCGGGATTTCCCCGGCCCGACGTGCGATTTTCCCCCGCCCCGTGGCACTCTGCCGGGATGGGGACGACCTCGCTGGTGATCGTGGACGCGGCCAATGTGGTGGGCTCGGTGCCGGACGGCTGGTGGCGCGACCGGCGCGGCGCCGCGGAGCGCCTGCGCGACCGCCTGGTGGGCTACGCCGAGGCCGGTCTGCCGGACTGTCCGGGCCCCGTCGAGCTGGTCCTGGTGGTCGAGGGCGCGGCCCGCGGGGTGGAGCCGGTGGCGGGCGTACGGGTCGACGCGGCGCCCGGCAGCGGCGACGACCGGATCGTGGAGCTGGCCGCCGGACGCTCCCCGGACCGCCCCTGCTTGGTGGTGACGGCCGACCGCGAGCTGCGCCGCCGGGTGGAGGCGCTCGGGGCGCGGTGCGTGGGGCCGCGGACGGTGCGTCATCCCGCCGGGGGCGCGGAGGACGCGGACGGCTGAGTCCGTACGTACAGGACCGCCCCGTCGACCGTCTCGGCCAGCGGTTCGTAGTGGGCCGCGAGGAGGCGGCGCAGGCTGGGGAGGCGTTCGGGGGCGTACGGATCGCCCCGGGAGTCGTCGACGATCAGCACGGGCGGCCGCGCGCCCAGCTCCGCGCGCAGGACCGGCCAGGAGCCCTCCACGCCGTACTTCTCCCCCACCTGGGGGCCGTCGCGGCCGCCGCTGTAGTTGGTGAGCAGCCCGGCGGTCAGATAGCGGGTGGCGGGGGCGCGGCCGGAGAGCCAGTACGTCTCGGGGTGTATGCCCCAGACCAGGACCGGGTCGTCCGGCGCCGAGCGCGCCCGTACGGCGGCCGCCAGGCGCTCGGCGTGCGCCAGTTCGGGGCGCGGGGCGAGCAGGCCCCAGGTGAGGAAGAGCGCGCAGGTGCAGGCCGAGGCGAGCAGCGCGCAGGTCAGCCGGTGCGGCGGCAGGATCTGCAGGGCGGCCGCCGCGAGCAGCACCAGCGGCGGGATGAGCTGGAGGTAGTAGTGGCCGAAGAAGTGGAAGCCGGCGAGGACGGCGCCGGCCGATGAGGCGAGCCACAGCCACACGTCCGGGGCGCCGGTCCTGGCGATCCGCAGCACCCGCACCACGGGCGGGACCAGCCCGGCGCAGGCGAACGCGAGGAGCGCGGTGTTGACCAGCCCCCGGGCCAGGACGTGGAGTTCGGAGCCGGTGAACGAGGCGTAGGCGCCGGAGCCGGTGACCGTCCAGAACAGGAACCGGGCCGGGCCGGTGAGCAGCGCGCCCAGCAGCACCGGGCCGCAGAGCCCGGCGCCGGTGCGCAGCAGGGCGGCGCGGCGGTGCGGGGCCGTACGCCACATCAGCCAGAGCACGGGGACCAGGGCCGCGCCGCCGGTCTGCTTGGTGAGGAGGGCGCCGGCCACGGCCAGCCCCGCGCGGGCCCACTGGCGCCGGTCGGCGCAGCGCACGGCGGCGACCGTGAACGGCAGCATGAACACCTCGAAGGTGGCCGCCTGGGTGTCCTCGGGGTTGAGGCCGACGGAGACCAGCAGGTGCAGCACGCCCGCGACCCTGCCCGCCCCGTCGCCCCAGCGGCGGCGGGCGGTGGAGGCGAGGAGCGCCGCGGTGAGCAGCTGGGCTCCCACGGCGGCGAAGCGCAGCGGGCCGAGGGAGGTGTCGCCGAACACCGCGAAGGCTGCCTCGTACAGCCAGGGCAGCAGGGGCGGCTTGCGGTCGACGACGGTGTCGTACAGCGCTCCCCCGGCGGCGAGTTGGCGCGCCTGGACGGCGAGGTAGCCCTCGTCGGGGTTCCACAGGGGATGCCGGAAGGACGGCAGCCGGGTCAGCACGGCCAGGGCGGCGAGCGCGGGCAGCAGCCGCGCCCAGTACCCGGCGCCACGCCCGCGCACCGGCTCCGCACGCGGCCGCGGCACCCGTGACGTGCGTACGGAGCGTGACGGGGCGAGGGAGTCGGTGGGCGTACGGTGCACGAGGTGCACGCTATCCGGCCCCATAGTTCCTGCCGAAGCGGGACATACGGGGCCGTGCGATCAACTCCGGGAACCGATGGGCGTCACTCTACGTTGATGCGGCTGTGGGACCGCCCGTACAGGAAGTACACGACGAAGCCGATCACCATCCAGATCCCGAACCGCAGCCAGGTCTCGGCGGGCAGATTGAGCATCAGCCACAGCGAGGCGCCCACCGACAGGATCGGCACCCAGGGCACCAGCGGGGTGCGGAAGGCGCGGTGCAGATCGGGCCGGGTGCGCCGCAGGATGATCACGCTCACCGCCACGATGACGAAGGCGAAGAGGGTGCCGATGTTCACCAGCTCGGCGAGCTCGCTGAGGCTGGTGAAGCCCGCCAGGATCGCGATGAGCCCGCCGAGCAGGATGGTCGGGCGGTGCGGGGTGCGGAACTTGGGGTGGACGCGCGAGAAGAAGCGGGGCAGCAGCCCGTCCCGGCTCATCGCGAAGAACACCCGGGTCTGCCCGAGCAGCAGGATCATGCAGACCGTGGTGAGGCCGACGGCGGCGCCGAAGCTGATGACGCCCGCGTAGAACGGGTGCCCGGTGGCCTTGAAGGCGTCGGCGAGCGGGGCGTCGACGGAGAGCTGGGTGTAGTGCTGCATGCCGGTGACGACGATCGCGACGGCGACGTACAGGGCGGTGCAGATGAAGAGCGAGCCGAGGATGCCGCGCGGCATGTCCCGCTGCGGGTTCTTGGTCTCCTCGGCGGCGGTCGCCACGATGTCGAAGCCGATGAAGGCGAAGAAGACGACGGACGCGGCGGTGAAGATGCCCATGACGCCGAAGTTGGTCGGCGCGTAGCCCGACATCAGCTCGATCAGCGGCGCCTTGAGGCTGCTCCCTGCGGGCTGCGGCTGCGCCTTCGGGATGAAGGGCTTGTAGTTGTCGGACTTGATGAAGAAGGCGCCCGCGATGATCACGATCAGCACGACGGTGACCTTGATGGCCACGACGACCGAGGTGACGCGTGCGGAAAGCTTCATGCCGAGGACCAGGATGGCGGTCAGCACCAGGACGAGGGCGGCGGCGAGGATGTCGAAGCCGAAGCCGTGGGCGCCCTCGCGGCCGGACAGGGCGTCCGGCAGGTGCCAGCCCGCGTTGTCCATCAGTGAGCGTACGTACCCCGACCAGCCGACGGCCACCACCGCCGTGCCGAGGGCGAATTCGAGCACCAGGTCCCACCCGATGATCCAGGCGGGGAGCTCGCCGAGCGAGGCGTACGAGAACGTGTAGGCGGACCCGGCCACCGGGACCGTGGAGGCGAACTCCGCGTAGCAGAGCGCCGCCAGCGCGCAGACCACGCCGGCCGCCACGAACGCGAGGGAGACCGCCGGGCCCGCGTTCTCCTTGGCCACCTTGCCCGTGAGGACGAAAATGCCGGTGCCGATGATGACACCGACGCCGAAGACCGTCAGATCGAGAACGGACAGCGACTTCTTGAGTGCGTGTTCCGGCTCCTCCGTGTCCGCGATGGACTTCTCAATTGATTTGGTCCGAAACAGACCGGTACCAGCCACCTTGTGCACCTCCGCTAGCTCATGTCCCCGCCATGATCGGGACGAGTGGCGGTACGGGTACCGGGCAGCGGCCGTAATTCACGCGGATGGGCCGGTCCAACCACCCGTACAGGGCGATCGGACCGGCCCATTGACCGGTCGCCGGCTGTTCACCGGCGCCTTCGTCAGTCGCGCGCGGGCTCCACGGCGCTCGCGCTCTCCAGGCCGCCGAGCCTGGCGACCAGGCCGGTGACCTGGCGGGCGATGTCCGGTGCCGTCAGCCCGATCTCGGCCATGACCTCCTTGCGGGAGGCGTGGTCGAGGAAGCGCGGCGGAATGCCGAAGTCGCGCAGCGGTACGTCGACGCCCGCGTCGCGCAGCGCCTGGGCGACGGCCGAGCCGACCCCGCCGACGCGGCTGTTGTCCTCGACGGTGACGACGACCCGGTGGGTCTCGGCGAGCGGCGCCAGCGCCTCGTCGACCGGCTTGACCCAGCGCGGGTCGACCACGGTCGTCGAGATGCCCTGGGCGTCCAGCAGATCGGCGATCTCCAGGCACATCGGGGCGAGCGCACCGACGGAGACCAGGAGCACGTCCGGGAGCTCGGCGTCGGCGCGGCGCAGCACGTCCATGCCGCCGATCCGGCCGACCGCCTGGACCGCGGGGCCGACCGCGCCCTTGGAGAAGCGCACGACGGTCGGGGCGTCCTCGACCTCCACGGCCTCGCGCAGCTGCGCGCGGACCTGGTCGGCGTCGCGCGGGGCCGCGATCCGCAGGTCCGGGACGACCTGGAGGATCGACATGTCCCACATGCCGTTGTGCGAGGCGCCGTCGGTGCCGGTGACCCCCGCCCGGTCCAGTACGAAAGTCACACCGCACTTGTGGAGGGCGACATCCATCAGGACCTGGTCGAAGGCACGATTGAGGAATGTGGCGTAGACGGCGAAGACGGGGTGCAGACCACCGGTGGCGAGGCCCGCCGCGGAGACCGCGGCGTGCTGCTCGGCGATGCCCACGTCGTAGACCCGCTCGGGGAAGGCCTTGGCGAACTTGTCGAGCCCGACCGGCTGGAGCATGGCCGCGGTGATCGCGACGATGTCCTCGCGCTCCTTGCCGAGCTTGACCATCTCCTCGCCGAAGACCGAGGTCCAGTCGAGGCCGGAGGTGGAGACCGGCAGGCCGGTGTCCGGGTGGATCTTGCCGACGGCGTGGAAGCGGTCGGCCTCGTCCGCCAGGGCGGGCTGGTAGCCGCGGCCCTTCTCGGTGAGGCAGTGCACGATGACCGGGCCGCCGAAGCGCTTGGCGCGCGTCAGGGCGGACTCCAGGGCCTCGATGTCGTGGCCGTCGATCGGGCCGACGTACTTCAGCCCCAGGTCCTCGAACATGCCCTGCGGGGCGATGAAGTCCTTGAGGCCCTTCTTCGCGCCGTGCAGCGTCTCGTAGAGCGGCCTGCCGACGACCGGGGTGCGCTCCAGCAGGTCCTTGCCCTTGGCCAGGAAGCGCTCGTAGCCGTCGGTGGTGCGCAGGGTCGCCAGGTGGTTGGCGAGGCCGCCGATGGTCGGCGCGTAGGAGCGCTCGTTGTCGTTGACCACGATGACCAGCGGGCGGTCCTTGGCGGCGGCGATGTTGTTCAGCGCCTCCCAGGCCATGCCGCCGGTGAGCGCGCCGTCGCCGATGACGGCGACGACGTGGTCGTCCTTCTTCAGGACCTCGTTGGCCTTGGCGAGGCCGTCGGCCCAGCCCAGCACGGTGGAGGCGTGGCTGTTCTCGATGAAGTCGTGCTCGGACTCGGCGCGGGCCGGGTAGCCGGAGAGGCCGCCCTTCATCTTCAGCTTGGAGAAGTCCTGACGGCCGGTGAGGAGCTTGTGCACATAGCTCTGGTGGCCGGTGTCCCACAGGACCTTGTCCTTGGGCGACTCGAAGACGCGGTGCAGCGCGATGGTGAGCTCCACGACGCCCAGGTTGGGGCCGAGGTGCCCGCCGGTCTTGGCGACCGCGTCCACGAGAAAGGTCCGGATCTCAGCGGCCAGCTGGTCCAGCTGCTCCGGGCTGAGCCGGTCGAGATCGCGCGGTCCCCTGATACGGGTAAGCAGCGGCACCCGTGCCTCCTTGCATCCGTGCTGGTCGAGCATGCCGATTCCGCCGAGTCTAATGTTCCGTTCGCGACGGCGGTCATCGGGCGGTGCGTTCCGCGTCACCCGAACGGCTGACATCCACGGCCGCGCACAGACGTGCCCGGCGCCGCGAGGGCACCGGGCACGTCGGTGGTCCTGCCGTGAGCCCCCCGTTGCCCCGCAAGGGGCGAGAGGGGGTGTGGGCCGCGGGTCAGGCGCGGCCGGCGGACTTCTGGGTCTTGCGGGTGACCGCGTCGATCACGACGGTCGCGAGCAGTACGCCACCCGTGATCATGTACTGGATCGGCGAGGCGATGCCCTGCAGCGCCAGGCCGTACTGGATCGAGGTGATCACCAGCACACCGAGCAGTGCGTTCCAGGTGCGGCCACGGCCGCCGAAGAGGCTGGTGCCGCCGATGACGGCCGCCGCGATGGCGTTCATCAGGAGCTCACCGCTGCCCGCGCCCTGGTTGGCCGCGGTGATCTTCGACGCGAGGAAGAGACCGCCGATGGCCGCGAAGGTGCCGGAGATGGCGTAGATCGAGGTGCGGATCATCACGACGTTGATACCGGCCCGGCGGGAGGCCTCGATGGAGCCGCCGAGCGCGAAGACCTTGCGGCCGTACGCGGTGCGCCGGAGCACGAAGTCGGTGAGGACCAGGACCGCCAGGAAGAGCACCACCGCGAGCGGGAGGCCCTTGTACTGGTTGTAGACGGCGGCGGCGCCGACGGCCGGGACCGCGAGCAGCACCGTGCGCAGCACGACCTCGCTGAGCGGCCGGGACGGCACCCCGGCCGCCTCACGGCGCCGGCTGTCGAGGAACGAGGTGAGGAAGAACGCCACCACCGCGACCGCGGCCAGGCCGTACGCGGCCGCCACATCGCTGAAGTAGTAGCTGGTCAGCTTGGCGACCAGGCCCTCGGAGTCCAGGTTGATCGTGCCGTTGCTGCCGAGGATCTGGAGCATGAAGCCGTTCCAGAACAGCAGACCGGCCAGGGTCACGGCGAACGCGGGGACGCCGATCTTGGCGAAGACGAAGCCGTGGATGGCGCCGGCGACCGTACCGGTCAGCACCGCCAGGACCAGGGCCAGCCACTCGGCCATGCCGTGGGTGACGTTGAGCACCGCGAAGGTGGCACCGGCGACACCGCTGACCGAGCCGACCGACAGGTCGATCTCGCCGAGCAGCAGCACGAAGACGATGCCGGTGGCGATCATGCCCGTACCGACCATGGCGACGCTGATGTCGGAGAGGTTGCCGGCGGTCAGGAAGTTCGAGTTCAGGCTCTGGAAGATCGCCATGATGACGATCAGGCCGACGACGACCGGCAGCGACCCGAGGTCGCCCGCCTTCATCTTGCGCTTGAACTCGGACAGGTAGCCCGCGAAGCCTTGCTCGCGCACGAGCAGGCGCGGGTCGACGGCGGTGACCGCCTCGCCCGCGGCGGGCGGCGCGTCCACGGGGGCCTCGTGCGGCTTGTCGAGGTGGATCGGCTCGGTCGGATCGGCCTTGTCCACGGGGGAGGTCTTGTCGGTGTTCACTTCTGAACCTCCGCGTTGCGCGCCGCACGGCGGGTCACGGCGTTGTCCGTGGCGCCGGTGATGGCGGAGATGATCTCTTCCTGCGAGGTGGTCTTGACCTCGAAGACGCCGTTGTTGCGACCCAGGCGCAGTACGGCGACCTTGTCCGCGACGGCCTTCACATCGGCCATGTTGTGGCTGATGAGGATGACCGCGTGGCCGCGCTCGCGCAGCCGCTCGACCAGGTCGAGAACCTGCGCGGTCTGCTCGACGCCGAGGGCCGCGGTCGGCTCGTCGAGGATGACGAGCTTGGGCTCGCCGAGCATCGAGCGGGCGATGGCGACGGTCTGGCGCTGTCCGCCGGAGAGCGAGGCGATCGGGATGCGGACGCTCGGAATGCGGATCGACAGCGTGGTGAGCAGCTCGCGCGAGCGGCGCTCCATCTCGACCTCGTCGAGGATGCCGCGCTTGCGCAGCTCCCGGCCGAGGTAGAGGTTGCCGACGACGTCGATGTTGTCGCACAGCGCGAGGTCCTGGTAGACGGTCGCGATGCCGAGCGACTGGGCGTCGTGCGGCTTGTTGATCTGTACGCCGCGGCCCTCCCACTCGATGACGCCGTCATCGATGGGGTGGACCCCTGCGATCGTCTTGACCAGCGTGGACTTTCCGGCTCCGTTGTCGCCCACCAGGGCGACCACCTCACCGGCGTGGACCTCAAGCTCTACGTCGGTGAGCGCCTGAACGGCACCGAACCGCTTGGAGACCCCGCGCAACGCCAGCACGGGCGTAGCGGACACGTGAACCATCTCCTTCGCCGCCTGACCGGCGGGGATGCCGCGCCCGAGGAGAGGGGCGCGGAGGTTGAGCAGAAGAGAACGGGGAGAAGAAGCGTTCCGTCCGGCGCCCCGCCCGATAGCGGGGGCTGAGAAGGAGGGCGGGGCGCCGGAGGGGCTTCGGGGGCCGGGGCCCCGGTGTACGTGGTGGAGATCCTCGTACACGGGGAGACCCGGCGGGGGGACTACTTCAGGCCGAGTGCGTCGCAGGCGGCCTTGTAGTTCGAGGTGCAGATCTCGTCGACCTTGTAGATGCCGTCCTTGATGACGGTGTCCTTGATGTTGTCCTTGGTCAGCGACACGACCGGGAGGATCACCGACGGGACGCCCTTGGTGGTCGGGCTGTCGACCTTGGACTTCGCGATCGAGTCCAGCTTCTCACCCTTGGCCAGCGCGACGGCCATCTCGGCCGCGATCGGGCCTTCCTGGACGTAGGGCTTGTAGACGCTCATGAACTGCTCGCCCGCGACGATGCGCTGCACGCCCGCGAGCTCCGCGTCCTGGCCGGTGACCGGGGGAAGCTTGGACAGGCCGGCCGCCTTGAGGGCGGTGATGATGCCGCCCGCCATGCCGTCGTTGGCGGAGTAGACGCCGATGACCTTGTCCTTGCCGAGGGCCGAGATCGCGCCCTCCAT
>NZ_JBFAAD010000061.1:0-24634 GCF_040639555.1 Streptomyces sp. NPDC023838
AGGGGCGAGCGGTGCCCAGGACCCGGGCTGGGTGGGCCGGGCGGGCGGAGGCACGGGCCGGGCGGGGCCGGGGCACCCGAAGGGGCGTGCGGGGAGGGGCGAGCGGTGCCCAGGACCCGGGCTGGGTGGGCCGGGCGGGCGGAGGCACGGGCCGGGCGGGGCCGGGGCACCCGAAGGGGCGTGCGGGGACGCGGCGGGCGGCGCACCGGCGTACGGTCGAGAGCATGCGCATTGTCATCGCAGGAGGCCATGGTCAGATCGCGCTGCGGCTCGAACGGCTGCTGTCGGCGCGCGGGGACGAGGTCGCGGGCATCATCCGCAAGCCGGAACAGGCGGACGACCTGCGAAGGGCGGGCGCCGAGCCCGTCGTACTCGACCTGGAGTCGGCGTCCGTCGACGAGGTCGCGGCCACCCTGGAGGGCGCCGACGCGGCGGTCTTCGCGGCGGGCGCGGGCCCGGGCAGCGACGTGGCCCGCAAGGAGACCGTGGACCGGGCGGCGGCGGTCCTCTTCGCCGACGCGGCGGAACGGGCGGGCGTACGCCGCTACCTGGTCGTCTCCTCGATGGGCGCGGACCCGCGCCACGAGGGCGACGAGGTCTTCGACGCGTACCTGCGCGCCAAGGGCTCGGCCGACGAGGCGGTACGGGCCCGCCCGGGCCTGGACTGGACGATCCTGCGCCCCGGAATGCTCACGAACGACGCGGGCACGGGCCTGATCACCCTGGCCGCGTCGACGGGCCGCGGCCCCATCCCCCGCGACGACGTCGCCGCCCTCCTGGCCGAACTCATCGACACCCCCGCGACGACGGGCCTGACCCTGGAGGCGATCAGCGGCTCGGTACCGGTGACGGTGGCGGTGAAGGACGTGGCGGGGAACTGAGGGGACGGGGGCAGGGGGCGCCTGGCAGAGAGGGCGGCCTGCGAGCGGGGACCGGCATACTCACCCAGGTCACCCGGGTCGCCCAGGGCCGCCGCGAGCTCTGCCGTAGCGTTCCGGCCCAAGATCACAAATTCGCCAGGATTCACCACCCCACCCCCATTCCCACCTGGCAGTTTTTACCATCCCTTTAGGTTAACCACCATTAACTGACCCCAATTGGCCAGGCAGAACGGTTGCCCCGATCAAGGCCCCGGCTACATTGATTGACGCCCCCGCAGCGCCTTCGACCGCCCCCGCGCGGCAAGGCCCGGCGGGAAGCCATCGGCCCCCGTAACGGAAACGGCCTGACCCCGGGTGCATCCGGAGTCAGGCCGACCGCGCGGGCGGTGGGCCCGGCCGATCACTTGGCGGCCGGGCCCACGTCATGAGCCCGTCCGACCGGGAAACCACTGTTGCGTCAGCGCACCAACGGCAGCACGCAGCCCGCGATCGTTCCAGCCACGGCCATGGCGTCCAGAGACAACTGGATCCACCACCGGTGCCGCTGATACCAACTGGGCACCCCGGACTGGTCCATCAACTCACCTCCTGCCTCTCGCAGTCCCCCCTGCTTCGGATCGAAGCAGGGGAGGCATGGAGAGGCAGTCCTGAGCATCTGCAGCGGAGGCTACCGCGCACACGGCGACATCCCCGCCGCCACGAACCATTGGCGGAACTTCCCTCCGCTCCGGCTTCCCCACGCCTTACACTTCGCCACCGAACGGGGCCGCAGGCCTGATGCGACGCCCTCATTCCCACCCCCACGGGAGAACCGCCCCCAGACAACGAGAAGACCCCTGCCGAGCTGCGTTTCCGCAGTCCAGCAGGGGTCTCACATCGCGTGGCGGCGCCAGGATTCGAACCTGGGTAGGCTAAGCCGACGGATTTACAGTCCGCTCCCATTGGCCACTCGGGCACACCGCCATGGGATGTCACCGTTGGGAGGGCCGCTTTTCGGCGGTGCTCCCTGGCAACGACGTAAACGATACCTGATGCCCGGGGGTGCTTCGCCACCCGATTGATCAGCGCTTCGCGCGGGCGCGGGTGGCTAGGCTTTGGGGCAGCGGTTCGGCAGCCAGGCCGTACCCCCACGCACCCGATCCAAGGAGCCACAGGACATGGCCGACTCCAGTTTCGACATCGTCTCGAAGGTCGAGCGGCAGGAGGTCGACAACGCCCTCAACCAGGCGGCGAAGGAGATCTCGCAGCGCTACGACTTCAAGAACGTGGGCGCGTCGATCTCATGGTCCGGCGAGAAGATCCTGATGGAGGCCAACTCCGAGGACCGCGTCAACGCGATCCTCGACGTCTTCCAGACCAAGCTGGTCAAGCGCGGGATCTCGCTCAAGGCGCTGGACGCCGGCGAGCCGCAGCTCTCCGGCAAGGAGTACAAGATCTTCGCCTCCATCGAGGAGGGCATCTCGCAGGAGAACGCCAAGAAGGTCGCCAAGGTCATCCGCGACGAGGGCCCCAAGGGCGTCAAGGCGCAGGTGCAGGGCGAAGAGCTGCGGGTCTCCTCCAAGAGCCGGGACGACCTCCAGGCCGTTCAGGCGCTGCTCAAGGGCAAGGACTTCGACTTCGCGCTGCAGTTCGTGAACTACCGCTGACCCCTCGGACGCGCTGTCCGATTTCCGCCAGCGCGGGCCGGACGGGGGTCGCAGACTCGGTCGTACGTGAGGTCTCGTACGTGAGGTCTCGTACGTGAGGTCTCGTACGTGAGGTCTCGTACACGAAGACTCGTACGCGAGGACTCCTACGCGAGGAAAGGAACCTGCGATGACGGTCTACGCGACCCTCGACAGCCCGTTGGGCGAACTGCTGCTGGTCGGCGAGGAGTCCGCCACCGCGACGGGCGGCACCGCGCTGGTCTCGCTCTCCATGCCCGGCCAGAAGGGCGCCGCCGCCATCCAGGACGGCTGGCGGCGGGCGCCGGAGGCCTTCGAGGAGATCGCCCGCCAGCTGCGGGCGTACTTCGGCGGCGAGCTGACCCGCTTCGACATCGAGTACGCACCCGGCGCGGGCACCGACTTCCAGCGGCAGGTCTGGGCGGAGGTCGATTCGATCCCGTACGGGGCCACCACCTCGTACGGGGAGATCGCCCGCCGGATCGGCGCCTCCTCGGTGAAGGTGCGCGCGGTCGGCACCGCCATCGGGCGCAACCCCGCGCTCGTCGTACGCCCCTGCCACCGCGTCATCGGCTCCGACGGCACCCTGAAGGGGTACGCGGGCGGCCTGGAGCGCAAGGAGCGGCTGTTGGGGCTTGAGGGAGCCCTGGCCCTGGTGCCGGCCCCAGTGAGCCCCACCAGCACCATCAGCCCCGCCAATCCCGCTAGGCCTGCTAGCCCCAGGGCCCTTGGCAACCCCAGTGGTCCTGCTGGTCCCGGTAGCCCCGTCGGCCCTGCCAGCCCCGCCGGCCCCGCCGGCCCCGCCGGCCCCGCCAGATGAGCGGCGCACTCTTTCCCCGGCCCCGCGCCGTCGTCGCACCCGGCGCCGTGCACGTGCCGGGGTGGCTCCCGCCCGAACGGCAGCGGGAGCTGGTGGCCGCCTGCCGGGAGTGGGCGCGGGGGCCCGTCCCCATCCGGCACACCGTGCTTCCGGGCGGCGGGGTCATGTCCGTCCAGACCGTCTGCGTCGGCTGGCACTGGCAGCCCTACCGGTACACCCGCACCGCCGACGACGTGAACGGCCGTCCCGTCGCGCCCTTCCCCGACTGGCTCGCCGCGCTGGGCCGCGCGGCCGTCGCCGACGCGTACGACGACCCCGCCGCCGGGGACGGCTACTCCCCCGACGCCGCCCTGATCAATTTCTACGACGGCGACGCACGCATGGGGATGCACCAGGACAAGGACGAGCGGTCCGGCGCGCCCGTGGTCTCCCTGAGCATCGGCGACAGTTGCCTCTTCCGCTTCGGCAACACCGAGGACCGGGGCCGCCCTTACACCGATGTCGAGCTGGCCTCGGGCGACCTGTTCGTCTTCGGCGGGCCCTCGCGCTTCGCGTACCACGGAGTGCCCAAGGTGCTGCCGGGCACCGGCGACCCGGCTACCGGCCTGGCCACGGGCCGTCTGAACCTGACGCTCCGTGAGACCGGCCTGGGCTGAGGCCCCGCGTACGCCCCCGCCTCAGCGGCGGTCGCGCGAGTTGCCGAAGACTATGCGGTACGCAATCAGCAGCACGAGCGAGCCGCCGACCGCCGCCGCCCATGTGGCGCCGTCGTAGAAGTGGTTGGCGACGGGGCGGTCCAGCCAGCGGGCCGAGATCCAGCCGCCGACGAACGCACCCGCTATCCCTATGACCGTCGTGCCGATCAGGCCGCCCGGATCCCGTCCGGGGAGCAGGATCTTGGCTATCGCTCCGGCGAGCAGGCCGAGGATGATCCAGCTGACGATGCCCATGTCCTGAACCTGCCTTTCGTTCGGTGTCGTCTCATGCCATGGCGTTGTGTCGTAGGGGAAGACGTCCCTCCTCCTGAGCGTGGTTGCGCCGGTGGCTAGGGTGCGGCGCATGACACAGGAACTGCGCCGCAGCCTCGGCGTCTTCGACGCCGTGGTCATCGGGCTCGGCTCGATGGTCGGCGCCGGGATCTTCGCCGCGCTCGCCCCCGCGGCGAACGCGGCCGGGACCGGGCTGCTGGCCGCGCTGGCGCTGGCCGCGGCGGTCGCGTACTGCAACGCCATGGCGTCGGCACGACTCGCCGCCCGCTATCCCGCGTCCGGTGGCACCTATGTGTACGGGCGGGAGCGGCTTGGTCCGTTCTGGGGCTATCTGGCGGGCTGGGGGTTCGTCGTCGGCAAGACCTCCTCGTGTGCGGCGATGGCTCTGACCGTGGGCGCCTATGTCTGGCCGGGACAGGCCCACTTGGTGGCGGTCGCGGCGGTGGTGGCGCTGACCGCCGTGAACTACGGGGGTGTGCAGAAGTCGGCGTGGCTGACGCGGGCGATCGTGGCGCTGGTGCTCGCGGTCCTCGCGGCGGTGGTGGCGACCTGCCTGGGGTCGTCCGCCGCCGGGCACCCGGACGTCGGGCTGTCCGGGGGCGGGGCGGGGCTGCTCCAGGCGGCGGGGCTGCTCTTCTTCGCGTTCGCCGGGTACGCCCGGATCGCCACGCTCGGTGAGGAGGTGCGCGATCCGGCCCGGACGATCCCGCGCGCCGTTCCCCTGGCGCTGGGCATCGCGCTGGCCGTTTATGTCTGTGTCGCGGTCGCTGTCCTTTCCGTACTGGGCGCGGACGGGCTGGGCCGGGCGGCGGCGCCGCTCGCCGAGGCGGTGCGGGCGGCGGGCGTGCCGGCGCTGGTGCCGGTGGTGCGGGCCGGGGCCGCGGTCGCCGCGCTCGGGTCCCTGCTCGCGCTGGTGCTCGGGGTCTCGCGCACGGTTCTCGCGATGGCCAGGGACGGTCATCTGCCGGGCACGCTGGCCGCCGTGCACCCCCGGTTCCGGGTGCCGCACCGAGCGGAGGTCGCGGTGGGCGCCGTGGTGGCGGTGCTGGCGGCGACGGCCGATGTGCGCGGGGCCATCGGTTTCTCGTCGTTCGGCGTGCTCGTCTATTACGCGATCGCCAACGCGTCGGCCTGGACGCTCGGTCCGGGCCGTGGCGGGCGGCTTCTCGCGGTCTGCGGGCTGGCCGGGTGTCTGCTGCTCGCCCTCGCGCTGCCGCCGTCGTCGGTGGTGGCGGGCAGCGCGGTGCTGGCCGTGGGGGCGGTCGCGTACGCCGTGCGGCGGCGCCTGCGCTGAGTCGACGTGCGGCGCCGGCCGCTATAGGCCCGGGTACCCACGCGGGCCCGGATACCGGCCCGCGCCCGGGTGCGGGGGCGGGCCCTGGTGTCGGAGCCGGACCCGGGTGTCGGAGCCGGACCCGGGTGCCGGAGCGGACCCCGGGTGTCGGCGCCGACACCCGCGAACCGCCCGTCCACGCCGGACTGCGGGTCCGCGCCGTTCACGGGCCCCTGTTCAGCCGCGCCGCGTACCTCGTATTCGGCCGTGGAACCCCGCCGGGAAAGCCGGGGACATCTGCTCGTTCTCGGTCATGGCCCCATGGTGGACCACGCCGGTGACATTCGGTCGGGAGCTGCCCTGACCTGCCATTTTCCCTGTGGATAACTTTCTGCTACCGGTAGAACGGCTGGTCCGTGGGCACGATCTGCTTGCCCAGCGGAAGCAGCGAGACCGGGATCAGCTTGAAGTTCGCGATGCCCAGCGGGATTCCGATGATCGTGACGCAGAGCAGGAAGCCCGTGACGATGTGGCCGAGCGCCAGCCACCAGCCCGCCAGGATCAGCCAGAGCACGTTGCCGATGCAGGACGCGGCGCCCGCGTCCCGTCGCTCCACGACCGTGTACCCGAACGGCCAGAGCGCGTACAGGCCGATACGAAAGGCGGCCAGGCCGAACGGGATGCCGATGATCGTGATGCAGAGCAGGACGCCCGCGAGCACATAGCCCAGGAACATCCAGAACCCGCACAGGACCAGCCAAATGACGTTCAGAATTGTCTTCATGGGCGGCGACCTGCCATCTGTTCGAGTCGGGCGATGCGCTCCGCCATCGGCGGATGTGTCGAGAACATCCTGGAGACACCCTGGCCCGGGCGGAAGGGGTTGGCGATCATCATGTGACTCGCGGTCTCCAGCCGTGGCTCCGGCGGCAGCGGCAGCTGCTTGGTGCCCGCCTCCAACTTGCGCAGGGCGCTGGCCAGGGCCAGCGGGTCGCCGGTCAGCTGCGCGCCGGAGGCGTCCGCCTCGTACTCGCGCGAGCGGCTGATCGCCAGCTGGATGACGGACGCCGCGAGCGGCCCCAGGATCATGATCAGCAGCATGCCGACGATGCCCGGGCCCTCGTCGTCGTTGGACCGGCCCACCGGGATCAACCAGGCGAAGTTGACCAGGAACATGATCACGGAGGCGAGCGCCCCTGCGACCGATGAGATCAGGATGTCCCGGTTGTAGACATGGCTGAGCTCATGGCCGATCACCCCGCGCAGCTCGCGCTCGTCGAGGATCTGCAGGATCCCTTCCGTGCAGCACACCGCCGCGTTGCGCGGGTTGCGGCCGGTCGCGAAGGCGTTCGGCGCCTGGGTCGGCGAGATGTACAGGCGCGGCATGGGCTGGCGCGCGGCCGTCGACAGCTCGCGGACCATCCGGTACAGCGCCGGGGCCTCGAATTCGCTGACCGGGCGGGCGCGCATGGCCCGCAGGGCCAGCTTGTCGCTGTTCCAGTACGCGTAGGCGTTGGTGCCCAGCGCCACGAGCAGCGCGACGATCAGCCCCGTCCGCCCGAAGAAGCTGCCGATGACGATGATGAGCGCGGACAGTCCTCCGAGAAGGACGGCGGTCCTCAACCCGTTGTGCCGGCGGTGCACGGTACGCCCTCCAAATGGTGCGGCAGGGGAACCCTTTGCCTGATGGTCCTTCCACTTTCCAGTGGACGCTCCCGTACTGGTCAACGCCAGACGGCGACCGCAGGTTCCCTTGTGCGCGCTGGAGGGCGCCCTACTCCGTACGGGTCGGTCAGCGCGGCCCGGGTACTCCCGCGAGCTCCAGGGCCTTCGGGTCGGGCTCCAGCTCGCTGGTGCAGTGCCCGCAGCGGGTGGCGATGCCCGGGATCTGGGTGTAGCAGCGGGGGCAGTCGCGCAGGGCGGCCTTGATGTCGATCGGCTTTTCGCGGTCGAACCGCGCCTGCACCTTCATCATCGGGACGACGACGAGGAAGTAGAGCACCGCGGCGGTGATCAGGAAGGCGATGGCCGCGCTGATGAATTTCCCGTAGGGAAATTCGACGCCCTCCACCTTGAAGGTCGCCGTGGTGAAGTCGCCCGTCGACCGGGTGGCGAGGCCGATGAGCGGGGTGATGAAGGCGGTGCTGAAGCCGGTGACCACAGCCGTGAACGCCGATCCGACGGCCAGGCCGACGGCCATCGTCACAATGTTCCCGCGAAGGATGAAGTCCTTGAACCCGCTCAGCACTGCTCTCGCTCCTCGTTGTCTCCGGCTGCCCGGCCGGCCGTTCGCCGTGCGGGCACGCGTGCGCACGCGTACGCGCGTACGACACTGCCTTGTCCGGGCACCCGAGTTCAAACCGGCTGCGCCGACCGGGTGCCTCGATGGACCCGTCGGGCAGGGGCTGACCGGGTCAGAAAAGGCTGATGGACGCGAAGTGCAGGGCGATCTGGGGCATGGCCGAGAGGGCGATGGCCGCCAGGGCGGTGAGCGCGATGGCGAGCGTCAGCGGAGCCGGGACGGCGAGGCGCACCGGGCGCGCCGTGAGGACCCCCACCGCGCCGGTCCCCGGGGCCTCGGCCCCAGGCACTGAAGAAGCGGCCTCCGGCGCGGCTTCCGTCTCCTCCGGCGCGCGGAACAGTACGGCGGTCCACCGCAGGTAGTAGTAGAGGGCGATCACGACGTTGATCGCCATGGCGACCGCCAGCCAGCCCAGGCCCGCGTCGACCGCCGCCGAGAAGACGGTCACCTTGGCGAACAGGCCGATGATGCCCGGCGGCAGACCCGCCAGGCACAGCAGGAAGAACGCCAGCGCGAGCGCCGTGAACGGCCGCTCGGCGTACAGGCCGCGGTAGTCGGCGATACGGTTCAGCGGCCGCGTACGGGCGACCAGCGCGGCCACCGCGAAGGCGCCGAGGTTCACCACGGCGTACATCAGGGCATACGCGACGGTGGCGCCGACCTGGGTGTCGCTGGAGTAGCCAGCGGCCGCGATCGGCACCAGGAGGTAGCCGGCCTGGCCGACGGAGGACCAGGCGAGCAGCCGGATCGCGCTGTACGCGCGCGTGGCCGACTGGCGCAGCGCGCCCACGTTGCCGACGGTCATCGTCAGCGCGGCGACGACCGCGAGAGCCGGGCCCCACACGTCCGCGTACGCCGGGAAGGCGATGACGGCCACCAGGACGAGGCCGGAGAAGCCGACGGCCTTGCCGACGACCGACAAGTAGGCGGCGACCGGCAGGGGCGCGCCTACATAGGTGTCGGGGACCCAGAAGTGGAACGGGACGGCGGCCGTCTTGAAGGCGAAGCCCACCAGGGTCAGCGCGACGCCGGTCTGGGCGACGGTGTCCAACTGGTAGGGCACGTCGGCGAGACGGTTGGCGATCTCGGTGAGGTGCAGGGAACCGGTCGCCGCGTACACGAAGCTGACGCCGAGCAGCATCACCGCGGTCGCGGTCACCGAGGAGAGGAAGAACTTGAGGGCCGACTCCGAGGACAGCCGGTCGCCCCGCTTGAGGCCGACGAGGGCGAAGGCCGGCAGCGAGGCGACCTCCAGGGCGACGACCAGCGTGGCCAGGTCGCGGGAGGCGGGCAGCAGGGCGGCGCCGGCGGCCGAGGAGAGCAGCAGGAACCAGAACTCGCCCGCGGGAAGCCTCTCCTTGCTTCCGGTGGGCTCCGGCATCGACAGCAGCGCGGTGAGCAGGGCGCCGCCGAGCACCAGGAACTGGATCACCACGGTGAAGCGGTCGACGGTGTAGCTGCACGCCTCGGGGTTGGCGGTGAGGCAGAAGGTCGAGCGCGTCGACTTGTGGAGCGGGATCAGGAGGAGCAGAGCGGCGCCGAGGCCCGCGACGGCGATCCCGCCGAGCAGCGGCTTGCGCTCGCGCGGCAGGAAGAGGTCGGCGACCAGCACGATCAGCGCGACGGACGCGGTGATCACCGGCGGGGCGATCGCGAGCCAGTCGACGGACTGGACGACGCTCGCGGCGCCGGCCAGGGACGGGGCGCTTGCGGCGGCCACGGTCACGACTTGCCTCCTGCGAGGAGCTTGTGGACGGCCGGATCGGTGAGGCCGAGGAGGACCGCGGGCCAGAGGCCGGCGAGGACGGTGAGGGCCACGAGCGGGCTCCAGGAGGCGACTTCGTATCCCTTGACGTCCACGAGCCGGGGCTCCTGCGGCTGGGTGTCCGGCGTGCCCATGCAGACGCGGCGGACGACGACGAGCAGATACGCGGCGGTGAGCAGCGTGCCGACGGCCGCGATGGCCATGAAGGTGAGGAACGCGGGGCGGCTGAGGCCGTCGGCCGGGTCGAACGCGCCGAACATGGCCAGCATTTCGCCCCAGAAACCGGCCAGGCCCGGCAGTCCGAGCGAGGCGACCGCCGCGAAGGCCAGCAGGCCGCCCAGGCGCGGGGCGCGGCCGTAGAGCGCAGCGCCGGTCGCGCCGGAGAGGGTGTCCAGGTCGGCGGTGCCGTACCGGTCCTTGAGTGCTCCGACCAGGAAGAAGAGCAGGCCGGTGATGAGGCCGTGGGCGATGTTCGCGAAGAGCGCGCCGTTGACGCCGGTGGGGGTCATGCTCGCGATGCCGAGGAGCACGAAGCCCATGTGGCCGACCGAGGAGTACGCGATGAGGCGCTTCAGATCGCCCTTGTTGCCCCGCTTGGCCAGCGCCAGGCAGGCCAGCGATCCGTAGATGATCCCGGCGACGGCGAAGGCCGCGAGATACGGGGCGAACCGGTGCATACCATCAGGGGCGATCGGGAGGACGATCCGGACGAACCCGTACGTACCCATCTTCAGCAGCACACCTGCCAGCAGTACCGAACCGACGGTGGGCGCGGCGGTGTGGGCGTCCGGCAGCCAGCTGTGCAGCGGCCACATCGGGGTCTTCACCGCGAGCCCGATCCCGATCGCCAAAACGGCGATGACCTGCACCGATGTGGTCATCCCCCGGCCGTTGTCAGTGGCGAGTGCCACCATGTCGAATGTGCCGGTCTTCAACCCGATCAGCAGCAGGCCGAGCAGCATGACGACGGAACCGAGCAGGGTGTAGAGGATGAACTTCCAGGCGGCTGCCTGCCGTTGGTCGCCGCCCCAGCGGGCGATCAGGAAGTACATCGGGATGAGGACCATCTCGAACGCGAGGAAGAACAGCAGCAGATCGAGGACGGCGAAGGTGGCTAGGGTGCCGGACTCCAGGACGAGCAGGAGAGCGACGAATGCCTTCGGGGACGGGCCCGCGGGCATCTTGAAATAGCTGTACAGCGCGCAGAGGAAGGTCAGCAGCGCGGTCAGGACGAGAAGGGGGAGTGAGATGCCGTCGATGCCGAGGTGGATGCGCACGTTCAGCGTGGGGATCCACTTGATGTCCGTCGTGGCCTGCATCTTCGACGGGTGGTCACGGTCGAAGCCGAGCGCCAGGACGATCGCCGCGACAAGGATCGCGCCGGTGACCGTCACGCCGTGGCGGAGCACGGCCTGGCCGGGCGACTTCCCCTTCAGTCCGGGCGGGGCGGGCAGCAGCGCCGCCGCCGCGCCGACGAGCGGGCCGACCACGATGAACGCGAGAAGGAACTGCATCACGGACGCGCTGATATCAATCACGGCTCACGATCCGGCGTTGGCGTTGGCAAGGACGACGGCGACGAGCGCCAGGACGGCGGAGCCCGCGAGCAGCGCGCTGAGGTAGGTCTGCACATTGCCGGTCTGGGCCTTGCGGACGGCCGCGCCCAGCCAGCGCGGAAGAGCGCCCGCGCCTTGGACGTACGTCTCGACGACCTCGCGGTCCAGGAAGCGGACCAGGGAGGCGCCGGCGAGCACGGGGCGGACGAACAGCGTCCGGTAGACCGCGTCGAGGTGGAAGCCGGTGGCCGCGTGGCGGTGCAGCGGGCCGAGCAGCAGACGGCCCGGGTCGGCCGGGTCGCTCGCCGAGGCGATGTCGCCGTAGACCGGGGTGTGGCTGGCGATGGCCTCTTCCTCGACCAGGCCTCCGTCCGCCTCCGGGTGGGCGGCGACGGCGCCGATCGGGGTGCGCGCGGCGAGGGCGCTGGTGTGCCGCCAGGTGGCGTACGTGACGAGTCCGCCGACCAGGGCGACGCCGGTCGAGAGCACCGAGGTGGTCAGGGCCGGGGTGAGCGCGTGGCCGTCGAACCACTCGTCCAGGTAGCCGGTGGTCAGACCGAAGCCGATCGAGGGGATCGCGAGCACCCAGAGCACGGCGTTCATCGCGACCGGCTGGCGGCCGTGGTCGGGAGCCGGGGCGCCCGTCCCGCGGAAGGCCATCAGCCACAGGCGGGCAGCGTACGCGGCGGTGAGCAGGGCGGTCAGCAGACCGGCGATCAGGACGATCCAGCCGGTGCCCTGCGGGGCGACCGTGCTGTCGCCGAGAGCGGTGTGCTCGGCGGCGGACAGGACGGCTTCCTTGGAGAAGAAGCCGGCGAAGGGAGGAATGGCGGCGAGCGCGAGGAGGGCGACGGTCATCGTCCAGTACGCGTCGGGGATGCGCTTGGCGAGGCCGTCCATGCGGGACATGGCGGACAGCGAGTTGGTGCCGGCCGCGTGGATGATCACGCCGGCCGCGAGGAACAGCAGCGCCTTGAAGGCGCCGTGTGACAGGAGGTGGAAGACGGCCGCGCCGCGGTCGCCGACGGCCAGGGCGCCGGACATGTAGCCGAGCTGGCCGATCGTCGAGTAGGCGAGCACGCGCTTGATGTCGTCCTGCGCGAGGGCGGCCAGCGCCGAGCCGACCATCGTGACGGCGGCCATCACGGCGAGCACGGTCAGGGCGGCCCCCGAGGCCGCGAAGACGGGGAGGAGACGGGCCACGAAGTAGATGCCGGCGGCGACCATCGTCGCGGCGTGGATCAACGCGGAGACGGGGGTCGGGCCCGCCATCGCGTCGGGCAGCCAGGTGTGCAGCGGGAACTGCGCGGACTTGCCCGCCACACCGGCGAGGAGCAGCAGGGCGATCAGCGTGGGGTGGTCGATCCCGCCGGTGAGGGAGGCCTGGACGACCCCGGTGATCCGGAACGTACCGGCGTCGGTGGCCAGCGCGAACAGACCGATCAGGAAGGGGACGTCACCGAGCTTGGTGACCAGGAAGGCCTTCAGGGAGGCGGCGCGCGCCTCGGGGGTCTCCCAGTAGTGGCCGACCAGGAAGTACGAGCAGATGCCCATGATCTCCCAGCCGACCAGCAGCACCATCAGGTCGCCGGAGTAGACGACGAGCAGCATCGCGGAGGTGAAGAGGGAGACGAGAGCGGCGTACGAGGGGTAGCGCGGGTCGTCGCGCAGGTACCCGGTCGAATACAGCTGCACGCAGGTCGCCACCAGGCCGACCAGGACGGCGACGAGGACGGCGAAGCCGTCGAGGTGCAGGGCGAGGTCGACGGGGACGGACCCGGTCGGGGTGAGTCGCCTCGACGCGTCGATCGACTTGCCGCCGCCCTGGTCCACGGCGACGACGACGGCGAGGACGAACGCGGCCAGGGTCGGCAGGACGGCCAGGGGGCGTACATAGGCGGGGGCGGTGCGGCCGAGCAGGAGTCCGGCGGCCGCGCCCAGGAACGGAAGGAGGGGGACGAGGACGGCGAGGGTCGTGGTGGTCACGCGGCGGCCTCAGCCTTCTGTGCCGGGGCGGCGGGGTCGTCGGGGCCGGAGCCCTCGGCGGTGTCGCGGAGCTTGTCGATGTCCGCGGTGCCCCGGTTTCGGTACACCGCCAGGACGATCGCCAGGCCGATGCCGATCTCGGCGGCGGCGATGGCGATGGTGAACAGGGTGAGCGCCTGTCCGGCGTGGAGGGTGTCGCGCAGCCAGACGTCGAAGGCGACGAGGTTGAGGTTGACGGCGTTGAGCATCAGCTCGACGGACATCAGGACCAGGATCGCGTTGCGGCGCGCGAGCACTCCGTACACACCGGTGCAGAAGAGGAGGACGGCGAGCACGGCCGGATAGATGAGGTGCATCAGCGCTGCTCCTTGTCTCTGGGGGCGTCGCCGGGGGCACCGCTCGGGCCGGCGCTCGCGTCACTGCTCGCGACACCGCCCGCGTCACCGCTCTTGCGGGACATGACGATCGCGCCGACGAGTGCGGCGAGAAGGAGGACGGAGAGCGCTTCGAACGGCAGCACCCAGTGGCGGAACAGGATCGAGCCGGAGACCTTGGTCGAGCCCTGGCTGGGTCCGTCGAGGTTGATCCAGGTCGTACGGAAGGCGTCGACGACGACCCAGAGGAGGGAGCCGGCGGCGGCCAGGGCGACGACGAGGGCGGCCCATCGATTGCCCGAGTCGGCGTCCGGGGAGCGGCCGATCGGTGCCCTGGTGAGCATCAGTCCGAAGAGGAGGAGGACCACGACGGAACCGACGTAGATCAGTACCTGCACCCAGGCGATGAACTCGGCGGTGAGCAGGAGGTACTCGACGGCGATGCCGCCGAGCGCCACGACCAGCCAGAGGGCGGCATGCACCAGCTGCTTGGTCGTGACGGTGAGGACGGCGGCACCGAAGGTGACCGCGGCGACGAGGAGGAACGCGATCTCGACGCCGGTCGGGGAGAGGAAACCGTGGTGCACCGGGTGGTGACCGCTGGCGAGGAGCATCATGCCTGGCCCTCCTCGGCGTCGGGGGCGGGTGTGGCCTTGGGGGCCGGTGGGGCCTCGGGGGCCTCTGCGGCGCCCGCGCTCTCTTCTGCCTCTGCTGCCTCTGCTGCCGCGAGCTTTTCAGCCGCCTTGCGGGCCGCGGCGATCTCCTTGGGCTCCTCGGCCCCAGGGTCGAGGGCGGGCGGGGCCGGGACGGTCCACATCCAGTCGCGGAGCTTGTCGCGCTCGTGGGTGAGTTCGCGGATGTCCGTCTCCGCGTACTCGAACTCGGGCGACCAGAACAGCGCGTCGAAAGGACACACCTCGATGCAGATACCGCAGTACATGCAGAGGGAGAAGTCGATGGCGAAGCGGTCGAGGACGTTGCGGCTGCGCTCGCGGCCGCCAGGGGCGGCGGCCGGGATCGTCTCCTTGTGGGAGTCGATGTAGATGCACCAGTCGGGGCACTCGCGGGCGCAGAGCATGCAGACCGTGCAGTTCTCCTCGAACAGGCCGATCACGCCCCGGCTGCGGGGCGGGAGTTCGGGCTGGGCGTCCGGGTACTGCGCGGTGACCGTCTTCCTGGTCATCGTGCGGAGGGTGACGGCGAGGCCCTTGGCCAGGCCGGAACCGGGGAAACGGGGACGGGCGGGCGGGAGCGGCGCAGCCATCAGTTGATCGCCACCTTCACGATGCCGGTGAGCGCGATCTGCGCGAGAGCGAGCGGGATGAGCGTGGTCCAGGCGAGCTTCTGCAGCTGGTCCTCGCGGAGCCGGGGATAGCTGACGCGGAGCCAGATGACGACGAAAGCGAGGAGCGCGGTCTTGAGGAGCGTCCACACCCAGCCGAGCCCGTCGGCGCCGAAGGGGCCGTGCCAGCCGCCCAGGAAGAGGACGGTGGTGAGGCCGCAGAGGACGACGATCCCGGCGTACTCGGCGAGGAGGAAGAGAGCGAAGCGCAGGCCGGTGTACTCGGTGTACGCGCCAAAAATGATCTCGGAGTCGGCGACGGGCATGTCGAAGGGCGGGCGCTGGAGTTCGGCGAGGCCGGCGGTGAAGAAGACCAGGGCGCCGACGATCTGCCAGGGCAGCCACCACCACTCGAAGGCGTTGACGATGCCGGGGAGGGAGACCGTGCCGGCCGCCATCGCCACGGAGGCGGCGGCGAGCAGCATCGGCAGCTCGTACGCGAGGAGCTGGGCGGCGGTGCGCAGTCCGCCGAGGAGGGAGAACTTGTTGGCCGAGGCCCAGCCCGCCATGAGCGAGCCGAGTACGCCGACGCCCATGACGGCGAGCACGAAGAAGATGCCCGCGTCGACCACTTGGCCGACGGCGCCCGCGCCGGGGCCGATGGGGATGGCGACCAGGACGAGGAGGTACGGGAGGAGGGCGACGGCGGGGGCGAGCTGGAAGACGCGGCGGTCGGCGTCGGCCGGGACCACGTCCTCCTTCTGCGCGAACTTCACACCGTCGGCGACGAGCTGGGCCCAGCCGTGGAAGCCACCGGCGTACATCGGGCCGAGGCGGCCCTGCATATGGGCCATGACCTTGTGCTCGGTCTGCCCGATGACGAGGGGCAGGACGAGGAACACGGCGAGGAGGACGAGGAGCCGGAGGGCGACGTCGAGTGCGTCGTTCACGCGGGTTCGCCTCCGGCGGGGGTGTCGGTTTCGGGGTCGGGCTCGGGGTCAGGCTTGGGGTTGGGCTCGGGCTCGGGCTCGGGGTCGGCCCCGGACTTGAGCTCGGGCCTGGGCTCGGACTTGGCCCCGGCCCCGGCCCCGGACTTGGACTCGGCCCCGGACTTGGCCCCGGCCCTAGGCTCGGACTCGGCCTCGGCTGCGGGCGTGGATTCCGTACGTTCCGGCGCGGCCGGGGTCTCCGGCGCGTCGTCGAACGCCGGACGCGGGTTGTTCCAGGGGGCGTCCGTGCTGCGGGTGCGCGGCGGGGCCGCTGCCTCGGGAGACGTCTGGGACGCCGAGCCCTCCGACGCCGTCCGGGTGCGACGTACCGGGCGGGCTGCCGGGGCCTCCGAGGTCGCTGCCTCAGCAGACGTCTGGGACGCCGAGCCCTCCGACGCCGTACGGGTGCGACGTACCGGGCGGGCCGGGGCCTCCGGGGGCGCTGCCTCGGGAGACGTCTGGGATGCCGAGCCCTCCGACGCCGTACGGGTGCGGCGTACCGGGCGGGCCGGGGCCTCGGTTCCGGGGGTCGGCTGGGAGGCCGAGCCCTCCGTGACCGTACGGGTCCGGCGGGCCGGGCGGTCGCCGGCGGCGCGCGGGGTGCGGGTCGGGGCGGGTGGGAGCTGGCCCTTGAGGGGGCCCCACTCGTTCGGGTCGGGGACGCCCGGCGGGAGCATCTGGCGCCGCTTGGGGCCGCCGTGCTCCGACTCGCCCGGCTCCTTCGCACCCGGCCACGCCTTGGCGACCCGCGCCGCCAGGACGAAGTCCTTGCGCAGGGGGTGGCCCTCGAAGCCCTCGGGGAGGAGGAGGGGAATCAGGTTGGGGTGACCCTCGAACTCGACGCCGAACATCTCGTGCGTCTCGCGCTCGTGCCAGGCCGCGCCCGCGTACACGTCCACGGCCGAGGCCAGTACGGGGGCGGTGTGCGGCACGGTCGTACGGACGAGGAGGCGGCGGACCCGGCGCCCCTCAGGGGATCCAGGGGATTCAGGCGATTCAGGGCGTTCGGAGGATCGGAGGGATCCCAGGGAGACGACGTGTGCGCACACGCGGAAGCCGGTGCCGGGCTCGTCGACCGCGCTGAGCCAGTCGAAGTACGTGCAGCCCAGCTGGTCGCGGGCGATCTCCAGCGCGGCGATCCAGGAGCCGGCGGGGACGTCGACGGTGAGGAGGCCGTACGCCTCCTCGGCGGTGGCCTCCTCGCCGAAGATCTCCGTGACGGCGTCGGGCAGACGGTCGTACGCGGTCATTGCGCGGCCCCCGGCGTCGGCGTGTCGTCGCCCTTGGAAGCATCGGAAGTCCCGGAGGCATCGGAAGCTTCGGACCCTCCAGAGGCCCCAGAGGCCCCAGAGGCCCCAGAGGCCCCGGAAGTCCCGGAAGCCTCGGAGGTCCCCTCAGTCCCACCAGCCGCACCGACCCCACCCGCAGAGGGCTCCCCCTGCTCCGCCGGAGCCACCTGAGGCACCGGCGCCGCCTGAGCCCCCGGAGCCACCGGCGCCGCGACCAATCCGCTGGTCAGCTGGGCCGGTGACGCCTGCGTGGCGTACCGCTCGCCCAGCGACTCGCGGGCGATCTTCTCCTGGAGCTTGAGGATGCCCTGGAGGAGCGCCTCGGGACGGGGCGGGCACCCGGGGACGTACACGTCGACCGGGATGATCTGGTCGACGCCCTTGGTCACCGAGTACGAGTCCCAGTACGGGCCGCCGCAGTTGGAGCAGGCGCCGAAGGAGATGACGTACTTCGGCTCGGGCATCTGCTCGTACAGCCGCTTCACCGCCGGGGCCATCTTGTCCGTCACCGTGCCGGAGACGATCATGAGGTCGGCCTGGCGCGGGCCGGGCGCGAACGGGATCACGCCGAGCCGGATGAAGTCGTGGCGGGCCATCGAGGCCGCGATGAACTCGATGGCGCAGCAGGCGAGTCCGAAGTTGAACACCCAGAGGCTGTAGCGGCGGCCCCAGTTGAGGACCACCTTCATCGGCTCGGGTGCCAGCCGCGAGAGCACGCCCAGGCGCTGGCCCTGCACGGCCGTGGCGGCGACGGGAGCCCCGGCGGGCGTCGCGCCGGCAGCCCCCGCAGCCGCTCGGGCGCCCTTTTCGGCCATATTCGGCATGGGCAGGAACTGGGGATCCGGAGTCGTCACGTCCATTCGAGGACGCCCTTCTTCCATGCGTAGAGCAGTCCCACGGCCAGGAAGCCGAGGAAGATGAACATCTCGACCAGCGTGGCCGCGCCGAATCCGGGGGCGGCGAAGACCGTCGCCCACGGGAAGAGGAAGATCGAGTCGACGGCGAAGATCACGTACAGGAAGGCATAGACGTAGTAGCGCACTTGCGTGTGCGCCCAGCCCTCGCCGACGGGGTCCACTCCGCATTCGTACGTGAGCAGCTTCTCCGGCGTCGGGACCACCGGCCGCAGCAGGCGCCCGGCCCCGAAGGCCACCGCGACGAAGAGCACGCCGACGACGGCGAGCAGTCCGACGACCGAATAGCTGTGGAAGTAGTCCGCCGACAGCTGGCGTACGGTCGGTTCCGGCACGTCCGCCCCTCGCTCCCTGACCTCGTTGCAGTCGTTGTTGCAGTCGTTGTTGCAGTCGTTTCAGCCGTTGCAGCCGTGCAGTGCAGTCGTTGCAGTCTGTTCGACGATCTGTACGCACGGGAGTCTAGGCCCTGCTAAGGGCACCGTAAGCAGGTGTCTCACGCAGGTTGCACACCGGTCGCCCACTGGACGCCCGGGCGGCGGCATCCCGGCGTCCGCCGCCGTCGTGTCCGGAACCGGACCCCGGGCGTGACCTGATCGCGTTGGCGCGCGGGGCTCGGGGGTGCCCGGTACAGCCCGGGGGGTGGGGTTTTCCCCCGGCGAAACCCGCCCATCCACCCCATGGCGCGGGGCCGTGCGGCCCGGCAGGCTTGCCTTCATGACCAGCACCTTCCGCGACGCGCAGCCGCCGGGCCGCCGATCCGGCCGACGGCCCGGCAGGCGTTCCGACCGGCCGCAGAGCCAATCGCACGACCAGCCGTACTACCAGTTGTACGACCACCTGCACGGCTCGTCGAACGACCAGCCGTACGACCGGCCGTACGACCAGCCGTACGACGACGACAGCCTGCCGCCCGCGCGGTTCGCCTACGACCGGCAGACCTGGAAGGAGATCGCGCATCTCCTCGCCAACCTGCCGATGGCGCTCATCGGCTTCGTCTACGTGACCGTGCTGATCTCCACCGGCGCCGGGCTCTCGGTCACCGTGATCGGCCTGCCGTTGCTCGCTGTCGGGCTGGTCGGCGCCCGTCAGCTGGGCAAACTGGAACGCGCGCGGGCGCGCGCGCTGCTCGGCGTACGGATAGAGGAGCCCACGCCGATCCCGGCCCGGGCGCTGCGGCCCGGCGGGCGCGGCGGGGCCATGCGCTGGCTGTGGACGAGCCTGAAGGACCCGGTGGGCTGGCGGAACGTGCTCTACGAGTTCATCCGGCTGCCCTGGGGCGTGCTGACCTTCGCCGTCACGATGGTCAGCCTGTTCGTGGCGTGGCCGGTGCTCGGGTTCGTCGCCCGGGTGCTCACCAACGCCGACCGGGCGATGGTGCGGGGGCTGCTCTCGCCCTCGGACGACCTGGAGCGGCGGATCGCCGAACTGGAATCGGACCGCGGGGTGGTCGTGGACACGGCGGCCGCCGACCTGCGCCGCATCGAACGCGATCTGCACGACGGCGCGCAGGCCCGGCTGGTCGCCCTCGCCATGGGGCTCGGCCTCGCGAAGGAGAAGCTTCTGGAGGGCCAGGCCGACGAAACCGTGGCGGCGATGGTCGACGAGGCGCACGGCGAGGTCAAGCTCGCCCTCCAGGAGCTGCGCGACCTGGCCCGGGGCATCCACCCGGCGGTCCTCACCGACCGCGGCCTGGACGCCGCCCTCTCGTCGGTCGCCTCGCGCTGCACGGTGCCGGTGAAGGTGACCGTGGACGTACGGGAGAGGCCCGCGGCGGCGATCGAGGGCATCGCGTACTTCACCGTCTCCGAGCTGCTCCAGAACGTCAGCAAGCACAGCGGCGCGCGGACGGCCTCGGTGGAGGTGTGGCGGGCGGGCGACCGGCTGCTCATCCAGGTCGAGGACGACGGGCGCGGCGGCGCGCGGCTGGACGGCGGTACGGGCATGGCGGGGCTCGCGGAGCGGCTGGGGGCGGTGGACGGGCTGTTCGTGCTCGACTCCCCCGTCGGCGGGCCGACGATCGTCACGGCCGAACTGCCGTGGCGGGCCCGGGGGCCGAAGGAGTAGAGCCGGGCACGGGGGGAGGGCGGGGTGAGCCATGGCCGTGGGAGCCGGGGCCATGCCGTGGGAGACCGGGGCCTCGCCGCAGAGACCGGGGCCTCGCCGTGGGAGGCGGGGGCCTGGCTGTGGGGGCGAGGTAGGGAAAACCCCCCGTCCAAGACGGTGACCGGCTCCATGGTCCGGGGACGCCGTGGCCAGCAGTCTTGTACGTACGAGAACGCGGCCCCGCGGACGGCGGACACGCGTACATCAGCGGAAACGGAAACGGACGGACCGATGATCATGGAGACGGAGTACGGGCAGCGGCGGCCCGCGCGGCAGCACTTCCTTCCGCCGGCGCTGCGCGCGCCGCTGGAGGCCCGGACGTTCCGTGAGTTCGGCTATCTGCTGCTCAGCCTGCCGATCAGCATCGTCATGTTCACCTGGGCCGTCGTCATGGTGTCGCTCAGCGCCGGGCTGCTGATCACCTTCCTCGGCATCCCGCTGCTCGCGGCGGCGCTGGTCGGGTGCCGGGGCTTCGGCGCGATGGAGCGGAGCCGGGCGCGGGCCCTGCTGGGCGTGGACGTGCCCGCGCCGCAGCCGGTGCGGGCCAAGAGCGGGATGGCCTGGGTCGGGGCCGTACTGAAGAGCGGGGTGTCCTGGCGCCACCTGCTGTACTCGGTGCTGCACTTCCCTTGGGCGGTCTTCTCCTTCGTCGTCTCGCTGTCGCTGTGGGTGTACGGGTGGGGGCTGCTGAGCTACCCGCTGTGGCAGTGGGTGTTCCCGATGTACACCGGTCAGGACGGGCTCCAGCTGTACGGCGACGGGACGCACAACTTCTATCTCGACTCGCCGTTCGAGATCACCGTGACCGTGCTGGTCGGGCTGGTCGTGACGCTCGTCGTGCCGTGGATCATCCGGGGACTCGCGTACGTCGACCGGGGGCTGCTCTTCGGGCTGCTCGGGCCGTCGCGGCTGGAGGAGCGGGTGGTGGAGCTGGAGTCGGACCGGGGCGTGGTGGTGGACGCGTCCGCCGCGGACCTGCGGCGCATCGAGCGGGATCTGCACGACGGGGCGCAGGCGCGGCTGGTCGCCCTCGCGATGGATCTGGGGCTCGCGAAGGAGAAGCTGACCGAGGACCCGCAGGCGGCGGCGCGGATGGTCGACTCCGCGCACGGTGAGGTGAAGGTGGCGCTCCAGGAGCTGCGGGATCTGGCCCGGGGGATCCATCCCGCCGTCCTGACCGACCGCGGCCTGGACGCCGCCCTGTCGGCGGTCGCCTCGCGGTGCACGGTGCCGGTGCAGGTGGAAGTGGATCTGCCGGGCCGCCCCGTGCCGGCCATCGAGGGGATCGCGTACTTCACCGTCTCCGAGCTGCTCCAGAACGTCAGCAAGCACAGCGGGGCGAGCCGGGCCGGGGTCGATGTGTGGCGGGCTCAGGACCGGCTGATGCTGCAGGTCACGGACAACGGGCGGGGTGGGGCGACGGCCGATGGGGGGTCGGGGCTCGCGGGGCTCGCGGAGCGGCTGGACGCGGTGGACGGGATTCTGGTGGTGGACTCGCCGCGGGGTGGGCCCACGACGGTGACGGCGGAGCTGCCGTGGCGGGCGTGAGTTGCCCCTCCCCGCCCCTTCCCTGAACCCTCCGGGGGTGGGGGTGGGCAGGGGTTTCCCGGGGGCTGCGCCCCCGGACCCCTGTTGCGAGGGGTTTCGCCCCCTGCACCCCCAGCGGGGCTGCGCCCCCGACCCCCGTTTGCCTGCGGGCTGTGTGTGGCTGGTCGCGCAGACGAACGCGGGGGCGGGGCGCAGCCCCGGAAAGGGGTCGGAAGGCCAAGAGGGAGTCCTTCGCGCTCTGGATTTCACGCAGCGCGGTCCGGATGCTGGGATGCTGGGTGGGCACAGCCGTCGGGCGTGCACAGCCGAGCAACACCGAGCCGGGGGACTGCAAGATCGTGGAGGACAGGGTGCGGGTCGTCATCGCCGAGGATTCAGTGCTGCTTCGGGAGGGACTGACCCGCCTGCTGACCGACCGGGGGCACGACGTCGTCGCCGGGGTCGGCGACGGAGAAGCGCTGGTCAAGACCGTCGGCGACCTCGCCGGCCAGGACGCGCTGCCGGACGTGGTGGTCGCGGACGTACGGATGCCGCCGACCCACACCGACGAGGGCGTACGGGCCGCGGTGCAGCTGCGGAAGCTGTACCCCGACGTGGGGGTACTCGTACTGTCCCAGTACGTGGAGGAGCAGTACGCCACCGAACTCCTGGCCGGTTCCAGCCGCGGTGTGGGCTATCTGCTCAAGGACCGCGTCGCCGAGGTGAGGGAGTTCGTGGACGCCGTCGTAAGGGTCGCCCGGGGCGGTACCGCCCTGGACCCCGAAGTGGTGGCCCAGCTGCTCGGTCGCAGCCGCAAGCAGGACGTACTGGCCGGTCTCACGCCACGCGAGCGCGAGGTCCTCGGTCTGATGGCCGAGGGGCGTACGAACAACGCCATCGCGAAACAGCTGGTCGTGAGCGACGGCGCGGTCGAGAAGCACGTCAGCAACATCTTCCTGAAGCTGGGGCTTTCCCCAAGTGACGGCGACCACCGGCGGGTACTCGCGGTGCTGACCTACCTCAATTCCTGAACACCTGACACCCTGTCAGATAGGTGCCGCGAGCCGGACGGGGCCGGGGACCTACAACCAAAGACCGAGTGAGGGGCGTCTTACCAGAAGGAGCCGGGGAGAGCCGGGGGGCGACTGAAATATGACAAACCGGGGCATTGGACCATCTCAAAAGGGCGTCCAGGATGCGATCCATCCAAGGAAGGCGACCCTTACAGACGTAGGGTGGGCTTTGGAGCGACCGGTCCTCCGGGCGCGCCCGAGCAGCCCGTCCCAGGGAGGTCCAGTTCAGTGACCAGCCAGGTCAGTACGCCAGCGGAGCAGGCAGACGGGGCCGATGAGGCCGTCGTCGGTGAGCAGCGCAGACCCGTGGGCCAGAAAGAGGTCAAGCGCCTTGATCGGGTGATCATCCGTTTCGCGGGTGATTCGGGTGATGGGATGCAGCTCACGGGGGACCGGTTCACCTCGGAGACCGCCTCGTTCGGTAATGATCTTTCCACGTTGCCGAACTTTCCCGCCGAGATCCGCGCTCCTGCCGGCACCCTGCCGGGCGTCTCCAGTTTCCAGCTGCACTTCGCCGATCACGACATCCTCACCCCCGGCGACGCACCCAACGTCCTGGTCGCCATGAACCCCGCCGCCCTCAAAGCCAACCTCGCGGACGTGCCGCGCGGCGCGGACATCATCGTCAACACGGATGAGTTCACCAAGCGCCCGATGGCGAAGGTCGGCTATGCCGCCAGTCCGCTGGAGGACGGCACTCTGGACGCCTACAACGTCCACCCCGTGCCGCTGACCACCCTCACGGTGGAGGCGCTCAAGGAGTTCGGGCTTTCCCGCAAGGAAGCCGAACGCTCGAAGAACATGTTCGCGCTGGGTCTGCTGTCGTGGATGTATCACCGGCCCACGGAGGCCACCGAAGCGTTCCTGCGGCAGAAGTTCGCCACAAAGCCGGTGATCGCCGAAGCGAACGTCGCTGCTTTCCGGGCGGGCTGGAACTTCGGCGAGACCACCGAGGACTTCGCCGTCTCCTACGAGGTCGCCCCCGCCCACGCCGCTTTCCCCCCGGGCACCTACCGCAACATCTCCGGGAACCTGGCCCTGGCCTACGGGCTGATCGCCGCCTCCCGGCAAGCTGACCTGCCGCTATACCTGGGCTCGTATCCGATCACGCCGGCCTCGGACATCCTGCACGAGCTGTCCCGGCACAAGAACTTCGGCGTGCGCACCTTCCAGGCCGAGGACGAGATCGCCGGCATCGGAGCAGCCCTGGGCGCGGCCTTCGGCGGGTCCCTGGCGGTGACCACGACGTCGGGGCCGGGTGTGGCGCTCAAGTCCGAGACGATCGGGCTGGCGGTCTCTCTGGAGTTGCCGCTGCTGATCGTCGACATCCAGCGCGGCGGGCCCTCCACCGGCCTGCCCACCAAGACCGAGCAGGCGGATCTGCTGCAGGCGATGTATGGGCGTAATGGTGAGGCGCCCGTGCCGATCGTGGCGCCAAAGACGCCGGCGGACTGTTTCACCGCGGCGCTGGATGCGGCGCGGATCGCCCTGACCTACCGCACCCCCGTCTTCTTGCTGTCCGACGGTTACCTGGCCAACGGGTCCGAGCCCTGGCGTATCCCCGATGCCAGTGAACTGCCCGATCTGCGGGTCCAGTTCGCCACCGTCCCCAACCACACACTGGCCGACGGCACCGAGGTGTTCTGGCCGTACAAACGCGACCCGCAGACGCTGGCCCGGCCGTGGGCGGTCCCTGGCACCCCCGGCCTTGAGCACCGTATCGGCGGCATCGAAAAGCAGGACGGCAGCGGCAACATCTCCTACGACCCCGCCAACCACGACTTCATGGTCCGCACCCGGCAAGCGAAGATCGCCGGGATCGAGGTCCCGGACCTGGAGGTCGACGA
>NZ_JBFAAD010000062.1:0-23993 GCF_040639555.1 Streptomyces sp. NPDC023838
GCCCCCGACCTCGACCTGCTGATCGGCGCCGACGACGTCCTGCTCGAACTCGCCCTCGCCGGCGCCGTCGGCTGGATCGCCGGATACCCCAACGCGCTGCCCGCCGCCTCCGTCACGCTCTACCGCGCGGCCGTCGCCGGCGACCTGGAGAGCGCGCTGCCGCTCTACAAGTCGCTGCACCCGCTGCTGCGCTGGGACTCCAAGACCGAGTTCGTGCAGGCCATCAAGTTGTCCATGGACATCGCGGGCCGTCCCGGCGGCCCCGTCCGCCCGCCGCGCGCCGCACTCGCCGGGGACCAGGAGTCCGCGGTCCGCGCGGCCACCGAGAAGGCACTCGCGGAAGGACTCCGCTGACCATGCGCACACGTCACGTCTACCACGCCGTCGACTCGCACACCGAGGGCATGCCGACCCGGGTGATCACCGGCGGAGTCGGTGTCATCCCCGGCGCCACCATGGCCGAGAAGCGGCTCCACTTCCTTGACCACCTCGACGACCTCCGCACGCTGCTGATGTACGAGCCGCGCGGCCACGCCTCCATGAGCGGCGCGATCCTCCAGCCGCCCACCCGCCCCGACGCCGACTACGGCGTCCTGTACATCGAGGTCTCCGGGCTGCTGCCGATGTGCGGTCACGGGACCATCGGCGTGGCCACCGTGCTGGTGGAGACCGGCATGGTGCCGGTGACCGAGCCGGTCACCACGGTCCGCCTCGACACCCCCGCCGGCCTGGTGAGCGTCGATGTGCGGGTGGAGGACGGCGAGGCGAAGTCCGTCACGCTCACCAACGTGCCCTCCTTCTGCCTCGGGCTCGACCGCAAGGTGGAGGTGCCGGGCCACGGCACGGTCACCTACGACATCGCGTACGGCGGTAACTTCTACGCCTTCGTCCACCTCGACGACCTCGGGCTGCCCTTCGACCGGGCGCGCAAGGACGACCTGCTCGCCGCCGGACTCGCGATCATGGACGCGATCAACGCCGTCGACCGGCCGGTGCACCCCGAGAACCCGGAGATCGGCGGGGTGAAGCACGTCTACCTCACCGCGCCGGGCTCGGACGCGGTCCGCTCGCGGCACGCCATGGCGATCCACCCGGGCTGGTTCGACCGCTCGCCGTGCGGCACCGGCACCTCCGCCCGGATGGCGCAGTTGCATGCCCGGGGCGAACTGCCGCTCCACCGCGACTTCGTCAACGAGTCCTTCATCGGTACGGAGTTCACCGGCAGGCTCGTCGAGGAGACCACGGTCGGCGGGCTCGTGGCGGTGGTGCCGACGGTGACCGGCCGCGCCTGGATCACCGGGACGGCCCAGTACTTCCTGGACCCGGCGGACCCCTTCCCGGCGGGCTTCCTGCTGTGAGGGGGCCTGGAGAAGTGCTTGACGGGGGCCTCGCCCGGACCGGCGCGGCCCTCGCCGCGACGGGCCCGGACCCCGCCCCGACCGGTCCGGACCTCGCCGCGACCGCTGCGGGCCTCGACCTGATCGGCGCGGAGGAGATCGCACGCCTGCTCACGCCCGCCGCGGCCGCCGAGGCGGTGGCGGGCGTGCTGCGCGGCGGGTTCGACCCCGAGTCGGATCCGCCGCGCGTCAACCTGCCGGTCGCGGCGGGGGAGTTGCTGCTGATGCCCGCAGCCTCCGGGGCGTACGCGGGGGTGAAGATCGCAGGCGTCGCCCCGGCCAACCCGGCGCGCGGCCTGCCCAGGATCACCGGCAGCTATCTGCTCCTGGACGGCGCGACCCTGCTCCCGCTCGCCCTCCTGGACGGCGCGGCCCTGACGACCCTGCGCACCCCGGCCGTCTCCGCCGTCGCGCTCGCGCACCTGGCGGCGCCGGACGCCGCCCGCCTGGTCCTGTTCGGCGCGGGCCCGCAGGCGTACGGACATCTGCGAGCGGCCCTGGCCGTACGGGAGTTGAAGTCCCTCACCGTGGTCGCCCGCAGCCCCGAGGCCGTCGAGGCGCTGGTGGCCTACGCCCGTACGCTGGGCGTGGAGGCGCGGGGCGGCGCCCCGCAGGACGTCCGCGACGCCGACCTCGTCATCTGCTGCACCACCGCGCGCGACCCGCTGTTCGACGGGCGCCTCGTCGCGGACGGGGCCACCGTGGTCGCGGTCGGCTCGCACGAGACGGGCGCCCGCGAGACCGATACGGCGCTGGTGCGGCGCTCCGCGGTGTACGTGGAGTCGCGGGCGGCGGCGCTGCGCGAGGCGGGGGACCTGCTGATCCCGCTGAACGAGGGGGCCATCGGGCCCGGTCAGATCACGGGCACCCTCGCCGAGCTCGTCAGCGGGCGGGCCCCCGTCGCACCCGACCGCCCCCGCCTCTTCAAAAGTGTGGGCATGGCCTGGGAGGATCTGGCCGTGGCGGCGGCCTTGCACCGTGCACGGTGCCACCCGACAAGGGCAACATGACATTGTACGCTGAGCCTCCGCGGATTCACGGAGGAAGTGCCATGGGCGACCTGAAGCAGCGCAATCTCATCACGGCTCAGGAACGCCTGCGCGACCAGGTCGCCCATGCCCTGCGCGCCGCCCTGGTCGCCGGTGAACTCCGCCCCGGCAACATCTACTCCGCCCCGGGGCTGGCCGCCGACTTCGGCATCTCGGCCACCCCGGTCCGCGAGGCGATGCTGGACCTGGCCCGCGAGGGACTCGTCGAACCCGTACGCAACAAGGGTTTTCGCATCACCGAGGTGAGCGAGCGCGACCTTGACCAGTACACCGAGCTCCGCGCGATGATCGAGGTGCCCACCGTCGGCAAGGTGACCCAGCTGGCCACCGTGGAGCAGCTGGAGGAACTGCGGCCCGTCGCCGAGGAGATCGTCGCCCACGCGCGCGACCACAACCTCATCGGCTATCTCGACGCCGACCGCCGCTTCCACCTCCAGCTCCTCGGCCTCGCCGGGAACGAGCGGCTCGTCGAGACCGTCGGCGACCTGCGCAAGCGCTCCCGGCTCTACGGGCTGACCAGGCTCGACGAGCGCGGCCAGCTCATCTCGTCCGCCGAGGAGCACATCGAGCTCCTGGACCTGATGGTGGCGGGCGACGAACGGGCCGCCGAGGAGTGCATGGCCCGCCACCTCGGCCACGTCCGCTCGCTGTGGGCGCAGGCCCGCGAGGAGCCCGTGGAGCCGCGCCCCAAGCGCACGCTGGGCAACCGCTGACCTGCACACGGTGACGACTGCGGGGCGGCGGCGGGCCGTTGGGGTGGCCGGGATGTGATCGACTGGTGAGGCCCAGGGGCCGGGCTTAGTGTCGAGAGGTGGACGGGACCGTCCACTGTCCCTCGTGCGAGGGCAAGGTCCGCCATGACGAGTTCGCAGCCGACACCCACGACCGACACCGCCGCCCCCGACCGCGGAGGCGGCGGCAAGGGCATCGCGCTCCTGGTCATCGCCTCGTGCCAGTTGATGGTGGTACTCGACATCACCATCGTGAACATCGCTCTCCCACACATCCAGAAAGCCCTGGACTTCTCCACGACCAGCCTGGCCTGGGTGGTGAGCGCCTATACGCTCACCTTCGGCGGGCTGCTGCTGCTCGGCGGCCGCACCGGCGACATCCTCGGGCGCCGGCGGGTCTTCGTCTTCGGCGTCATGCTCTTCGCGATCGCATCGCTGCTGGGCGGACTCTCCCAGAGCTCCGGCCAGTTGCTGGCCGCACGCGCCCTCCAGGGCGTCGGCGGCGCCATCGCCTCGCCGACCGCGCTGGCCCTGATCACCACCACGTTCACCGAAGGCCCCGAGCGCAACCGGGCGTTCGGTGTCTTCGCGGCGGTCTCCGCGGGCGGCGGCGCGATCGGCCTGCTCACCGGCGGCATCCTCGTCGAATGGCTCGACTGGCGCTGGGTGTTCTTCGTCAACGTGCCGATCGCGGCGCTGATCGTGATCGCCACGCCCCGGCACATCAAGGAGTCCGAGCGGCATCCCGGCCACTTCGACTTCGCCGGCGCGCTCACCTCGACCCTCGGCATGACCGCGCTGGTCTACGGCTTCATCCGCGCCGCCCAGGAGGGCTGGCGCGATCCGTACACACTGGGGTCGTTCGGCGCCGCGGTGCTGCTGCTCACCCTCTTCTACCTGGTCGAGCGGCGTTCGGAGCGGCCCATCACCCCGCTGCACATGTTCGCCGACCGCAACCGCGCCGGCACCTACGGCATCATGCTGAGCCTCGCCGCCGCGATCTTCGGCATGTTCTTCTTCCTCACGCTGTTCGTGCAGAACGTGCTGGGCTTCAGCCCGCTGAAGGCCGGACTCGCCTTCCTGCCGGTCAGCGCTGTCATCGCGGTGGGCGCGGGGATCGCCTCGCAACTGCTGCCGAAGTTCGGCCCCAAGCCGTTCATGGTGACCGGGTCGGTGCTGGCCGCGGCGGGGCTGTCCTGGCTGACGCTCACCGACATCCACTCCACGTACGCGGGCAGCATCCTGGGGCCGATGCTCATCTTCAGCCTCGGCATGGGCCTCAACTTCGTGTCGCTGACACTGATGGCCGTCTCGGGCGTGCCTGTCCACGAGACGGGCGCCGCCTCGGGCATGCTCAACGCCACGCAGCAGGTGGGCGGCTCGCTGGGGCTGTCCATCCTGGTCACCGTCTTCGGCACGGCCAGCCGCAACGAGGCGACCGACCAGGTGCCGAAGTTCCTGCACCAGGCGACCCCCGCCCAGCGCCTGATGTTCCAGCACACCGGCAAGCTCCCGCGCCCCTGGAGCGACCAGGTGCTCGCCTCCGGGGTCTCCACTGCCTTCATCGTGGCGGCGATCTTCGCGATCGTGGCCGCGGTGATCGCCCTGCTGGCCATCCAGGTCCGCCCGGCGGACCTGGAACGCCTCCAGGGCGGCGTGACCCCCGGTCCCTGAGGCCGCCCGGCGGGGACGATCTCAGGGGCCGGGGACCGGGGACCGGGGACCGATGGCCGGACGTACGGGACCAGCCGCCGCACGGTCTGGGGGATTTGCCGCTAGATGTCCCGGAAGATCTCGATCTGCGCGCCCACCGAGTTGAGGCGCTCCGCCAGATCCTCGTACCCGCGGTTGATCACGTACACATTGCGCAGGACCGACGTGCCCTCGGCCGCCATCATCGCGAGCAGGACCACCACCGCCGGGCGCAGCGCGGGCGGGCACATCATCTCCGCCGCGCGCCAGCGGGTCGGGCCCTCGACGAGCACCCGGTGCGGGTCGAGGAGCTGGAGGCGGCCGCCGAGGCGGTTGAGGTCCGTGAGGTAGATCGCACGGTTGTCGTAGACCCAGTCGTGGATCAGGGTCTTGCCCTGGGCCACCGCCGCGATCGCCGCGAAGAACGGCACGTTGTCGATGTTGAGCCCGGGGAACGGCATCGGGTGGATCTTGTCGATCGGCGCCTCCAGCTTGGAGGGGCGGACCGTGAGGTCGATCAGCCGGGTGCGGCCGTTGTCGGCGGCGTACTCGGCCGAGCGGTCGTGGTCCAGGCCCATCTCCTCCAGGACCGCGAGCTCGATCTCCAGGAACTCGATCGGCACCCGACGGATCGTCAGCTCCGACTCGGTGACCACGGCGGCGGCGAGCAGGCTCATCGCCTCGACCGGGTCCTCGGACGGCGAGTAGTCGACGTCGACGTCGATGTTCGGCACGCCGTGCACGGTCAGGGTGGTGGTGCCGACGCCGTCGACCCGTACGCCCAGCGCCTCCAGGAAGAAGCAGAGGTCCTGGACCATGTAGTTGGAGGAGGCGTTGCGGATGACGGTGACGCCGTCGTGGCGGGCGGCGGCCAGCAGCGCGTTCTCGGTCACCGTGTCGCCGCGCTCGGTCAGGACGATCGGGCGGTCCGGGGCGGTCCGCGTCACCTCGGCGTGGTAGATGCCCTCGGTGGCCGTGATGTCCAGGCCGAAGCGGCGCAGCGCGATCATGTGCGGCTCGATGGTGCGCGTACCGAGGTCGCAGCCGCCCGCGTACGGCAGCCGGAAGCGGTCCATGCGGTGCAGCAGCGGGCCGAGGAACATGATGATGGAGCGGGTCCGGCGGGCGGCCTCCGCGTCCATGCCGTCCAGGTCGAGCTCGGCCGGGGGCACGATCTCCAGGTCGACGCCGTCGTTGATCCAGCGGGTGCGCACGCCGATGGAGTTGAGGACTTCGAGGAGCCGGAAGACCTCCTCGATACGGGCCACCCGGCGCAGTACCGTACGGCCCTTGTTGAGGAGCGAGCCGCAGAGCAGCGCCACGCAGGCGTTCTTGCTCGTCTTGACGTCGATGGAGCCGGAGAGCCGGCGCCGGCCGACCACCCGCAGATGCATGGGTCCGGCATAGCCGAGCGAGACGATTTCGCTGTCGAGTGCTTCACCGATGCGGGCGATCATCTCAAGGCTGATGTTCTGGTTCCCGCGCTCGATACGGTTCACGGCGCTCTGGCTCGTGCCCAGAGCCTCGGCCAACTGCGTCTGTGTCCAGCCCCGGTGCTGACGGGCGTCACGGATGAGCTTGCCGATGCGTACGAGGTAGTCGTCTGACATGGCGGCAGGTTATCTCACATATGAGATGAGATTCCTGTTGGGGTGCGCCGTCAGGGTGAGGGCTGTGTGAAGCACCGTCACTTTCAGGGTCGGGCGGTACGGGTGCCGGGGCAACCGGAGTGCATCCGTCCGGGGGCCTCGCGGATGGCCCGCGTGCGCGTGCGGGGCGTGCCCGCGCATGACCTGCGGCCGCCCATGTACTAGAGTTATCTCGACATCGAGATATCTGCCGAGGCGCACCGCGGCCGCACGCCATCGTCGAAGGTGGCGGTAAGGGTGACCTAACTTAGCCTTACCTTAGCGGATTGGCTATCCAGCGTGACGGCAGGATGCGGTGGAACGCGCACATATATGAAGGAGACTGTCGTGTCGGCGAACAGCTTCGACGCCCGCAGCACGCTGCAGGTGGGCGACGAGTCGTACGAGATCTTCCGGCTGGACAAGGTCGAGGGCTCCGCGCGCCTCCCTTACAGCCTGAAGGTCCTGCTGGAGAACCTGCTCCGTACCGAGGACGGCGCGAACATCACCGCCGACCACATCCGGGCGCTCGGCGGCTGGGACTCCCAGGCGCAGCCCAGCCAGGAGATCCAGTTCACGCCGGCTCGCGTGATCATGCAGGACTTCACCGGCGTGCCCTGTGTCGTCGACCTCGCCACCATGCGTGAGGCCGTCAAGGAGCTCGGCGGCGACCCGGCGAAGATCAACCCGCTGGCCCCGGCCGAGCTGGTCATCGACCACTCCGTGATCGCGGACAAGTTCGGCACGAAGGACTCCTTCGCGCAGAACGTCGAGCTGGAGTACGGCCGCAACAAGGAGCGCTACCAGTTCCTGCGCTGGGGCCAGACCGCGTTCGACGAGTTCAAGGTCGTCCCGCCGGGCACCGGCATCGTCCACCAGGTCAACATCGAGCACCTGGCCCGCACGGTCATGGTCCGGGGCGGCCAGGCCTACCCCGACACCCTCGTCGGCACCGACTCGCACACCACCATGGTCAACGGCCTCGGTGTGCTGGGCTGGGGCGTCGGCGGCATCGAGGCCGAGGCCGCGATGCTGGGCCAGCCGGTCTCGATGCTCATCCCGCGCGTCGTCGGCTTCAAGCTGACCGGCGAGCTGAACCCGGGCACCACCGCCACCGACCTGGTCCTCACGATCACCGAGATGCTGCGCAAGCACGGCGTCGTCGGCAAGTTCGTCGAGTTCTACGGTGAGGGCGTCGCCGCCACCTCGCTGGCCAACCGCGCCACCATCGGCAACATGTCGCCGGAGTTCGGCTCCACCGCCGCGATCTTCCCGATCGACGGCGAGACGCTGAAGTACCTGCGTCTGACCGGCCGTGACGAGCAGCAGGTCGCGCTCGTCGAGGCGTACGCCAAGGAGCAGGGCCTCTGGCTCGACCCGGCCGCCGAGCCCGACTTCTCCGAGAAGCTGGAGCTCGACCTCTCCACGGTCGTCCCCTCCATCGCCGGCCCCAAGCGCCCGCAGGACCGCATCGTCCTGGCCAACGCCGCCGAGCAGTTCGCCCAGGACGTGCGCAACTACGTCGAGGACGACGACGAGGCGGGCAAGGAGTCCTTCCCGGCCTCCGACGCCCCGGCCTCCGCCAACGGCGTCCCGAGCCGCCCGACGCTGGTCACCGCCGCCGACGGCTCGACGTACGAGATCGACCACGGCGCCGTCACCGTCGCCGCGATCACCTCCTGCACCAACACCTCGAACCCGTACGTGATGGTGGCCGCGGCCCTCGTCGCGAAGAAGGCGGTCGAGAAGGGTCTGTCGCGCAAGCCCTGGGTCAAGACGACCCTGGCTCCCGGCTCGAAGGTCGTCACCGACTACTTCGACAAGGCCGGCCTGACCCCGTACCTGGACAAGATGGGCTTCAACCTCGTCGGTTACGGCTGCACCACCTGCATCGGCAACTCGGGCCCGCTGGACGAGGAGATCTCGAAGGCGGTCAACGAGCACGACCTCGCGGTCACCTCGGTGCTCTCCGGCAACCGCAACTTCGAGGGCCGGATCAACCCCGACGTCAAGATGAACTACCTGGCGTCCCCGCCGCTGGTCGTCGCGTACGCCATCGCGGGCTCGATGAAGGTCGACATCACGCGTGACGCCATCGCCACCGACGCCGACGGCAACCCGGTCTTCCTGAAGGACATCTGGCCCACCGAGGCCGAGGTCAACGACGTCGTGGCCAACGCCATCGGCGAGGACATGTTCAACAAGTCCTACCAGGACGTCTTCGCGGGCGACGCCCAGTGGCAGGCGCTGCCGATCCCGACCGGCAACACCTTCGAGTGGGACCCGCAGTCCACCTACGTCCGCAAGCCCCCTTACTTCGAGGGCATGCAGATGGAGACGACCCCGGTCGCCGACATCACGGGCGCGCGCGTCCTGGCCAAGCTGGGCGACTCGGTCACCACCGACCACATCTCCCCGGCCGGCGCGATCAAGGCCGACACTCCCGCTGGCAAGTACCTCACGGAGCACGGCGTCAACCGCCGTGACTTCAACTCCTACGGCTCGCGCCGTGGCAACCACGAGGTCATGATCCGCGGCACGTTCGCCAACATCCGCCTGCGCAACCAGATCGCGCCGGGCACGGAGGGCGGCTTCACCCGCGACTTCACGGTCGACGGCGCGCCGGTCTCCTTCATCTACGACGCCTCCCAGAACTACCAGGCCGCCGGCATCCCGCTGGTCATCCTGGCGGGCAAGGAGTACGGCTCGGGCTCGTCCCGCGACTGGGCCGCCAAGGGCACGGCGCTGCTCGGCGTCAAGGCCGTCGTCGCCGAGTCCTACGAGCGCATCCACCGCTCGAACCTCATCGGCATGGGCGTCCTCCCGCTCCAGTTCCCGGAGGGTGCCACGGCCTCCTCCCTCGGCCTGACCGGCGAGGAGACCTTCTCCATCACCGGCGTGACCGAGCTGAACGACGGCACGACGCCGCGCACGGTGAAGGTCACGACGGACACGGGCGTGGAGTTCGACGCGGTGGTCCGCATCGACACCCCCGGCGAGGCGGACTACTACCGCAACGGCGGCATCATGCAGTACGTGCTGCGGAACCTGATCCGTAGCTGAGGATCTGGCTCTGCCGGCACGGCAGAAGGGCCGCACCCCGTCTCCGGGGTGCGGCCCTTCGTCATGCGCGGCGCTTCAGAGAAGAGCCGGTCGGATCAGAACAGCAGGCGGTACGTGTTCCAGCCGCCGGTGCCGATCATCACGCGGGACTTGTACGGAGCCGCCGCGTTGCCCGTGCCCGAGTAGCGCCACAGGGTGCCGTCGTTGCCGCGGGCGATGAGGTCGGTCTTGCCGTCGTAGTCGACGTCGCCGGTGGAGACGAGGGTGTTGTACGTGTTCCACCCACCACCGATCTTCGTGCGGCCCTCGAAGGGGGCCTTGTAGTTGCCGGTGCCCTTGTAGAGCCACAGCGTGCCGTCGCCGCCGCGCGCCACGATGTCGGCCTTGCCGTCACCGGTCAGGTCGCCGTTGCCGGCGATCTGGGTGTACTGACCCCAGCCGCCGCCGACCTTGTAACGGGACGTCAGCTTGCCGTCGCCGTAGCCGAGGTAGATGTACAGGTTGCCGCTGCCGTCGCGGGCGAGCAGGTCGCCCGCGCCGGCGCCGCCGAGGTTGCCCACGGACCAGATGTGGTTGTAGGTGTTCCAGCCGCCGCCGACGGTGAACTCGCCGACGTCCCACATGAAGTAGCGGAGGTAGCCGTCGGAGCTGCGGTACCAGATGCCGTCCGAGTGGCCGTCACCGTTGTGGTCGACCTGGGTGAGGTCCTTCTCGGTACCCCAGTTCTCACCGGACTTCACGCGGGCACCGAGGCCGCCCTTGCCGTCCGGCGCGTAGCTGTACAGGTAGCCGTTGCCGGCGAAGCCGTAGAGCGCGTTCCGCGTGGTGTCAGCGACCGCGGACGAACGCAGGCCGGCCGGGGCGTGTGCCTTGGCGGCCCCGTCCTTGGCGGACTTGACGGGATTCTCGGCCGCGACAGCGGAAGCACCCGTCGCGACGAGCCCGGCGGTGATCGCCGCGGCGGTGAGGCGCGCGGCTATGCGTCCACGCTTACGGCCAGAAGTCTTGGCCACGTATTTCTCCATGGAGTTGTTGAGACATGGCGTGCCACACGACGTGCGGCCCGCCATAGGATCAACGAGATCGTTTCACGGGTTTCTCACATCTTCCAAACAGGTTTGTGCGGGAATCGTCACGGCCGGTTGACGGCGCAGCCGGAGACGCCGAAGGGCCGCACCGCCGAAGCGGTACGGCCCTTCGTCACGTCAGACGTGAGGTACTACGGTCGATCAGAAGAACAGCCGGTACGTGTTCCAGCCGCTCGTGCCGATCTGCACGCGGCCCTGGTACGGGGCAGCGGCGTTGCCGGTGCCCTTGTACAGGTACAGCGCGCCCGCGGCGTCGCGGCCGATGAGGTCGGCCTTGCCGTCCAGGTCGATGTCGCCCGGAGCGAAGATCGCGTTGTAGGTGTTCCACCCACCGCCGATCTTCGTGCGGCCCTCGAAGGGGGCCTTGTAGTTGCCGGTGCCCTTGTAGAGCCACAGCGTGCCGTCGCCGCCGCGCGCGACGATGTCGGCCTTGCCGTCACCGGTCAGGTCGCCGTTGCCGGCGAGCTGGGTGTACTGGCCCCAGCCGCCGCCGACCAGGTAGCGGGACGTCATCTTGCCGTCGCCGTAGCTCAGGTAGAGGTACAGGTTGCCCGAGCCGTCGCGGCCGAGGAGGTCACCGGCGCCCGCGCCGCCCAGGTTGCCCGGGGACAGCAGCGTGTTGTAGGTGTTCCAGCCGCCACCGATCTTGAAGGGGGCGCTACCGTCGTTCTTGGCGTAGTACAGGTTGCCGTTGTAGTCCCCCTCCCAGACACCGTCGGGAAGCGAATCGGCGTCCTGGTCGACCTGGTTGACCGTCTTGATGCCGTCCCAGCCCGTGTCCACGGGCGTGCGCGACTCGAGACCGCCATTGCCGTCGGGGGCGTAGGAGTACACGCCGCCCGACTTGTCGATGCCGTACAGCCCGAACACCGGCGCGTCGCCCACGTCCGACGCCTGCGCCTTGGCCAGCGCGCCCTTGGCCGGCTTGGCCGCGGGGGCCTTGAACGCCTTCGCCGAGGGGTTGTCGGCGGCGAACGCGGAGGCGCCCGTGCCGACGAGGGCGGCGGTAACCGCCGCGGCAGCGAGACGGGAAGCTATCCGTCCACGCTTACGGCCAGAGATCTTGGCCACGTATGTCTCCATTGGTCGTGATTGAGACGTGGTGCGGCTCGGGTGTCGAGCCGCGTCACGAGTTCAGCGGAATCGTTTCACGACTCCTTTACCTGTCAACCCGCCCACCGCCAAAGGGGACCAAGACAACAGCTCATTCTTGACCCTTGTTCATCCGCCGTACCCCGAAAACGCCCGAAAGGGCCGCATTTCCCAAACGGGAAGGCGGCCCTCCGGTCATCCGTCATCCGTCATCCGTCGGCCGTCGGCCGTCCGCCGTGCGGAGAAGGCGTCAGAACAGCAGCCGGTACGTGTTCCAGCCGCCGTTGCCTATCTTCACGCGCGGCTTGTACGGGGCGGCGGCGTTGCCGGTGCCCTTGTAGAGCCACAGCGCGCCCGCCGCGTCGCGGCCGAGCAGGTCGGTGGTGCCGTCCAGGTCCACGTCGCCCGAGGAGACGAGGGCGTTGAAGATGTTCCAGCCGCCGCCTATCTTCGTGCGCGGCTCGAACGGGGCCTTGTAGTTGCCGGTGCCCTTGTAGAGCCACAGCGTGCCGTCGCCGCCGCGCGCCACGATGTCGGCCTTGCCGTCGCCCGTGAGGTCGCCGTTGCCCGCGAGCGCCGTGTACTGGCCCCAGCCGCCGCCCACCTTGTAGCGCGAGGTGAGCGTGCCGTTGCCGTACCCCAGGTACAGCCACAGCGTGCCGGACGAGTCGCGACCGAGGAGGTCGCCGGCGCCCGCGCCGCCCAGGTTGCCCGGGGAGAGCAGGGTGTTGTAGATGTTCCAGCCGCCGCCGACCGTGGTGTTCTCCAGCTCGGCGTACGGCTCGTACGTCATCGTGCCCTTGGCGTCCCACTTCCAGCTGCCGTCCACGGCGCCGTCGGCGTCGTTGTCGACCTGGGCGCCGTTCTTCACGCCGCCCTGGCCCTCGTCCAGCGGCATCCGGGGCGAGAAACCGCCCTCGAAGTCCGGCACATAGGCGTAGCTGTTGCCGGAGCGGTCCACGCCGATGAGCGGGAAGACCGGGTAGGCGCCGTTGGGGTCGCCGTCCGCCTTCGTGACGCCGTGCCTGGCGGCGGCGCCCTTCGCCGCGGCGTGCGCGGCGGCCTTGGCGGCGGCTGCCTTCACCGACGCCTTGGCGGACGTGGAGGCGGACGGGGTCGGGTTGTCGGCCGCGAACGCGGAGGCGCCGGTGCCGACGAGGGCGGCGGCAACCGCCGCGGCAGCGAGACGGGCGGCGGCTCTCCGCCCACGCGTACGGCCAGAAGTCTTGGCCACGTATCTCTCCATTGAGTCGATGAGCCATGACGCGGCACCGGGCACGCCTGTGAACCGTGCGCCGGGATACGTCACGCGATCATCGAGATCCTGACACAACTCCTTTACATGTCAATCTGTTTGAGTGCGGAACCGCGACAGAGGGTGGACGCAGGAGCAACGGAAAGGGCCGCACCCCCTTCCGGGAGTGCGGCCCTTTCGCGCAACAGGTCAAGGCATCAGAAGAACAGCCGGTACGTGTTCCAGCCGCTCGTCCCGATGTTCTTGCGGCCCGCGAACGGCGCCGCCGCGTTGCCCGTGCCCGAGTAGCGCCACAGGGAGCCGTCGTTGCCGCGCGCGATGAGGTCGGTCGTGCCGTCCAGATCGAGATCGCCCATCGAGAACAGGGCGTTGTACGTGTTCCAGCCGCCACCGATCCTGGTGCGGCCCTCGAACGGGGCCTTGTAGTTGCCCGTTCCCTTGTAGAGCCACAGCGTGCCCGACGCGTCGCGGGCGACGATGTCGGCCTTGCCGTCGCCGGTCAGGTCGCCGTTGCCCGCGATCTGGTTGTACGTGTTCCAGCCGCCGCCGACCTTGTAGCGGCTCGCCACCTTGCCGGTGCCGTAGCCCAGGTACACGTACAGCGTGCCCGTGGTGTCGCGGGCGAGCAGGTCGCCGGCCGCCGCGCCGCCCAGGTTGCCGGGCGAGACCACCAGGTTGTACGTGTTCCAGCCGCCGCCGACCGTCCACGGGGTGTCGGAGTCGTCCGGGGCGTAGTACATCGTGCCGTTCTTGTCCCACTCCCACCAGCCGTCGGCGTACCCGTCGGCGTCGTGGTCGACCTGGGTCGTCCACTTGATGGCGTCCCAGCCCGTGTCGATCTTGGCGCGCGGGCTGAGGGCGCCGCCGCCGTCACGGATGTAGCCGTACAGCGTGTTGGCGCGGTCCGCGGCGAACAGGTCGTACTGCGGCGCCTCGGGGCTGGGCGCGGAGGACACCGCGCCGGAGCGCGCGAGCGCCGACCCGGACGGCGCCGAGGTGGCGGCGGTGTACGGCTTCGGCGGGTCGACCGCGACGGCCGCGGTCGCACCGGCGCCGACGAGGGCTGTGGCGGCCACGGCGGCGCCGAGCCGGGAGGCTATCCGGCTCCGCTTGCTGCCGGAAGCCCCGGAACTTCCGGAAGTCTCGGAAGTTCCGGCGGTCCCGGGATCCTTGGCCAGATTCTTGGCCACGTAGTTCTCCATGATCCATGAGGCTCAGATGCGACGTGGCGCGCCTCAGCAGACGAGACGCGCCACGGGTTTCACCGGAATCTTGCCATGACTCCTTTACATGTCAATCGGCTTGAGGTAAAAGCAGCCAACTCGATACGTGAGCCCGCCCGCTGGGGCTCTCAGCGCAGCAGCTCGATCTCCGCCAGCGTCGCCGCTCCGCCCGTCGGCACCAGCCGGTAGTGCGCGTACGAGCCGGGCCGGGCCACGCCGAACACCCGGGTCTGCTTGTCCCAGGCGAAGGACTCACCGGAGCGCCTGTCCAGATCGACCCACTTCGTCCCGTCCGAAGACCCCTGGAGCACCCACCCCTTGGGGGCCTTCGCGCGGTCGGCGGACGTCAGGGTGTACCGCACCGCGCGCGTGGGCGAGGCCACCGGCAGCTCGACGGAGTCGAAGGTGCCCGCCGTCGCCGAGGTGTCGTCGAAGAGCGGGCCGCTGCCCGAGAGCGCGTCGGCCGGCGGCGTGGGCACCTTGTCGTCGTGCGTGATCGACACCGGCGCCGCCTTCTCACCCGTGCCCCAGGCCGAAGGCCGCGGCCCCATCGCGAAGTCCAGCGTGCCGCCCCGGGCCAGCAGGGAGTGGGGGAGCGCGGTGGAGGTCCAGGCCTTGCCGTTCACCTTCAGCGACTGGACGTAGAGGTTGCGGGAGCTGTTCTTCGGAGCGTTGACCACCAGGTCGCGGCCGTTCTCCAGATGCACGGTCGCCTTGGTGAACAGCGGTGAGCCGATGGCGTATTCGCCGCTGCCCATCACCAGCGGATAGAACCCGAGCGCGGAGAACAGGTACCAGGCCGACTGCTCGCCGTTGTCCTCGTCGCCGTGGTAGCCCTGGCCGATCTCGCTGCCCGTGTAGAGGCGGTTCATGACCTCGCGGACCTTCTCCTGCGTCTTCCAGGGCTGCCCGGCCGCGTCGTACATGTACGTCACGTGGTGGGCGACCTGGTTGGAGTGGCCGTACATGCCCATCCGCACGTCACGCGCCTCCGTCATCTCGTGGATGACGCTGCCGTACGAACCCGCGAAGTCGGGGGAGGCCGTCTCCGGGGTGGCGAAGAACGCGTCGAGCTTCTTCGCCAGACCGGCGCGCCCGCCGTAGAGGTTGGCGAGCCCGCGCGAGTCCTGCGGGGCGGTGAACGCGTAACCCCAGCCGTTGGTCTCGGTGTAGTCGTACCCCCACACCCGCGGGTCGTACGTGCCGCTCGGCACCCGCCACTCGCCCTTGGCGTCCCGGCCCTGGAAGAACCCGGGCGCACCCGCCCCGGCGCTCGCCGCCTGGGGGTCGAAGAGCTTCACGTAGTTCTGGGCGCGGCCCAGGAAGTACGCCGACTCCTCCTTGTAGCGCGACTTGCCCGTCTTCTTGTAAAGCGCCTCGCCCATCTTCGCCAGGCCGTAGTCGTTGAGGTAGCCCTCCAGGGACCACGAGAGGCCCTCGTGCGTGGAGGTCGGGGTGTAGCCGAGGAAGGGCGAGGTGTCCATGCCCTTGCGGCCGACCCCCGCGGACGGCGGGGCGACGGTCGCGTTCTTCAGCGCGGCCTCGTAGGCCGCCTCCCCGTCGAACTTCACGCCCTTCACATACGCGTCGGCGAAGGCCACGTCCGAGCTGGTCCCGGTCATCAGGTCCGCGTAGCCGGGCGAGGACCACCGCGAGATCCAGCCGCCGTCCTTGTACTGCTGGACGAACCCGTCGACCATCTCGCCCGCCCGCCCCGGGGTGAGCAGCGAGTACGCGGGCCACGTCGTGCGGTAGGTGTCCCAGAACCCGTTGTTGACGTACACCTTGCCGTCGACGATCTTCGCGCCGGTGTGCGCCGGGGTGTCCTGGCCGGTGCCGGGGGAGAAGGGGCTGGCGTACTGGTTCCTGGAACCGACCTTCTCGAAGCCGGAGTTCGGGTAGAGGTAGAGCCGGTAGAGCGAGGAGTAGAGCGTCGTCAGCTGGTCGTGGCTCGCGCCCTCGACCTCGACCCGGCCCAGGATCCTGTCCCACGCCTGGCGTGCCCGGTCCCGTACGCGCTCGAAGGACGTGCCGGGCGGGATCTCGGCGGCGAGGTTCGCCTTCGCCTGGTCCACACTGATGAGTGAAGTCGCGAGCCGCAGGGTGACAGTGTGGTCCTTGCCGGGCCTCAGTCGCAGATAGCCGGTGACGTCCGCGCCGCCGCCCCCGGGCAGCTTGCCGCCCGCGGAGGCCGGCGCGTCGAGGACGCCGTAGACGAAGAGCCTGGTGGCGCCCTCGGACAGACCGCTCTTCACATCGGAGTAGCCGGTGAAGGAGGAGGTGGCCGGGTCCAGGGTGAGGCCGCCGTTGTTGTTGACGTTGTCGAAGACGACGCTCGCGTCGTCACCGGGATAGGTGAACCGCATCGTCGCGGCGTGGTCGGTGGGCGCCATCTCGGCCTTGAGGCCGTTCTCGAAGGTGACGCCGTAGTAGTACGGCTTCGCGCTCTCGTTCTCGTGCCGGAACGGCAGCGCGCGTGCGGTGCGCGAGGCGTCCGGGGCGCCGGCGGCCGCCGACGGCATCAGCTGGAAGGTCTGCCGGTCGCCCATCCAGGGGCTCGGCTCGTGGCTGGCCGAGAGCGCCTGGAGGGTCGGCAGGTTGTCGGCGTTGTTGCGCCGCGCGTAGTCGTACAGCCAGTCCTGCGAGCCCGCGTTGGTCACCGGGGTCCAGAAGTTGAACCCGTTGGGGACAGCCGTCGCCGGGAAGGTGTTGCCCCGCGAGAAGGAGCCGCTGGAGTTGGTCCCCCGGGTGGTGAGCGCGTAGTCGGCGAGGTGGGCCAGACGCTTCTCGGGCTTCTTCGGGGCGATCGCGAGGTCGTCGATCCAGCCCTGGAACTTCGCCGGGCCCTTGGGCGAGTCGTACGCCACCAGGATCCGGTCCGCCGTCTTGCCCGCCGCCACCGCCCCGATGCGCGAGGTCACCTGGTTCCACTGGTTGACGTAGAGCGTCTTCGCCGCGCCCTGGCCCTGCGGGGTCAGCAGGCCGCCGTGCGCGTCGATCGCCTTCAGGTCGCTCAGATAGGTGCCGTCGGTGAAGGCGAGGTCCACCGACACGTTCGTGGCGGGATAGCCGAGGTCGGTCTCCGGCATCGACGGGAAGATCTTGTAGTCGAGCACGGTGTCCCGGCCGATCCGGGTGTCCACGTCGAAGATCTTGTTGTACGAGTAGGCCCGCCCGTCCGCCTTGTGCGTACCGGCGTAACGCAGAGCCCTCTTTCCGGTGAATCCTGCGTTGGCCTTGGCGGTGGGCGAGCCGCCGGGGCCGCGGTCCGCCAGCGTCAGCATGTCCGGGGGAACCGGCGTGCTGGTGTCCCCGTTGGAGAACTGCACATCGGCCAGCTGGGTGATGTCCGCTCCGCCGTTACGGGTGATCTCCAGGCGGTAGTGCGCGTACGCCGTGGAGCCCGCGAAGTCGTACGTCTTGGTCTGGAAGCGCGAACTGAACGTTTCACCCGAGCGGGTGTTGAGCGTGGTCCAGGTGCTGCCGTCCGCCGAGCCCTTCAGCGTCCAGTCCTTGGGGTCGCGGGGTGCCGCGTCATTGGCCGAGGTCAGCGCGTAGGTGACGACCTTGACCGGGCTGTCGAGATCGAACTCCAGCCAGGCGGTGGGCTGGAAGGCGAGCCACTTGGTGCTCGGCTGGCCGTCGACGAGGTTCTCCTTCACCTCGCCCGAGCCGTCGTTCTCGGCGCTCGCCCGTACCGCCGTCACCCTGTCGGTGACGTTGCCCGGTATGCCGCTGGTGAATCCGCCGTCGACGCCCGACGTGCGTTTCCTCCCGTCCGGGCCCGTATCCACGGTGTTGCGCCAGTCCGGCTGAGGCTGGCCGGATTCGAACGACGTACGGAACTCCTGGCCGGTCGAGGTGGGTTGCGCCGAGGCCACCTGGGCCGACGCGGCCCACTGGGCCGTCACCACGAGCAGGAAGGAGGCCGCCGCGAGGGCGGCCGCCGGCCCTTGTCGGAGCCGGGATCTGGGCAGCATGCGGGGCCTTTCTGTTGGCGGGCGCATGACAGACCGAGCCCCGGCGGTGACTGGGGGCGGGCCGGTCATACGATCTGGACAACGTTGTCAGGGAGAAAATGCAGGATCCAGTAGGAAGGCAAGTCGTAGGCGGTGTCAAGGGCGTTGAAGGCGAATGGCCTGGGCGTTTCGGGGCGCCGCGAGAGTGTCGCGGGGGTCCGGCCCACCGCGCTCCGCCATCAGATATCCAGGAGGTCTCAACTCGGGAAAGGATGCCGTCCAACCGTGCTTTCGATCTTGCTCAGTTGACGGAAAGTGGACTATACCTGTCGGCGTCCGCTCCGCCGGGAAACCGGCGGGCTCGGGGGACGGGGGACGTCGGGGAAGCAACGGCACGTCATCCTCCGCAATGTCCGACGTATCCGCTGCGTACCCTGCACTACCCAAGCTTCAGCACAACTGACCGCGGTGGCGGGGCCCTTCGCCTGCAGGCGATTTGGTACGGGCGACCGGTACACCGCCTGAGTCCTGGAGAAGGCGAGGACTTGAGCATGGGATCCACCTCCGCCCACGACAGCAATGAGGGCCTGGGCCGTCGCGATCTGATCAAGCGGTCCGCGGCGCTCGGTCTGATCACCGTTCCGGCGATGGGCTTCCTGTCCGCCTGCGCGAGCGGCGACAGCGGCAGCGACAAGAAGGTAGAGAAGGGCACCAAGTCCGACAAGAACCCGCTCGCGGTGAATGAGTCGGCCCCGCTCGACGTCGTCATCTTCGACGGCGGTTTCGGCACCAAGTACGCCACCGACGCGAACGCCGTCTACCAGAAGGCCTTCCCGAAGGCGAAGATCAGTTTCCACAAGACCCAGAAGATCCAGTCGGAGCTTCAGCCCAAGTTCAATGGCGGCACCCCGCCGGACCTGATCGACAACTCGGGCGCCGAGCAGATGGACATGGGCGTCCTGGTCGGAAAGAGCCAGCTCACCGATCTGACCCCGCTCCTGGACGCGCCCTCCATCGACGACCCGAACAAGAAGGTCCGCGACACGCTGCGGCCCGGCATCGTCGAGATGGGCCAGTTCGACGGCGACCAGTGCTGGATCTTCTACTACGCGTACACCGTGTACGGCGTCTGGTACTCGCAGACCGCGCTCGACAAGCTCGACGCGAAGTACCCGGAGACCTGGGACGAGATGCTCGCCCTGTGCGAGAAGGCCAAGAAGCAGGGCATCGCGGGCTGGACCTATCCGGGCAAGTACCCGTACTACCTGCCGTTCTCGCTTTACCCCTTCATCGCCAAGATCGGCGGCCGCGAGGTCCTGGACGCCATCGACAACCTGGAGCCGAAGGCCTGGGAGCACCCGGCCGTCAAGGCCGCGTTCGAGGCGTACTACGAGCTCTTCAAGAAGGGCTACATCCTCCAGGGCACCCCGGGCATGACCCACATCCAGTCGCAGACCGCCTGGACCAAGGGGCAGGCGCTGTTCATCCCGAACGGCTCGTGGGTGGAGAACGAGGCCGCTCCCACCACGCCCAAGGACTTCAAGATGATGGTGGGCGCCCCCTCCAGCCTGGACGGCAACGACAAGATGCCGTTCGGCACCATCTGGGCGTCCGGCGGCGAGCCCTTCATCGTCCCGGCCAAGGCGAAGAACCCGACCGGCGGCATGGAGCAGCTGCGCATCATGCTCAGCGAGGCCTCCTCGAAGAACTTCACCACCCAGGTGAAGTCGCTCTCCGCCTTCAACGGCGGCACGGACGGCCTGGCCCTGTCGACGGCCCTGCAGTCCGGTGTCGACGCGCTGAAGAAGGCCGGCACCAACGTCGTCAACCCGCGGCTCCAGGACTGGTACGTGAAGCTCCAGAAGGAGCAGATCGGTGTCGCCGGTCTCGGTGAGATGATGGCCGGCCGCGCCACCCCGGCCGAAACCATCAAGAAGATCCAGGGTTACGCCGACAAGGCCGCCCAGGACCAGAACATCAAGCACTACAAGCACAAGAAGTAGCGGCAGTGGTCAAGCGTCTCCAGCGGCGGCACCCGCTAGAAGATCGGGGTCGGTAACCATGCAACACGGCAAGTACCGGTTCATCGTGGGATTTCTGGTACTCCCACTGGCGTTGTACTCACTCTTCGTCATCTGGCCGTTCGTCCAGTCCATCTACTACTCGTTCACGGACTGGACCGGTCTGAGCCCGGACTTCAAGATGGTCGGCTTCGACAACTACAAGCGGATGTTCGACGACGACATCTTCTGGAAGTCGTTGCGGCACAGTCTGCTGTTCGTCCTGCTGCTGCCGCTGGTGACGCTGGGCCTCGCGCTGTTCTTCGCCTTCATGCTCAATGTCGGCGGGCGGCGCCGAAAGGGCGCCGCCATTGCCGGAGTGCGCGGCTCCGGCTTCTACAAAATCGCGTATTTCTTTCCCCAGGTACTCTCGATCGCGATCGTCGCCCTGCTCTTCCAGTTCGCGTACAACCCCAACAACGGTGTGATCAACTCCGCGCTCAAGGGGGTCGGTCTCGGAAGCGTCCAGCCGAACTGGCTGGGTGATCCGGATCTGGCGCTGTACTGCGTGATGGCTGTGCTCGTGTGGTCCACGGTCGGATTCTTCGTGGTGCTGTTCTCGGCCGGAATGGCGTCGATCCCCAGGGACTTCTACGAGGCGGCGCTGCTCGACGGGGCCAGCCGTTTCACCACGTTCTTCCGGATCACTCTGCCGCTGCTCTGGGACACCGTGCAGTCCGGCTGGGTCTACATGGGCATCCTGGCGCTGGGCGCCGAGGCGTTCGCCTCCGTGCAGATCATGACGGTGGGCCCGGGCGGGCCCGACTACTCGACCACGGTCCTGCCGCTCTACGTCTATCAGTCGGCGTTCCGCGACGGTCAGGCCGGATACGCGACCACGATCGGTGTCGCGCTGCTCGTCGTCACGCTGCTGTTCGCGGCGGTCGTGATGCGACTGGGCCGGCGCGAGCGGCTGGAGTTCTCATGACCACTGACACCTCACCCGCCGACCTCGCCGAGGAGCGCCCGCCCGTGGCCAAGCAGGCGGCACCCGTGAAGAAGGAGAAGAAGAGCGAGGGCGCGGTCCTCAACGTCTTCTCGCACGGCGTGCTCGTCCTGTGGGCGTTCATGGTCGTCATCCCGCTGCTCTGGGCGTTCATGGCGTCCTTCAAGGACGACAACTCGATCCTGTCCACCCCGTGGGCCCTCCCGGACAAGCTGCACTTCGACAACTGGTCGCGGGCCTGGACGCAGGCCCATATGAGCGACTACTTCCTCAACACCATCCTGGTGGTGGGCGGCTCGCTCATCGGCACGCTGCTGCTCGGCTCGATGGCCGCCTATGTGCTGGCGCGCTTCGACTTCCCCGGGAACCGGTTCATCTACTACCTGTTCATCGGCGGGATGAGCTTCCCGATCATGCTGGCCCTGGTGCCGCTGTTCTACGTGATGAACAACCTGAGCCTGCTGAACACGACGCACGGGCTGATCCTGGTCTACATCGCCTACTCACTGCCGTTCACGGTCTTCTTCCTCACCTCGTTCTTCCGGACGCTGCCCACCTCGGTCGCCGAGGCGGCCATGATCGACGGCGCCTCGCACACCCGTACCTTCTTCCAGGTGATGCTGCCGATGGCCCGTCCGGGTCTGATCAGCGTGGGCATCTTCAACTTCCTGGGGCAGTGGAACCAGTACATGCTGCCGACGGTCCTCAACACGGACCCGGACAAGCGGGTGCTCTCCCAGGGCCTGGTCGAGCTCGCGACCAGCCAGGGATACAAGGGCGACTGGTCCGGCCTGATGGCGGGCCTGGTGATGGCGATGCTGCCGGTGCTCGCCGCGTACATCGTCTTCCAGCGCCAGGTCGTCGCCGGACTCACCGCGGGAGCACTCAAATAGCGGTACGTCACGCTCCGTATCCACCACGGGACCGCCCGTCGGCGACACGCCGACGGGCGGTCCCGTGCTATGTCCCACGGCTCAGGTCTTGACGGGAGACAACCCGAAAGGCTCAGCTTAGAGTTCACATGTTGGAGATAGGGCGGGGCCTCAAAGCTGCGGCTCCGTGCGGGGGCGGCCGTCGTGCCGCCTGCCTACGGCAGGAGTGGATGAGTCGATGGAGACTCCGGGGTCGCAGACGTCATTGCACCGGGCCAATCTGGAGCGGGTCGTACGCGCGGTGCGCATGGCGGGCTCGCTCACCCAGGCCGAGATCGCCAGGACCACGGGGCTCTCCGCGGCCACGGTCTCCAATATCGTTCGGGAACTGAAGGACGGCGGAACCGTCGAGGTCAGACCCACCTCGGCGGGTGGCCGACGGGCCCGCAGCGTCTCGCTCAGCGGCTCCGCGGGCATCGTCATCGGCGTCGACTTCGGCCACACCCACCTGCGCGTCGCGGTCGGCAACCTGGCCCACCAGGTGCTCGCCGAGGAGGCCGAGCCGCTGGACGTGGACGCCTCCTCTGCCCAGGGCTTCGGCCGGGCGGAAGAGCTGGTCAACCGGCTGATCGCGGCCACGGGCATCGGCCCGGACAAGGTCATCGGGGTGGGCCTGGGCGTGCCCGGCCCCATCGACGTCGAGTCCGGGACGCTGGGCTCCACGGCCATCCTGCCGGGCTGGACCGGCATCAACCCCCGCGAGGAGCTCTCGGGCCGCCTGGGCGTGCCGGTGTACGTCGACAACGACGCCAACCTGGGCGCGCTCGGCGAGCTGGTGTGGGGCAGCGGGCGCGGGGTCAAGGACCTGGCGTACATCAAGGTGGCGAGCGGTGTGGGCGCCGGTCTGGTGATCGACGGGCAGATCTACCGGGGCCCGGGCGGCACGGCCGGCGAGATCGGGCACATCACCCTGGACGAGTCGGGCCCGGTGTGCCGCTGCGGCAACCGCGGCTGCCTGGAGACCTTCACCGCCGCCCGGTACGTCCTGCCCCTGCTCCAGTCCAGCCACGGGGCCGATCTGACCATGGAACGCGTGGTGCAGCTGGCCCGTGAGGGCGACCCGGGATGCCGCCGTGTCGTCGCGGACGTGGGCCGCCACATCGGCAGCGGTGTCGCCAACCTCTGCAATCTGCTCAACCCCAGCCGGGTGGTGCTCGGCGGCGATCTGGCGGAGGCTGGGGAGCTGGTCCTGGGGCCCATCAGGGACTCCGTGTCGCGGTACGCCATCCCCAGTGCGGCGCGCCAGCTTTCGGTCCTTCCGGGTGCCCTGGGCGGCCGCGCCGAGGTGCTCGGCGCGCTGGCTCTGGTACTGAGTGAAATGGGCGATTCGACCCTGTTGGAGAGTGCTCTGCCTGCCGGGGCTCCTGCCTTCACTTAGATAACGGATGGCACCGTTGTCATCTCGTTAAGGATTTACTCCTTGACGGTGGCCCTGCAGCCGAGTTGACTTCCAGCCACCTCGGCCGCAACGTCGCGGCCTCGTCAGGGAGGTTCCAGAATGAACACGCGTATGCGTCGTGCCGCCGTGGCCGTGGCCGCCACCGCGATGGCCGTCTCTCTTGCCGCCTGCGGAAGCGCCAAGGAGTCGGGCGACAAGACCACGGAGTCGACCGGCTCCAAGAAGGGCGACGCGATCAAGATCGGTCTGCTCCTGCCGGAGAACCAGACCGCGCGTTACGAGAAGTTCGACAAGCCGCTCATCGAGAAGAAGGTCAGCGAGCTGACCAACGGCAAGGGCCAGGTCGTCTACGCGAACGCGAAGCAGGACGCGACGACGCAGACGCAGCAGGTCGACACGATGATCACCAACAAGGTCGACGCGCTGATCGTGGACGCGGTGGACTCGAAGGCGATCGCGGGCGCGATCAAGAAGGCCAA
>NZ_JBFAAD010000063.1:0-22805 GCF_040639555.1 Streptomyces sp. NPDC023838
GACCAGCAGGATGCTGGTGGGGGTTACCAGAGCCTGTTGCATGGCGCTGGCCATGTAATTGCCGCTGAACAGCATGGACTCGAAGAATACGAAAATGCTGACGGCCAAAAGCATGACGAAGGGCTGGTACAGCCACATGAAGAAGCCGCTGATGGTCCAGGAGGATGCCTCGGAGAAAACGGCTACCCGGAACCGGAGCGACAGGAAGGGGCTGGCCTTCGGGATTTCCGGGGGTGAGCCGTCGCTGTAGGTGGTGACCCCCAATGGTGCCAGTTTGTTGTCGATGAGGAAGACAACATGGTCCGGCTCGAATTCGCGGCCGGTTTCGTGGCTCAGCGCTTGCGCCAGGCGGGAGAGGTACTGCTGAGCGTTCCGCGGACTCGAGGGCGACTGCTGCTGGATGTGGACGAGTTTGGCCAGCAGGTACAGCAGTTCGGGCAGGCGTACTACCTGCCCGTCGAAGCGGCGCACCAGGTGGGGCTGTACGCGGTACCCGGAGCCTTCGAACTCGCCGACCAGCTCCGACCCTTCGGTCAAAGTGGGGAGCGCCAGGGCGGAGGGAGGGGGATCTTCTGTCGCAACTGACAACGCTCGCGGGCTGATGGCGCTCTCCAGGAGGTGAGAGGAGTGATGCGGCCGGTGCGAGGGCACAGAGCCTTCATCCGGACGAACGAGCGTGGGTTCTCCTGGTTACACACAAGGTCCGGCCGAACCGGGGGAACGGCATGTCCTTGTGCGGGCCGGGCCGCGAAGGCCGTTCACGGCGTATCGGTAACGCGCCTCACCAAGCCCCATACGAAAGTCGGGAAGCCCCATACGAAAGTCGGGGAAGCGCCGACGAGATCGTCAGCCCTTCCCCGACCGATGGTGAACGTCTGTCACCAAGGGGTTACCTCAGTGGGTCACCGTCGACGGGGTGCAGATCTGGGTGATCTGCTGCGAGCCGACCGGCAGGCCGGCGACAAGCGCCGGAGAGGTGCTCTGGGTCGCGCAGCTCGACACGACGGTTGCGCCGCCGTCGCCGCCGCCGTAGCCGCCGCCGCCAAAGGCGGAGAGCACGGCCCGCTCGGGCAGCAGTTCACCCGTGAGGTTGTTGATCTCCTCAAAGTTAACGGCAGACATTGCATTTCCTTTCGTCATGCGCTGCAGGCGGATTGCTCCCGCCTGGAGATTTCATTTATAGCAGCCGCCAAACCAAGAAAACCAATTTACAACAGCCGTGGCGGCAGGGTTCATCCATTCAGTCTCCATATGTCATTTCACGATACTGGTGTGTAGTGTGAAAAGGAGATTGGTCGTCACGGACTGCTGAAGTATCGAGCCGGGACTGCTGGGTTGCCCGGTCGCTGGTGAGGTGTGACCGCGGGTGTGACCGCGGTCGAGGATGTGCGTCGGCTGAGGCCGGCTGGGGTGCGGCTGCGGGTGGTGGCCGCGTTGGAGTCTGGGACGGTGCGCGCGTACGGGCAGGCGGCTGGTCGGTCAGGCCGGGTACCGACGTCACGATGTCGTCCGTCCTGAGCCGGGTTCTGATGAATGATCTCCGGATCTGTGCGCGCATCCGTTGGGCACTGCCTCACTGACCTGCTCCGGTACGTCCCCCACCCTGCACCTCGATGCCTGCATGGGCCAGGAGCGGTACTCCAGCCCCAACTTGTGCGGGTGCACGCACACCGGGACACCGGCCGCCGTGTATCGGTGGCCGTCAACAGGATTGAACGGGGCTTCCGCACAAGGCCGCTCGAACACGTCGAACTCCCCGAGCGGGAAGCGGCGCGAGGGGCAGATGCCACATGACGGGTGCTCGCCACCGGTGACGAAAGCGTCAGCCATGCGCCGCAGCGTAGCGGTGACTCTCGAGCGGCATGGCCGACCGGAGCGAGGCACTCCGGATTGATGGGATCCCGGGAGCATGACGACAGTGCGTCTTCCACGACACCCGGGGGACCCGCGTCAGCGACATCACGGGCATCGGCCGCCGCTACCTTCGGGCCGCCACCAACGAAGCCGTCACCGACGGCCAGATGTCCGCCCCCCACCCGGCCGGAACCGTCGGCGTGCGGCGCATCGTCGAGGAGGTCGGACCACCGCTCTGCCGGGGCGAGCCCAGGAAGAGTTCACCCCGTGCTCGTCGGCAGGCTGAACCCGTTGAACAGGTCGTCCAGGGCGCGTCGTGCGGCGCGGGCCGGGGTGGCGCGGACGGCTAGGTCGCGGGCGGCCGTCGCGACGGGGTGGGTGAGGGCGGCGATGCGGCCGGCGCGGCGGGAGCGCAGGCGGATGGCGTCGGCGCGGGTGCGGCGGGCCGTGCTGTAGGCGGCCAGGGCGGCCGGTATGTCGGCCCCGTCCAGCAGGTGGGCGAGGACGACCGCGTCCTCGACGGCCTGGCAGCCGCCCTGGCCCAGGTTGGGGGTCATGGCGTGGGCGGCGTCGCCGAGCCAGGCGATGCGGCCGCGGTGGTAGCGGGGGAGCGGGGCGGCCAGGTCGTACAGGTCGTGCTGGAGTACGGCCGCCGGGTCGATCCGTTCCAGCAGGGCCGGGACGGGGGCGTGCCAGGTGCCGTAGCGGCGCAGGAGTTCGGCGCGGACGTCGGTCGGCTCGTATCCCTCGGGGACGACGGCGGTGGCGTAGAGGTAGACCCGGCCGTCCGCGAGCGGGACCACGCCGAAGCGCTCGCCGCGGCCCCAGGTCTCGGCGGCGGCCAGCTCCGGGAGGCCGTCGGCGGGCAGTACGGTGCGCCAGGCGGTCTCGCCGCTGTAGTGCAGGCCGGGGTGGTCGGGGAAGTACTGGCGGCGCAGCGCGCTGCGGATGCCGTCGGCGGCGATCGCGACGTCGGCGGGGAGGTCGCCGGACGGGGTGCGGACGACCGGGCCGCCGCCGATGCCGTCACCGCCGCCGATGCCGTCACCTCCGTCAACGCCGCCACCGCCGCCCACGCCGTCACCTCCGTCAACGCCGTCGGCGTCGTCGATGGCGGTGACGGCGGTGCCGTAACGGATCGCGCCCTGCGGGAGCGCGGCGGCCAGGGCGGCCGCGAGGGCCGGGCGGTACACCGCGAGCGGGGGGCGGCCGTAACGGGCCGCCATCGCCGCCGTGTCGGCGCGGCTCAGCCAGTCGCCGCCGGGGCGCCGCAGGCCCATCGCGGCCGGTACGGCGTGACCCGCCGCCCGGGTGGCGTCGAAGCCGATGGCGTCGAAGGCGCGCAGGGCGTTGGGGGCGAGGACGATGCCGGCGCCGGCGGCGGACGGCTCGGGCGCCCGCTCAAACACGGTGACCTGCCAGCCGCGCCGGTGCAGCGCGACCGCCGCCGTCAGCCCGCCGATGCCCGCACCCACCACGACCGCGTGACGCCCAGTCTTCGGCATGGCACGTTCCCCCCATCTGTGCGATATCTGTTCGATGCCATCGCCTCTACATCCGTAGAGGCGATGGCATCACTCTACAGCTGTAGAGTGATGCCATGTCCACCCCTGATCGCAGAACTCTTCTCGCGGACACCGCGATCGACCTCGTGGCCGCCACCGGGCTGCGCGGTCTGACCCACCGGGCGGTCGACGCCGCGGCGGGGCTGCCGGCGGGCAGCACCTCGTACTACTTCCGTACGAGGACGGCGCTGATCGGCGCCTGCTACCAGCGGCTCGCCGAGCTCGACCTCGGAGACTTCGACGGCGACGGCCCCCCACCGGCGCCGGAACGCGACGCGGTGGCGGCGGCGATCGCCGCCCTGCTGTACCGGTGGCTGACCACGGGGCGCGCGCGGCAGCTGGCCCGCTTCGAGCTGAGCCTGGAGGCGGCCCGCCGGCCCGAGCTGGGGCCGGAGCTCCACCGGGCGGGCCTCGGCGCACGCGCCCGGGCGGCGGCCCTGCTCGCCGGGCTGGGGGCGGCTCGCCCCGAGGAGTCCGCGGAGCTGCTGGTGGGTTGGACCGACGGCCTCCTCTACGACCGCCTCGCAGGCGCCCTCGCCCACTCCCGCCCGGCCCCGGACCTGGCCGAACTGACGGGGGTGGCGCGGCGGATGGTGGATGCGGCGCTGGCGTAGTGCGCCGGTGGGGTTCTTCGCCAGGGCAAGGCGCCTGCGCGCGGTACTCAGAGCCGGCGCTTGGTTACGGGACAGGCTGAGCCGCAGGTTCGGTGCCGCCGATGCCCGTACGGGTGAGGCCGACCGCTGATGTCCCTACGGGTGAGCGGGCGGGTCACCCGCCCGCTCACCGGCCCGGCAAGCTCGCCGGCGCCACCCGCAGCAACCCCGCGAACTCCTCCGGCCACTTCGCGTACCCCACATGCCCCCCCGGGAACTCAAGGAGCCGCAGCCCCAGCCGCTCGGCCAGCACCTCGACCGGCCGGTGCACCGCCCGCGTACGGGAGTCGCGGCCCCCGGCCACCGAGATACGGTCCGCCAGCGGGGCCAGGGCGGCCACGTCCGGGACGAAGCCGGTGGACGGACGCAGCATGTGGGCCAGGAAGAACGCCGTGTTGTCGTGCGCCTCGGGCAGCTCCGGCGCCCGGGACGGCGAGCGCGCCGACAGCGACCGGGGTGTCGGTCTCCGGGCCTCATGGGCAGCGCCGCGTACGCCTGTATGACCCCGGGCCTCGGCCACATCTACGACGCCGCGGCCACCGAGTCCCCACCCTCTGGCTGCCGTCCGTCAACGAGAGCCACCCTGCCCAGGCCCGTCGGCTCGCCGCCCACGGCTACTGCGACGCCCATCTGGACTGGGCCGACCTGGGCCAGGCCGTCGCGGACACCGCGCCCACCCCGGAGTTCCTGGCCGCCGTCGGCGCCGCCGTCCGCCGGACCTCGGCCACCCCCGCCCTGCGCGAGACGCTCACCGCCCGCATCGCCAAGCTGACCGCCGACCTCGGCCGCGCCCCGGGCCGCGCCCGCTCCCTCATCGACCGCTTCGGCCACGGCGGTACGCAGCAGGCGGCGACCGCCCTCGTACGCCGGGCGACCGGCCAGGGGGAGGCGGTCGGTTGACGGCAACCGCCAACCGGCAGACCCCACCTGCGCGATCTCAGGCACCATGAACCCATGAGCGTGACCATCGACATGGCCGGTAGCCGGACTCCCACGCCCGCCGAAGACCTGGACCAGCTGGACGGTGATGAAGAGGTGTCGCGAAGGGGTGTGGTGAACGGTGTGGTGAAGGGTGTGATGAGGCCGTGAGCCGGGGCACCGAGGACACCAACCGCCGCATGCTGCGCGCGCGCGACGCGATGGACCGCGACTACGCGCAGCCCCTGGACGTCCCGGCCCTGGCGGCGATCGCCCACGTCTCCCCGGCCCACTTCACCCGCACCTTCCGGGCCACCTTCGGCGAGACCCCGCACCGCTACCTCCAGCGGCGCCGCGTCGAGCGGGCGATGTCCCTGCTGCGCGAGAGCGAGCGCAGCGTGACGGACATCTGCTTCGAGGTCGGCTTCGCCAGCACGGGCACCTTCAGCCGTACGTTCAGCGCGATCGTCGGCCGCTCACCGAGGGCGTACCGCAAGGAGGCGGCGGCCTCGCGGGTGCCCACCTGCTTCACGATGGCGTGGACGCGGCCGAACGCCTGACGTCGGCCACAGCCGTTGCGACCGAGCAGTTTTGGAGAAGTTTTCGGCCGGGCCGCTCGGTAGCGTGAGGGACATGTTCAACGCGATCACACACTCACAGATCTTCGTCCTCGACCAGGACGAAGCCCTCGACTTCTACGTCGGCAAGCTCGGCCTGGAGGTCGCCGACGACGTCGACCTGGGCTTCATGCGCTGGCTGACGGTCCGCGTCCCCGGCCACCCCGACCGCGAGATCCTGCTGGAGCGGCCCGGGCCCCCGTCGATGTCGCAGGAGACCGCCGAGCAGGTCCGCGAACTGGTGACCAAGGGCGCCACCGGCGGCTGGTTCATCCTCACCACGGACGACTGCCGCAAGACGTACGAGACGCTGCTCGCCCGGGGCGTCGAGTTCACCGAGGAGCCCACGGAACGCCCGTACGGGATCGACTGCGGCCTGCGCGACCCGTTCGGCAACCGGCTGCGGTTCACCCAGCCGAAGAGCTAGAGCCGGAGACAGAGGGACAGAACCTGACCTCGATGGTGCGCAACGTGGCTGTGGCAGGGGGAGAGGCAGACGGCCCTCCCCGCGCACGCGGACGTCATCCGCGAGTCGCTCGACGGCCGGACGGGTGTCGGGGGGAGCCTGCCGTCCGGCTGCGGGCCGAGGGGCGGCTCGGGGAGAAGGACGACTGAAGTTCCGGTAGTCATCGCGGTGTTCGTGCCTCGAAGCCGCCCGCTGGAGCGTTCTGCCTATCACGCCGTGATAACTCGGCGGCGAAGCGGAGCCGTTGGCGGATGGCCTGGCTCGGGCCGCAGCAGCTCTGCCAGGTTCGTCCGGAACGCGGCCCGGAAGAATTTCTCGTGATCGTGTCACGTTCCTCCGTCCCCGCGTTTCACAGAAGCAGAGCCACCGGGAAGCGCGGCTCTCCTCGCCGGATCGGCGGGGCACGAAGGCGAGTTCTGGAGCGAAGCGTCATGGCGAACCCCATCCTGGTCACCGGCGGCACCGGCACCCTCGGCAACCACGTCGTCCCCCTCCTGCGGAAGGCCGGGCGTACCGTGCGCGTGCAACCCGCCCGCAGCCCCTCAACCCGTCCGCAGCTCCTCAACCCCCCCCCGCAGCTCCTCACCCCGCCCGCAGCCTCCCGCCCAGCCACCCCAGCGCCGGCGGAATCTCCCGCCGCCACGTGTTGAAGTTGTGGCCGCCCGTGTCCAGGGTGATCGACGAGACGTGCGCCGGGCTGCGCACCTTCGCGATGAACTGCTGCGTCGCCCGGTAGTTGGTCTCGCCGTGCTTCGACGTCGTGACCAGGAACGACGAGTTGCCCTGGGGCAGATGGTCCAGGCTCCACAGCAGGTTGGCGCGCTTCTGCTCGAACTTGTTGCCGTGGAAGAGGTCCCCGGAGTCGCGGTCCACCTCCGCGTTGTAGTCGGCGGACAGACCCACCCCGGCGGCGTACGCCTCGGGGTGCTGGAGAGCGAGCTTCAGGGCGCAGTAGCCGCCCGTGGAGTCGCCGATGAAACCCCAGTTGCGGGCCCGGGTGCCGACCCGGAACGTCCCTGAGATCGCCTTCGGCAGGTCCTTGGCGAAGAACGTCTCCGTCTGCGGGCCGCCGGGGATGTCGATGCACTGGGTGTTGCGCGGCGGCGCCACCGTCGGCCGCATCATCACCAGGACCGTCGGCTGCATCTTCTTCTGCTTGACCTGCATCCACGCCGTCTTCGGGTACCGCAGCCCCTTCAGCAGGTTCTCGGCGGTGCCGGGGAAGCCGGTGAGGACGACGGCGGCCGGGAACTTCGTGTCCTCGTACTCCTTCTGGAAGTACTCCGGCGGCAGATAGACGTACGCCGGGCTGACGATCCGTGACCGCTCGCCCTGCACCGAGATCTTCTGCACCTCACCGCTGAGGTGCGGCGTCCCGGACCCCGGAACGGGGACCTCCTCCTTGCCCACGAGCTTCACACCCGGGTTGCCGATGGCCTGCGTGCCAAGCACCCCCACGCCCGACTGCTGCCCGAACAGGTCCGCCCACGAGCCGTAGAAGAGGAACGTCCTGTTCGCCGCCAGTCCCACCGATGAAAACAGCAGCACCTGGATCGCCAGGACCAGACCCACCCGGCCCACGACCGGCGCCCAACCCCGGCGCGCCAGGAACGGCCACAGCCAGATCGTGGCGGCGAACAGCAGCACCGTGCAGATCACGGCCAGCAGCAGAACGGTGGTACTTGTCAGGCCCATGAACCGTGAAGACTCTCTGTCGGATGGCCGGATGGCCGGATGGCCGGGTGGCCGGGTGGCCGGGTGATTGGGTGTCCCTTGTGCCCAGTTCTACCGCCCTGTCGGTGCGTACCCGGGTAGATGGCGTTCGCGGGCGATCCGTTCCGGAGCGCGTCACGGGGCCCTGCCGTCGGGTGCCCTGGCCGTCGGATGCCCTGCCGTCGGGTGCCCTGCGGCCGGTGGTTAAGCTCCCCAGCTCCCGACGAACTAGCGCCGGTGCTCGAAGTGGCTCGGCCGCCCGTCCCGATGGACGAGCTGCCCGAGCCGGGCGGCCGCCGCGCTCGGCATCAGGGTCCAGCTGCCGTCCGCCCGCCGCAGCGCCGCCGAGTGCCACGGCGTGGTCCACGCGTCGGGCGCGTCCAGGAGGCGGATGCCGAACTTGGCGGCGCCGGCCGGCTGGGGGTGGATGGACAGCCGTACCGCGTGGGCGTGGTGCTCGGCGATCAGGTCGCCCCAGGCGCGGCTGCGCTGGATGACGCCGTACGCCCGTATGCGGCACTCCCGTTGCAGCGCCGAGCGGGTGCCGGTGAAGCCCGCCGTGTCCTCGACCAGGAAGCGCGTGATGCCCCGGTACAGGGCGAGGGTCTGCTCGTCCGTACGGACCTCGGCGCGCAGGGCGTTCACGCTCGGGGCGTAGCGGTCGTGGACGTGGGTGCGTTTGGCGGTGTGCGACAAATCGCCGAGTACGTCGCGCAGGTCGAAGACGGAGAGCCGGTCCAGGCCCAAGGCGGCGATGAGGGTGCGCAGTGCGTCGGCGTACGCGTCGATGTGGTGGTCGGGCACGTGGACGAGGTCCCCGAAGACATGGCCGTCGGAGCAGATGACGATGCGGGCGCCGGGTGGGTATATCCGGCCGATGTCTCTGCACAGGGAGTCGAGGAAGCGCAGGGAGAGGCGTTCGCCCTGGTCGGGGAGGTGGCCGAGGACCTTGGCCGGGTTGGGGGACTTGCAGGGGAAGCCCGGCAGGGTGAAGACGACCGGGGCCCCCTCTCGTACGAAGGCCGATATCCGGCGCAGTTGGTGGGGAAACGACCCCGCGTTCACGGCGGATTCACGGTGGTCGGTCGTGCGGTGGTGGGGCAGCAGCAGATTCAGGATCGAGGCGCTCAGGCTCGTGGAGACGGGGTCCGGTGCGGTCGTCAGCGGCATGGGGGTTCTCCAAGAAGGCGTAGGGGCATGGCGGGATGGCGCCTCGGCCGTGTGCCGGGCGCCGCATGACCGGCGAGGTGGATCCCCCGGGCCCGGGGGAGCAGAGGTCAGGCTCGGCGCTCGTACGCCACCGGCAACCGCGCCGTCCCCCGGCCCAGCACCGCCTGGATCCACTCCAGGTCCTCGTCCGCGACGGCCAGCCGCAGCCCGGGCAGCCGGGTCAGCACCGTGCTCAGGGCGATCTGGAGTTCGGCGCGGGCCAGCGCCGCGCCGGGGCAGAAGTGGATGCCGTGGCCGAAGGCCAGGTGGGGGTTGGGGGAGCGGTCCAGGACCAGCTCGTCCGGGTTCTCGAAGCGGCGCGGGTCGCGGTTGGCCGCGCACAGGGAGACGATGACCGAGTCCCCGGCGGGTACGGCCGTGCCGTGCAGGTCGTCGTCCTCGGCGAGGAAACGCCAGGTGGTGAGCTCGAAGGCGCTGTCGTACCGCAGGAGTTCCTCGACCGCGCGGGGCAGCAGGGCTGGGTCGTCGCGCAGCCGGGCCAGCTGGTCGGGGTGGCGCAGCAGGGCGATCAGCGCGGTGGTGATCTGGTTGGTGACCGGCTCCTGGCCCGCCACCAGGAGCTGGAAGATCATGGAGTCCAGCTCCTCCTGGGTGAGTTCGCCCTCGTCACGGGCGACCACCAGTCGGCTGAGCAGGTCGTCGTCCGGGTGTGCGCGCTTGTGGGCGACGACCTCGGCTATGTAACTCTGCAGCCCGTGCAGCCGCGCCTCGTACACCGGGCGCCCCGGGTCGGTGGGGCCGACCGGCTGGACCACCTTGCCCCAGTCGCGGTCGAAGCGGGCCGCCAGCGGCGCGGGAAGGCCGATGGTCTCCGCCAGCACCTGGAAGGGGAAGAGGGCGGCGAAGCCCGATACGAGATCGGCGGGACCGGGGTCCGGCAGGGCGTCCACGAGCGCGTCGGCCAGCTCCTGGAAGCGCGGCCGCAGCGCGTCGACGCGGCGCGGCGTGAACGCCTCCGTCACGAAGCGCCGCATCCGGGTGTGCCTCGGCGGGTCCTGGTGCAGCAGATGGACCTGGAGCTGGGAGTGCTGCGGCTCGGGCATGATCGAGGCGCGCTCCCGCCAGCGGTCGTTGCCCCGGTCGTGGCTCTTGCCCAGCCGCTCGTCGTTCAGCGCCGCGTGGGCGGCCTCGTACCCGGTGACGAGCCAGGCGGTCACCCCGCTGGGGAACAGCACGCGGTGGACCGGTCCCTCCTCGCGCATCCGCTCGTACAGCGGGTACGGATCGCGCTTGTACGGGCAGCCCATGAGCGGGACGGGCGCCTCGGCACCGGCGGTCGGCAGCGGTTCCTGGACGGTCATGAAAAGCGCTCCTCAGAGGGCGAGTTCGGGCTGGTGGTGCTCCAGCCACAGGGCGAGGTCGACGACACGTTCGAGGCGGAGCCGGTGGCCCCACGGGAGCTGGTCGGCCGGGGTGTCGAGGCAGGGTTTGATCAGGTTCTCGTCGGCGAGGTCGCGGACCCGGCCGCCGCACGCGCCCAGCGCGTCACGGGCCATGTTCTGCAGGCCACGGTTGTAGTCGGGGTGGTGGGTGGCCGGATAGTGGTTCTTGGGCCGCCACAGCACCGACTCGGGCGCGAGGCCAGCCCCCGCCGCGCGCAGCAGGCTCTTCTCGCGGCCGTCGAAGCTCTTCAGCGCCCACGGGGTGGCGAAGGCGTACTCGACGAGCCGGTGGTCGCAGTACGGCACCCGCACCTCCAGGCCCTGCGCCATGCTGAGCCGGTCCTTGCGGTGCAGGAGCTGGCGCAGCCAGCGGGTCAGCGACAGGTGCTGCATCTCGCGCTGGCGGTGCTCGGCGGGGCTCTCGCCCTCCGCGTGCGGTACGGCGGCCAGCGCGGCGCGGTATGTGTCGTCGCGGAACTCCCCGATGTCCAGGCCGAGTTCGGGGTTGAGCGGCATCGCCGCCTCGTCGCCGGTGACCAGGAGCCAGGGGAAGGTGTCGGCGGCGAGCGCCTTGGGGTTGTGGAACCAGGGGTAGCCGCCGAACACCTCGTCGGCCGCCTCCCCGGACAGCGCGACCGTGGAGTGGCGGCGTATCTCCCCGAAGAGCAGATACAGCGAGGTGTCCATGTCACCGACGCCGATCGGCGAGTCGCGGGCCACCACGACCGCCCTGCGGTGCTCGGGGTCGAGCAGGGCGCCCGGGTCGAGGACGACCGTGCTGTGGTCGGTGCCGATGTGGGCGCCCGCCTCGACGGCGTACGGGGTGTCGTGGCCGGTGCGCAGCACATCGCCGGTGAAGCGCTCGGCCTGGTCGCTGTAGTCGACGGCGTACGAGCGGATACGGGCGTCCGGGCCCTCGCGCAGCCGCAGTTCGTCGGCGAGCAGCGCGGTCAGGACGGTGGAGTCGATGCCGCCCGACAGCAGGCTGCACAGCGGGACGTCGGCTTCCAGCTGGGTGCGCGCGGCCCGGCTCACCAGGTGGTGGACGCGGTCGACGGCCGTGTCCCGGTCGTCGCCGTGCACCCCTGCCTCCAGCTGCCAGTAGCGGCGCTCGCGGATGCCGTCCCGGTCGAGGACGAGCAGGGCGCCCGGCTCGACCTCCCGTACCCCCGACCACACCGTGGGGCCGGTGTTGAAGAGCAGGCTGTACGCCTCGCGCAGGCCGTCGGCGTCCACCCGGGGGCGTATCTCCGGATGGCAGAAGAGCGCCTTGGGCTCGGAGGCGAAGGCCAGGCCGCCGTCGACGGCCGCCCAGAACAGGGGTTTGACGCCGAGCCGGTCGCGGACGAGGAGCAGCCGCTGCTCGCGCGCGTCCCACACGGCGAAGGCGAACATGCCGTCGAGGTGGTCGGCGAGGGAGGTGCCCCACTGGGCGTAGGCGCGCAGCACCACCTCGGTGTCGCTGCGGGTGTGGAAGGTGTGCCCCAACTGCCGTAGTTGCGTACGCAGTTGGTGGTGGTTGTAGACCTCGCCGCTGTAGGAGAGGACGGCGGTGGGGGCGTCGGGCCGGTCGGGCATCGGCTGGACGCCGCCCACCGGGTCGATGACGGCCAGGCGCCGGTGGCCGATCGCGGCGTGCCCGTCGAGCCAGACGCCGCCCGCGTCGGGGCCGCGCGGGGTGAGGGCGGCGGTCATGGCCTCGATGACGGGGGTACGGCGGGCGAGGTCGGTTCGGCTGTGGGTGTCGGGGGCGTCGCGGAAGGAGACCCAGCCGGTGATTCCGCACATGGGGGCAACTCCAGAGTGAGGGGTGGGCGGTCAGGGGGGCGGTCAGGGGTGGGTGGCGGGCACCGGATCGGTGCTCTTCGCCTTCAGGGGGAGCCGGACGGGCACGGCCAGCAGCGGCACGGCGAGACACGCGGCGACGGCGGCGAGCGCGAGCCCGGCCCGTACACCGTCGCTGTCGCCAACCCCGCCCACGCCCCACGCCGCCGTGGCCAGCGCCGGGCCGAGCGTGAAGCCGAGGCTGCGGGCCAGCTGCACGGCCGAGCCGACTGTGGCGGCCCGCTCGGGCGAGGCCGCGCCCATCACCAGCGCCTGGGTGGGGCCGCCGTTCAGGCCCATGCCCAGGCCCGCGAGCGCGAGGCGCCAGGCCACGTCCGGCGCGGACCAGGCGTCGCCGAGCGGGACGAGCAGGAGCAGACCGGCGGCGGTCAGTACGGCGCCCGCGGTCGCGACGGGCCGGGCGCCGTACTTGTCGGCGAGGCGTCCGCCGAGCGGTCCGGCAAGGCCCATGCCGAGCGGGAAGGCGACCACGGTCAGCCCGGTGGAGGTGGCGCTGAAGCCGTCGTCGCGCTGGAGGTGCAGGGCGACCACGTAGTGCATGGCGGCGAATCCGGCCGCGAGGGCCAGGACCGCGCCGTGCGCCCGGTACAGCCCCGAGGCCCGCAGCGCGCCCGTCACCGGGCGCCCGCCGGGCCCGCGCAGCCACCACCACAGGGGCGGTACGGCGGCGGGCGCCGCCAGCAGCCACCACGAGCCCCGCGAGGCGGCCAGCGTCAGCGTCAGCAGCAGGACGGTGACCCCCGTACCGACCAGCAGCGCGTCGGCCGCCGAGCGCCGGTCGGGCCGGTGCAGCCGCCCGTCCTTCGGCATCGCCCGGTACGCGACGGCCAGCGCCAGTACGCAGACGGGGAGCTTGACGAGGAACACCGCCCGCCAGCCCAGCTGGTCCAGGAGCAGCCCGCCGAGCGCGGGCCCGGTCACGGCGCCGAGCGGGCCCAGTGTCGCGGGCACGCTCATCGCCCGGCCGCGCAGCTCGGGCCGTACCGACCGCATCGCGAGCACGGGCATCAGGACGAACAGCACCGCCCCGCACGCCCCCTGCCCGACCCGGGCGGCGATCAGCCAGGCCGCCCACGGCGCGAGCGCGGCGAGCGCGCCGCACACCGCGAACCCGCTGGTCGCCGCCAGCAGCGCGGGCCGCGCGCCGACCCGGTCCAGCCACCGCCCGACGGGCAACAGCAGGGCAACGACCGGGAGTTGATAGCCGAGGACGGCCCACTGGGCGGTGGCGTCCGATACGGCGAGGCTGCCGGCGATGTCGGCAAGGGCCACGTTCACGATGTTCATGTCGAGCATCGCGACGAAGGAGAGCAGGCCGGCGACGGCGACGAGGGACCAGCGGTCCCGGGCGTCGGGTGCGCTGCTCATACCGTCACCTGCGTGACCGCGTCCGCGTTCGCGTCCGCGTCCACGTCCGCGACCGTGTCCGCCGGGGCCCGGTGGTCGAAGGCGATCAGCGGATCGCCGGTCAGCGGATGGTCCACCACGGCCGCGCGCACCCCGAACACCTCGGCCATCAGCGCGGGCGTGAGCACCTCGCGCGGCGCCCCGGAGGCGACGACGCGCCCCGCGTGCAGGACGTGCAGCCGGTCGCACACGGAGGCGGCGGCGTTGAGGTCGTGGAGCGAGACGAGGGTGGTACGTCCCTGGGCCCGCAGCAGCGCGAGGAGCTCGACCTGATGGCGTACGTCGAGGTGGTTGGTCGGCTCGTCCAGCACCAGGACGTCCGGCTGCTGGGCGAAGGCCCGCGCCAGCAGGACGCGCTGGCGCTCGCCGCCGGACAGCTCGGTGAAGCGGCGGCCCGCGTGGCCGTCCATGCCGACGTCGGCCAGGGCGCGCGCCACGAGGTCCGCGTCGGTGGCGTCCTCGGCGGCGAACGCCCGCTTGTACGGGGTGCGGCCCATCGCGACGACCTCGCGCACGCTCAGCTCGAAGTCCCCGCCGCGCTCCTGCGGCAGCGCGGCGATGTGCCGCGCCGCCTGGACGGGGCTCAGCTCGCGCAGATCGGTCCCGGACAGCAGCACCCGCCCGGCCGCCGGCTTCAGATGCCGGTAGACGGTCCGCAGCAGTGTCGACTTGCCGCTGCCGTTCGGCCCGACCAGGCCGGTGATCTCGCCCTCGGCGGCGAGGAGATGCGCGCCGGAGACGACGGTACGGCCCCCGTAGGCGACGTGCAGATCCTCGACATCGATCCTCAACTGCGGCTCCCTGCCGGTATCCGTATCCGTGCCCGCACCCGTGCCCGTAGTCGTGCTCAACTCCCGCTCCCCAGCCGCCGGTCCAGCAGATACAGCAGCGCCGGAGCGCCGATCAGTGACGTGACGACGCCGACGGGGAGCTCCTGCGCGTCCATGGCCGTACGGCACACGGTGTCCACGACCACCAGGAGCAGCGCGCCGAGCAGCGCCGACAGCGGCAGCAGCCTGCGGTGGTCGCCGCCGACGAGCAGCCGGCACACGTGCGGGACCATCAGCCCGACGAACGCGATGGCCCCCGAGACGGCCACCAGGACCCCGGTGAGCACGCTGGTGACCAGGAACAGCTCCCTGCGCAGCCGTACGACGTCGATGCCGAGCCCGGCCGCCGTCTCGTCGCCCATCAGCAGCGCGTTCAGGCCCCGGGCGCGGGCCTGGAGCACGAGCAGCGCGGCGGGCACGGCGATCGCGGGCACGGCCAGCAGCGGCCAGCTCGCCCCGCTCAGGCTGCCCATCAGCCAGAACAGCACGCTGTGCGTCTGCTGCTCGTCCCCGGCCTGGAGCACGAGGTAGCTGGTGAAGCCGGACAGGAACTGCCCGATGGCGACCCCGGCCAGGACGAGCCTGAGCGGCGCGAACCCGCCGCCGCGCCGGGCCACGGTCCACACCAGCGCGAAGGTGGCCAGCGCCCCCGCGAAGGCGGCGCCGGACAGCCCGAGCCCGAGCGCGCCGCCCGCCCCGGCGCCCAGCACGATGGCGGCGACGGCCCCGAGCGAGGCGCCGTTGGAGATGCCGAGCAGATACGGGTCGGCGAGCGGATTGCGTACCAGCGCCTGGACCGCCGTACCGACCACACCGAGCCCGGCGCCGACGAACGCGGCCAGCAGCGCGCGCGGCACCCGCAGCTGCCACACGATCAGGTCGTCGGTGCCCGGCCGGGGCGCGTCCCCCGACAGCCTGCGCCACACCACGCCCCACACCTCGCCGGGCGGGATGGAGGTCGAGCCGAAGGACACGGCGGCGGTGAGGGCGGCCAGGAGGGCGAGGGCGAGGAGGGTGGCGAGGGCGGGGGCGGAGAGGGCGTGGGTGCGGGAGTCCGCGGAGGTGTTCTCGCGGGGCGACGACAGTACGGACGCCACGGGGCTCAGCCGACCTTGCCGGGGTGGAGCGTCTTGGCGATCTCCCGGACGGTGTCGGCGTTGGCGACGCCCGCGATGGTGGTCCGCTCGGAGCCGATCCGTACGAAGTGGCCTTCCTTGACGGCCTTCAGGCCCTTGGTGGCCGGGTTGTCCTCCAGCCACTTTTGCGCCTCGTCGAACGCCGCCGTGTTGGCCGCCTCGCTGCCCCGGTCGCGTACGCCGAGCTGGATCCAGTCCGGGTTCTTGGCGATGACGTCCTCCCAGCCGACCTGCTTGAAGTCGCCGTCGCAGTCGGCGAAGGCGTTGCGGGCGCCCGCGAGGGTGATCACCGCGTGGGCGACCTGGCGGTTGCAGACGACGGAGGGCTGCTTGGTGCCGGCGTCGTAGTCGAAGAAGAAGTACGTGGGCCGGGAGGCGGGGGCGGTGGCGCCGACGGCGGCCCGGACGCCGTCGACGGTCTTCTTCATCCCCGAGACGAGCTCCTTCGCCTTGGCGGACGTGCCGGTGACGGCGCCGAGGGAGGTGATGTCGTCCTCGACGGCGGACAGATCGGTCACCGGGCTCTTGCGCCCGGAGGCGCAGGCGGTGGACTTGAGATAGATGTGCTTGATCCCGGCGGCCTTGAACTCGGCGTCGGTGGGCGCGTCGCCCATACCACCGCCACCCATACCACCCATGGAGGCGAAGGTGTCGATGTACAGATCGGCACCGGACCCGAGGAGCTTCTCCTTGGGTATGACGGTCTTGCCCAGCACCTTCACCTGCTGCGCCTGCGCGTCCAGCGGGGCGGGCAGGGTGCCCTTGCCGGGCGGGAAGCCGGTGCCGACGACCTTGTCCCCGGCACCGAGCCGGAGCAGCAGCTCAAGTCCCGCCGCGTTGCTGGTGACGATCTTCTTCGGGGCGGCGGCGAAGGTGGTCTTGGCGCCCATGCAGTCGGTGACGCCGACGGGGTACCCGGAGCCGGAGACGGAGGCCCCGGCGGCGGCGTCCTTGTCGCTGGCCTTGCCCCCGTCCCCGTCGCCGCAGCCCGCCGCGAGGAGGCCGAGCACCACGGCCGTCGTAGGCCACCACACGCGAGAACGCATCGAAACTCTCCAGGATCCACTCGGTACGAGAGCGGCCACTGCCGCGCCCGTTCCCAGTAGTCGACGCCGCAGGTGGTTGAGTTCCTGGCGGATGAGATCTCTGCCGACGAACCCGGCTCAACACCTGCGCCCCCTCGACCACACCGGCCCGCTCCCTCCGAAGGAGCGGGCCGGTGTGGTCGGCTGGTGCGTGGCGGTCGGGCCCGCGGCGAGGCTAGGCGATCTGTTTGATGGTGGTGGTCCAGCCTGCTCCGCTGACGTCGGTGCTGGGGGCGAATCCGGTGCTGTTGCTGCCGGTTCCGGCGAAGAAGTGGAGGTGGTCGTCGGAGGTGACGGTGGTCCAGAGGTCGGGGTGGCCGTCCTGGTTGCCGTCTCCGGTGGCTGTGATGGACGGGTATCCGGAGGTGGTTACTCCGGAGCCGATGTCCTGGGCGTTGTTGCCGGTGCCGAGGGGTGTGCCGGGACTGAGAGGGTCGTTGAGGTACTGATAGATGTCGCCGGTGGACTTGCGGCGGGCCCAGAGGTCGCCCAGGCCGTCGCTGTTCACGTCGCCGGGCGCGAGGAGTTCCATGTCGTTCCAGCCCGCGGTGCCGATCCTCACGGGTGCGCCGAGTTGGCCGTCGGAGGTGCCCGGGAAGAGGTAAAGGGCGCCGTCCTCAACGGCGAGGAGGTCCGGCTGGGCGTCCATGGTCAGGTCACCGGCGGTGATGACCTGGGCGGTCTTGGACCAGTCGGCCGAAGGGGATCCGGCAGGCCGGTTCAGCGCGTAGCGGGCGGTGAATCCGTCGAATCCGGTGCCGCGGTAGAGCCACAGGTGGGATGCGTCGCCGGGCAGGTGCGCGACGAGGTCTTCATAGCCGTCGCCCGTCCAGTCGCCGCGGTGGCTGATGTCGCCTCCCGCCCATCCGCCGCCCAGATGGGGACCGCTGGCCTGGCCTCCGTCGCCTGTGCCGGGGTAGACGCGCAGCTGCCCGTCCTTGTCGATGGCGGTCAGGTCGGGGATGCCGTCGCCGTTGAGGTCGCCCTCGGCGTCGGCGCCGCTGCGCTTGTGCAGGTATCCGAGGGTGACCGCCGTGTTGAACTGCGCGATGCCGTCGGACGCGGGCTTGCCGGTGTATTCGGTGATTTCGTCACGGTTGGTGGTGGCGTACAGGTCGGGGTTGGTGTCGGGGGTCCCACTCTGGCTGTTGACGTCTCCCGGGGAGCTGACCAGGGGGTAGGTGGACTTGTCGAGGTACGGCGCCAGGAGCGTCGCCTGGGCGGGCAGGGGATTGGCGGCGTTGCCGGACCAGACCTGGTCGGCGAGGGCCTCGCAGTCCGCGAGGATGAGCTGGGTGCCGGGCGTCGTGCTGGACGACGGGTCGGCCAGGCAGCGTCCGGAGGCCGGGTTGACGAGGGAACCGCCCGGGCCGGGCTTCCATTGCTGGGCACCTGATCCGTTGCAGGTGTAGAGCTGGATGGGAGTCCAGTTGGCGGCGCCGCCCCCCCTGGCGTCCAGGCACTTGCCGTAATTGCGCACGGTGTTGTCGATGCCCAGGGCCCATTGCTGGGGAGCGCTGCCGCTGCAGCCCCAGACCTGGATCTTGGTGCCGTTGGTGGAGGAGCCGTGGTCGACATCCATGCACAGGGTCCCCCCGCCGGAGGTGGTCACTCCGGAGACGAGGGCGTGGCCGGCCGGTGCTGCCAGGGTGGCGGGGATGCCGTTGCCGTCGAACCGCAGGGGGTACGAGTAGAGGACGCCGGAAGCGTCGTCACGGGCCCACAGGGTCGGGGTGCCGCCGACGGCCCCGGGGGCGATGAGGGTGGTGTGTGACCAGTCGCCGGTGCCCAGGAGCATGCCCTTGCCGAGGTGCAGCCCGCCGGTGGTGGTGCCGGGGTAGTACCAGAGCTTGTTGTTCTCGACGGTGATCAGATCGGCGAGGCCGCCGGTGTTGTCGAAGCTGCCCGGGGCGAGGAGCTGGGTGACGGAGGACCAGCTGGGGGCGTATTCCGTACAAGTGGACGCCGTGTTGCAGTCGGGCTTGTCGGTGATGGGGATGACACCGCTGGAGTTGGTGAAGTGGCCCGGTGCGCCGTTGCTGGAGGCGTCGTTTGTGTAGGCGTACAGGTTGTGGGTGCTCTTGTTGTACGCGAAGAGGTCGTCCACTCCGGACTGGCTGAGGCTGCCGCGGTGGGTGACGAGGTAGTTGTTCCAACTGGTGCCGTCGGGGCTCCGGGATGCGGTGGACGCCGTCACGGGTGTCGCCGCCGGGTCGGTGTTGCCCGGGACGAGGAGCAGGCTGCCGCTCTTGTCGGGCGTGATCAGGTCGGGGATGCCGTCTCCGGTCGCGTCACCCGCGGTGACCTTGGTCGCGGGGTTCCAAGGGGCGTAGAAGCGGTAGCCGGCAGGGCGGGCGTTCCCGGCGCCGTCCACGGCCTGTACGTACAGGGTGTGGGTGCCCCACTGCTGCGCGGTGAGGTTGACCGGGATGTTCACCTTTGCGGTGCCGCTGCTGTCCGGGGTGGCGGACACGGTCTTCGCCCCGGTTTGCGGGATGGGGGTGTCGAGGGAGTACTCGAAGCGCCGGATACCGCTCTTGACGCACGGTCCGAGTTCGCAACCGGTGGGGGTGGGGTCGGTGCTGGTGACCGGGATGGTGATGCCGGTGTCGCCGGCGTGCGCGGTGGGGGTGCGGTCGCTGCCGAGCGGCGGGTAGGCGGCCGAGTCACCGAAGGCCGCGGGGGTGGGCGGGGTGAGGTCGACGTTGAAGTGGCACGACGTCAGCAGCGGGCTGTCGAGGGTGCCGTCGGTGGCATGGACCTCCCACCCGTAGGCGTGCCCGTCCGTCACCTCGGTGCCGATGTTCGTGTGCACGGTCGTGCCGGAGGCCACATAAGGGCTGCTGGGCGTGGACACCGTACTGCCGACGCCCTTGCCGTTGTCCTTGCGGTTGTCCCAGACATTGAAGACGGCTTTGAGATTGACGCCGCTCATGTACGTGGCGACCTTGGCATTGAGCGTGATGTTGCTGTTGCCGCCGGTGAGCGTGGTCGTACCGATCCAGCCGGGCGTTCCGTTATTGCACGCGGCTCCGTCCGGGTTCATCGAGTCCGGCGTGGTGCTGGGGTAGTCGACAGCCGGGTGGAGGTCGAAGACCGTGGTGATGTAGGGGTTGGCGCTGAACCGCATGTAGCCGTAGTTGGTCGACGACTTGTCGCTGTCGCCGTACAGCCCGAACGTCCAGGTCGGCTTCTCCGCGGCGGCAACGGTCTTGATGCGGCTGGTGACGTCGAAACTGAGATACCGCGTTCCGCAGTCGGGCCAGGCGCTCTTGACGTCCTGCGTTTTGATCGTGGTTACCACCTTGGGCTTGTTGTCCCACGAGGTGCTGTCGCTGATGGACTCGGTCTCCTTGAGAGTGACCGGCCAGGTGTTGTCGCAGCCCGCGTCCGCGCCGTAGGTTTCCGCCAGCGTCAGGGTGGACTTGGAGATCACCATGCTCTTGTAGAGGTTGCGGGTGTTGATCTCGTAGTACGCCTCCTGCATGCCGTAGCAGCGGGAGGAGTAGTGCTGGTAGCCGACCCCCTGGCCGTTGTCCTGTTCCTTGTCGTAGGCAGGGTTGGGGTTGCCGGGGCTGGGGCAGCCCTCCTGGGCCACGGTGAAGTGGCCGGTCTGCCCGGTGAGCGGGCTGCTGAACGTGGGGTCGATGTAGACCGGGTAGGTGGTCGCGGATCCGGTGAGCAGGTTCGCGTCGGGAGTGAGGGTGAGGGCACCGGCCTCAGCGGTCATGCCGACCTGCTGGACTTTGGCGCCGGTGCCGGGGCCGGTGGCCGAGGATGTCCCGGTGGGATCGTCGGCGGCCGCACCACTGCGGCGGGCAACCGCTGTGCGGGTCAGGGACTTCGGCGACGACGGCTGCCGGCTGGTGGAGGAGTCCCACATCAGTGGCGCGGCACTGGTGTAGACGAGGCTTCCGTCGGATGCCTTGGCGGCGAAGCGGCCTGCCGCATCTGTACTGAGCGCCAATCCGTCGGTACTGGTGGCCAGGCGCAACTTCTTGAGCTCGGGATTTGTCGCAGCGGTCGCGTCGTGGACGATCAGGACTTCGCTGAACTCACCCTGGTCGCCGACAGAGGCCTGCAGGTCTACACCGGGGAGCACCCCTGCGTACAGCGCGGTGTTGCCGTTGACCGTCGGAGAGGGTAGTTGGTGGGGGAAGGAGATGGCGAGGCGGTGACCGCTGCCATCGGACAACGTGGCCAGCGGACCCGTGCCACCCCCGGAGAGGGCGACGCCGCCGGGCGTGGCCGCAGGACTGTATGTCCCGTCGCTATTTCTCCTGAGGGTGGCATCGAGAGCCTTCCAGGCTCCGTCCTTCTCCACCCGAACCGGCTTCAGATTCGTCGTTGCCGTCACTGTCCCGTCGGGATTGGCCAGAGCCTGGCTCAATTGGGTTGTCTGGTTCTCAATGGGAACAGGCTTCCCGTCGGCCGTCGCCTTCTTCAGTGCTTCAAGGATTGGGTTGCCCGAGGTGGGCTGAGTCGGATCTTCCGATGGCGTGATGTCGGCCATTGCCTGGCCGGAAAGCGAGATGGCCAGGCCGAGTGACGCCGACAAGAGCGTCAAATGTTGCCCAAGTCTCCGGAGCGTCGGTGTCGGACGATGATGCCTGCGCATGTCGTGTTACCCCCCATGGATTTTTGCGAAGAAGTCCCTGTTCGGACGACCTGTTCGCCGAACGCGATCCGTGAGCCGCGTTATGGCTGATTTGCTTCCCTGTGGCGTGAAGCCTCCGATTCTCCGTGCGTTTCACGTGGTGACGGAGTAAAGGGAAAGGAAAGTGCCGGGAGTTGCCCCGGTCGCGCTGCCGAGGCAGGCTATTGCGAATCGTACGTGTGTAGCAATACGGTTCGGTGATTCTCGCGGGGCTGGACTACAGCTCTGCCTATAACGGGGGCCTTTACGGTCACGCACTTGGGGTGGGGACTTTGAGAGTGCGTTCTTCAGCACGCCCTTTTTCAGGGTTACGGACGCGTCGCGCGGCACGTCGCGCCACCACGGCGACAGCCGTGCTGGCCGCGCTGTCGCTCGTCGTTCCGCTGGCAGCTGCCGAAGGAGTGGGGGGCTATCACTACGGCGGTGAGGTGTGGGCGGTCGGCAAGCTGCCTGCCCAGCCTGTGGTGGACGGGTATCCCGTCACCGCCGCCAAGGGAGCTCCTCGCGCGGGTGTCCCCAACGGCGCCCATGCCCTGCGTGCCCATACCCCGCAGGCCCCGAAGTGGCCTGCTGCCAGCACCGATTCGGTGGACCTGGCCCCGGCGGGCGGAACGGCGGAGCCGACGTCGAATGGGGACGTGAGCCGGTCACGCGGGTCCGGTGTCAGTGCGTCGGTGTCGCCCAGGCGGGCGGGGGCTTCCCCGGTGTGGGTGGGGGCGATCGCCGCCCACGGGGCACTCAAGGGGTTGAAGAACAAGGCACCGGCGGAGTCCACGGCGCCGCCGTCCTCGGTCACTGTGAAAACGGCCGACAGGCGCGCCGCGCAGGCCGCGAACGTCGACGGTCTGCTGGTCGGCCTGGCGCGCTCGGACGGAAGGAACGACCCGGGTCAGGTCCAGGTCGCGCTCGACTACAGTGCGATCGCCCAGGCGTATGGCGGTGGTTGGGGCTCACGGCTGCATCTGGTCACGATGCCGGGCTGTGCCCTGACCACCCCCCGGGTGTCGGCCTGCCAGGTCCAGACACCGCTGGCCGCCACCAACGACACCACGGCGCAGAAGCTCACCGCAGCGGTGACTCTGCCGGCCGGCAACCGGGTGAGCACCATCAGGCCGAAGGCGTCCGGGATCGTCGGCCCCGCGGTGGCGCCGATGTCGGTGGCGGTCGCGACAGTGGCTGGCACCGGGGGTTCGCAGGGCGACTACACGGCGACCTCGCTGTCCGCGTCGGGGTCCTGGGCGCAGTCTGCATCCGGGGCGTTCACCTACAGCTACCCGGTCGCCACCCCGCCTGCTTTGGGCGGTGGCAGCCCGTCGGTGGCGCTGTCGTACAACTCCCAGTCCATCGATGGTGAGACCTCCGCGCGCAATTCGCAGTCCTCGTGGATCGGTGACGGCTGGTCGTACAGCCCCGGTTTCCTGGAGCGTTCGTACAAGCCGTGCCGGTA
>NZ_JBFAAD010000064.1:0-21692 GCF_040639555.1 Streptomyces sp. NPDC023838
GTGCGGGTGACCACCACACCGCGTCCCCGGACCCACCAAGCGGCTGTGCGGCCCTGTGAACGCCCCGCGCCCGGGCCAGGGGCCCCGCCCCTGCGGGCGCCTGACGACCGCTCACACCCGCCGGACGCCCGCGAACAGCGGGCGCAGCGCGAAGGCCCCGCCCGGCGCGCAACCCGACACACCCACGGCCCATCCCCGCCGCACCCGCAGACCAAGCCCCCCACCCACTCTTCATCATTTGGGCGCAGGGATCCGGGCAGAAGGGGATGCCTGACCTCCCACCAAGCCCCACCACGGGCCCTGAACTGCGAATCCTCGCCGCTCATCAGAAACGTGGTGTACCAGATTCTGTACCAGATGCCGTACCGGATCGTGTACCAGGTTGTGTACCAGATACGGGAGTTCGGCGCGGTCCGCCGCACGGCGGGCGCAGCGCGGAGGCCCCCGCCGACGCGCAACCCGAAGGCCGGCGCCCCGATCCCCTCCAGCGCCGCTCGCCCCCGCCCCCATTCCTCCCCCTTTTTTCTTGTCTGGGGCGGGCGAGGGGCTCTGGAGGGGATGTCTGGCTCCCGTACCACGCCAAAACCCGTGGTGACCAGCAACGTTCGCGAGGCGGCCGGGAGGTGAGGTCAGGGGATAGCTCAAGGGGTTGTGCAGGAGATTGCGCGGGGGATAAGCGCACGAGATCCAGCCCGGCCCCCGGGCGACAGCCTGACGACCACTCACGAAGGCCTAGGTGCAGAGACACGGGTCGGCCCCTGCACTGGGGGACAGTGCAGGGGCCGGAGGTGGTGCGTCAGGAGAGTTCGCCGCGCCGTTCGAGTTCCGAGATCATGAGGTTGATCTCGTCGTGTCCGGTGTCCGCCAACTTCGGGTCCCACCCTCGGGCGGAGAGGTCAGCGGTTACGGCTCCGTAGCTGCTGATCCGCTGCTTCAGGTAGTCGGTGCTCATCTCGCGGTACACGTCTGCATTGCTGTCCACGTCGGGCATCCTTCCGGGATCAGGGGAGCGGGTCTCCGTCCAGCTCGGGCGGCTCGTCCCACTCGGGGCCGTTCTCGGGGGTCAGCTGTCCACATGCCATGCAGCGTTCCTTGCCGTGCCGGACCCCGACCCGGCCGCCGCACTGCGCGCACTCGCCTCGTTCCAGGACCGGGCCGCGTCCGGCCTGGCACGCCGGGCAGGTGTGGCCCTCGGGCCCGAACGTCCAGCCGGACCGCGCGACGACGTCCTCGAACGTACCGGGGCAGTCGTCGGGTTCGAACAGGAACGCCAGGCAGTTGCGCCGGTCGCAGGTCGCGGCGTCCCGGATCACTTGCCGGTGCCCTTCTCGGGGAGGCGGTAGACGGGCGCGGTGTAGGTCAGGCCGTCCGCCCTCGGCTTCCATCCGGCGGCCCGGTCCGGCTCGAAGTGCGCGGCCGGGAGGACCTGGAACCCGTATTCGATCAGCCGGTGTCCGGCCGATGCCGCGCGGAAGTCGTCCCACTCGGGGAGTTCGATGCGCAGCATCTGCTCGGGCTCCGGGGTGTGGTTGGTGACCGTGATGACGTAGCCGCGGGGGTCGGTGGGGGTGGCTTCGGCCAGGAAGGCGCCGCCGGGTGCTTCTGCGATCTGCTCGCGCAAGGTCGGCGCCTTCGGGTCCGGTGCCGTGGTCCCGCCGTACAGGGTCTCCCGGTCGGTGTGCTGGACGAGCCAGTTGCGCCACGGGGCGTGCTGGCCAGCGCGCATCCGATCGACCCGTTCGGCGACGGTGGTGTGGTGGGTCTGGGTGACTTCCCCGATCTCCCGCAGGGGCATGCGGGCGCCGCCCTGGGGGCCTTCCTCGCGGGCGTACAGGACCAGTTCGGCCTCCAGTGCCTCCAGCCGGGTGCGGAGGCGCCGTACGTCCCTCAGTGCGGCCCACAGCCGGTCACCGTCCATCTCCTCCCCGGCCCGCAGGGAGTCGAGTGCCTGGATCGCGGTGTCCGTCTCGTCCGCCAGGGTCCAGCCGTGCACCTGGCCCGACCGGAAATGCAACAGATAGGACGTGGTCCCGTCGGCCCACCACGTGGTGGCCCCGTTGCGGCCCCCGAGCCGGGTCTCGGGCTCGGTGTCGGTGTGGGTCAGGGTGATGCGGCCGGTGTGGTGGGCGTACTGCGGGAGTCCGGCGGTGGGCGTGTTCTCGGTAGCCATGGTGATCCTTTCTGGGAGGCGGGGCAGGGAGGAACCCAACCCCTTGTCGGGTTAACCCGACACATTGAATGTAGGGGTGACCCGACATGAGGGGCAAGGGTGAGTCCCGGCCAACTGGCGTACTCGGGAGGCGCGTTGGCGTCGCTTCTCTGCCGCGAGGGACGGGTCTCGGGGAGCCGTCGCAGGTCAGAGCGCATGACCAGGCCCCGCCCACCCGAGGGGGAGCGGGGCCTGGCCGTCCTGGTCGCGGCCCTGTGGCCGTGGTGCACAGTCTCCCGGCGGTGTCCTTACCCGTCCTTCTTCTTCGGCGGCTTGGGCTTGCGCTGGGAGTGGGCGCCGATGCCGCCGGACAGCGGGTTCGCCTGGCGCGGTATCCCGTTGGCGGTGCGGCCCGGGGCGTCGCCGCCCCGGCCGCCGTGGGTCTGGATGCCGCTTCGGACACCGGCGGTGGCCGAGCCGGGACCGGTCACCAGGCGCACCGCGCCGCCTGCGGTGCGGGCCGTGGCGCGGGCGACCCTGACGGAGTCTCCGATGCCGGGCGCCTTCCAGATGATCCAGAGGGCCACTCCGAGGGCGATGACGGTGACGCCGAGCCCGGAGACGACCGCGCCCTTCTTGTCGCTGGCCTCCATGGCGGCCGCCATGCCGAGCACGATGATGACGACCGGTTCCACCAGGATCAGCGCGATCATGAATCCGGCCCACCGGCGTACGTGGCCCCACAGGTTCTTGTCGACCAGGCCCGCGTAGACGACGACTCCGAGCAGCGCGCCGACGTACAGGCCGAGCGCGCGCAGCACCAGGAGCAGCCACAGGGCGCCACACAGCCCCACGGTGGCCAGGGAGACGGCCGCGAGGATGAGCGGCCCCCCAGGCGTGTTGCCGCTCTTCAGACGGGCGCCCAGGCTGTCGAAGAGGCCGCCCGGGGTGCTGCCGCCGAACGCGGCGACCATGGCGTCGGTGACGGCGCTGGTGGCGCCGATCACGGTGTAGAGGATGAGCGGGGTGAACGCGGCGGCCAGGACGGTCATCCAGAGCAGGCCGACCGCCTCGCCTATGGCGGTGGTCATCGGCACCCCGCGGATCGCGCGCTTGGCCACGGCCAGGAGCCACAGCACCAGGACCAGGACGGTGGACGCGGCGAACACGACCGCGTACTGCTTCAAGAAGCCGGAGTTGGTCATGTCGACGGCGTTGCGGTTGGCGACCACCTTGCCCAGCTCGCGGGCCGTCCAGTCGGCGGCGTCGGCCATGGAGCGGGCCAGAGCGGTGAGCGGGTCGTTGTCGTCGCCGGGTATCTGGGACGTCGAGCCCTTCCCGCTGCCGGACTGGCCGGACTCGCAGAACTGCTTGGCCGCGCCCTGGATCATGCTGCACGGGTCATCGGTGAGCGGCATCAGGCCCTCACTCGGCAGTGGGTGGCGGGGTGCGGGCGCACGGTGGTGTTCCCCTTCGTGGTGACGGTCAGTGCAGGGTGCGGCGGGCCTGGCGGAGCTGTCCCGCCGCGGTGGTCAGGGCCTGGCCGGACAGGAGCAGTGGGCCGGCGGGCGGCGGGCCGGGCGGGCGGCGGAGGTCCGTCTGGCCGAGCGCGGCGGCGAGTTGCTGCACGGCGGTGGCCAGCGCGTCGCACATCCGGGCCAGGTCGTCCACGCCCTGGCCGACGGTGTGCGGGTGCGCCCATGCCGCTCGGCCCGTGCGCACATCCCGTACCAGTCGCTCCACCGCATCGGCGGCGACCCGCGCGTGCTGTCCTGCGTTCTGCGGCGGCATCCGGCCCTCCGGGGCGGGGGTATCGAATTGATGTGTCTGGTACGTCAGTGCAGGTCGCGCACGCGTGGGATGTGTCGGGGCGCTGACACATCGACACATCGCGCGGGGCCCCGGTGACGCACTGAGGCGCTGCACCGACGCATCCGGACACGACCCTGCCACGGGGCGGACACATCACGACAGGGCTCCTCGCACATCCGCCAGGCGGTAGACGGTCGGCCTCTTCGGGTCGGTGTCCAGCCGGGCGGTAGGGATGTCGAGCCCGGCCGCCCTCAGCTGCTTCCTGAGCTCACGGCCGAACAACAGATTGCGGTTGGGCTTCCCGTCCCACTGCCCCCACACGGCCGGGTCGGCGGCGGCCAGGTGGTCCGCGAGCTGCCCGATGGTCAGTGCCTCGGGGTCACCGTGTGTGGCGAACGCGTCCAGGAGCAGGCGGACGACCGGTGCGGTCCCGGCCGGGGCCGACGCGGCCGGCAGGGGCGTCATCGCTTCGAGTTGGGGCAGCCCCTTCGCCAGGCGCTCCTGGGTGCGGCGGTCGGCCTCGGTCGGCGGGAGCGGGGAGACGTAGCGCAGGACCGGCTGTTGGTGGCGGGGGGTGATGCAGTAGAACCGCCCCGCGTCTGCCGGGTTGCTGGGGTCAGGGGACGGCACCAGGAGGTGGGGCAGCCAGCCGCGCGAGACGGCGTCCCCACGGCCCACCACCAGGGGGACGTCCGCGGCGCGGCACGGAAGCATGATGCGCACACCGGGCACGCCCGCGATGGCGTCGCCGAGCACGTCCTCCGTCGCGTCCTGACTGATGATCACCACGGTGACCAAGGCCTCCCGGCCGGTCCGCAGCAGCTGAACGGCGAGCTGCTTACCGCGTTTGCTCAACTCCGGGTACTCGTCCAGGAACACCAGGATCGCCGGTCCGTCGGCGGTGGGGTGCCAGGTGTCCTGGGTCGGCGGCATCGAGGCGATGCGCCACCGGGCCCGTGCCAGAAGTTCCTCCAGAAGCACTTCGGCCTCCTCGGGGGTGCGGGCGCGCTTGACGGCCAGCGGCGCGAGCGCCTTCAGCCCCCGCTTCATCGGGTCGATGTCGACGACGACCGCGTCCCGGCAGGCCGTGACGTACTCGGCAATCGCCTGCACCATCGACGTCTTGCCGCCGCCGGTATCGGCCACGATGATCACGTGCTGTCCGGCCAGGACCACCGGGGTCGTCTCGCCCTCGATGGACAGGCCGAGGCTGAACGGGTCGCGGATCGAGCACGAGCCGGGCGCCCGCTCCGGATAGGGCAGCGGGAGCGCGAACGGGTCCGTCGTGAGGATCCGCAGATCGACCAGCGCCGCGTCCTCCGGGTCGGCGGGCGCCGCCATCACCCGCGACGTACCCACCCGCAGCGTCGTCGCCACCGCCTTCAGCACGCCCACCAGTTGCTCGGCCGTACCGGAGGCGAGAACCAGCGGGACCCGCCACCCGTACGCAGTCTCCTGCGGGACCCGGACCTCAGCCACGGCTACCCGCTCCTTCGCCAGCGCCAGGCGCACCGCCTCCCGCGCCTGGCGGGGGTCGCGCCCGGCCTCCCGGATCGCGAACGGCTCCGGCTCCGGCGGTGCGGCCAGCTCCGTATGCGCGGGAACGCTGTTCGGCACGAACAGCAGCTTCGGGACCGGTGGGCGCCGCCAACGAGGGTTGCGGCCCTTGGCCCACGCCATCGCGGTGAACACGGCGGCCGACAGGGCGGTGAGCGTGAGTCCCGCGAGCGCGGACAGCCACCACGTCCCGAGCCAGGCCGCCAGGAGCAGCGGCAGCACGAGGGCGGCGGTGCGGTGGCGGCGGGCACGGACCTGGCCGTAGCCGATCTGGAGCATCGACGGTGTGACGTCGAGATGCTTGAACTCCTCTTGGCCGATGCGCATCTGGAGCTGGGACCACTGCATCATCCGGTAGGAGATCATCGGGGAAGCCCCGTACCCGCCGCCGTAGTAGCCGCCGCCGTAGCGGCCGGCGGATCGCTTCTGCATCTGCATCCGCTGCATCTGCATGAACGTCTGCTGCTTCTGCTGCTGCTTGAGCAGGCCGATGTTCTGGGTGACCTCCGCCCGCTGACGCTGCATCATCCGCTGCCACAGCCGGTACTGGTCGTTCAGCACCCGGTGCGCGATGTGGGTGTCCGTCAAGTCTTCCGCCCGCCACCAGCGGCCCCACTCCGCCCGCAGATGCCGCACCCCCGCGCCGAAGGTCCCACCGTCTTTCCGGCTGGTGCCGGTCGCCATGGTCTCGTTCCCCCGTGGTCAGATGCTGCGGACGAGCATGTCGCCGACCGTGTTCCCGCTGGTCTGGATCAGGCCGAGCGCCATGCCGATCAGGCCCGCGCTGGCGCCGAGCCACACCCCGACCAGCGCACCCCGCAGGACCGGAGACTTCAGGTCGTGACGGCCGCTCTTGATGAGCCCCAGGTAGAGCGCGAGCAGGCACAGCCCGGCGATCACCCCGCCCACGCCCACTTTCTCCCCGCCGGTCAGCGGCGGCTTGGTGCCGCTACCGGCGGCGGCGGTGGTCCCGGCTGCGGACTCCAGCGCGTACCGACCGATCCCGTCCCCGAGCGCGGCCGTAGTGCCGCCCATGGTGCCCAGGACGCCCCCGCCGAGCAGCAGCAGCGCAGCGATCGCCACCCCCGCCGCGAAATGGATCGGCGGTGTGGGGTCCCCGCCGCGCCATCGGCCGATCTGGTAGAAGAGGACGACCAGGCCGAGCGCGACCGCGCCGATACCTCCGGCCGCCGCACCTGTCGTGTTCATCGGTTCACACTCCTGTCAGCCAGCGGATTACGGCGCGCCCGATCACGCGCACGACAGCGAAAACGACGGCCCATCCGACGATGGCGGCGGCCAGGCGCAGCAGATAGCCGGTGTAGGCGGTGGACCAGGCGCGGGAGACCAGTGCGCCCACGCCGTAGAGCACGTTGCGTATGACGTCGACGACCACCCGCCCGAACACCCCGCCGATCGGGGCCACCATCAGGAATCCGATGGCCAGCGCGGGGAGCAGTACCCAGCCGAGCAGGCCCAGCGGGCCGTCCGTCGCGGCGGTGTGCGCCACGGCGTCCGAAAAGCTGCTGCCGCCCCAGGTCACCCCCAGCGCCACCAGGACGGCCGGGACGTTGACCTTCAGGTGCAGCCAGCGCAGATCCAGGCCCCGCTGTTCGGCGGCTGCGGGCACGTTGGGCAGGTGGGAGACGACCGCTTCCCCGATCGTCACGGCGATCTCGTGTGCGGCTTCCAGGCCCGCGCTGCCGTGCACCGCCACCGGCCACGCGTCATCGTCAGCCGGGCCGGGGCCGGCCTCCTGCTCGCCCCAGGCGGGGGCGTCCTTGAACGCCGGATCCTCCCCCGGCGCTGGTGGGTTCTCGGGGGCGGGCGGATCCTGCGGCGGCGGTACCCGCCACCACTCCGGTCCGGTCTCCGCCTTCACCGGCGGGTCGGCCGTGTCCGGGACCGGCGGGGGTGTCCCGTCCGGTACGGGCGTCTCCGGGGGCAGCGGCTGGTGCCACGGGTCCGCGCCCGGACCGCCCGCGCCGCCGCCTATCTCCCCGTCGGTCATGCCGTGCGATGTCCCTCCACCAGGCGCACACGGGCCCGCCGCACCAGCGGTCGGGCACCGCAAATAGATCACCAGTTGCAATGTAGCCCTCACTCGTGGTGATGGCACAGGAGTTCCCCCACCCAACTCGCGCCCCAGGCCAGGGGCATTGGGCGCAGATACGCATGACTCGCCATGTACCGGCCCCTGTACGGGCGTGTGACCTGCGGTGGTCGGGCCTGTGGTCGGGGGCCATGAGCGCAAGCAGACCGACGTCCGCCCCGGTCCCCGCCCACGCCTAGCTCTTGGTCCGGCTATCGCGGACAAGGAGGTGTCAGCCTGCGGAAACGGCTTGCCCACTGGAGTTGACCAGGGGAAACGCTCATGAACGCGGAAGGGGGGTTCACACCTTCGGCAACACCCCCGGTGCACCCCTGGGTGCGCCTGTGCAGCCAACGGTGCAGACACCTGTGGGTGCAACCCCCGGAGCGGCGCGCCCCGGGGTGGGCAAGCCTGGCCGCTCCAGGCTTGCCCAGCCGCACGGCGGGTCACATCGTCATCGTCTTGACGATGGCGATCACTATCCCGTTCAGGGCGACGGCGGTGGAGAGGGCGACAGTGACCGGCTGGGTCAGGGCCGGGCGCCGGTGGACGGCGTAGCCGATACCGAGGGCGGCCGCGAGCAGCACGACGTACGACACAACGAGCAGGGCGGTAACGGACATGGGTCCCCCCAGGGGATCGGGGCACGCGAAAGAGCCGCGTGCCGGTGTGATGGATACAGAGCAGGTGTTCAGCCCTTGTGTCCCGGGCAGAGCGCCGGACAGGACGCCGCAGGGTGACTCAGGCGGGGGCAAGCCCCGCAAGCCCGCTCCGAGCCGAGCTGGCACGTCGATTGCCCGGCCCCTCCAGAAGCCCCTCCAGGACCCCCACCATGGGTCGGCCGGGCCCACCTGTAGGCCCCTCCACGGCAGGTCAGCGCGTACCAGCGCCAACGCGGGTCGGGGCTGTGCGCGGTGGTGCGGGCGGGGGAGGATACGGGGTTATGAGCACCACTCGCCCGATGCTGAACCAGCGGGAGGCCGCCGCCGCGTGTGGCGTCAGCCGCACCACCATCCGCCGCCGCCGCGAGGAAGGCGCGCTGCCCAACGCGGTCCAGGACCCGCAGCGCGGGTGGCTGATCCCGGTGGAGGATCTACTGGCGGCCGGGTTCCGGCTGAACGCCCCCGCCGGCCCCGACCCCGACGCGAGCCCGGCCGGGGTGGTCGGGCACGGCGGCCAGCACCAGGGCGACGACGTCGCGGCGCTGCGGGCCGAGCTGGAGCGCGTGCGGCACGAGCACGACCTGGCCCTGGCCCGGGCCGACTTCGAACGGCAGCTCGCGCAGAAGGAAGCCGAGCACCTGCGCGTGCAACTGGAGGACCGGGCCGAACGCATCCAGGACTTGCAGCGGGCGCTGGCCGCGTTGACGCCCGCCCCCGAACGCACGGGCCTGGCTACCAGCGGCGCGGTGGTGCCGGAGCAGGGACGGCCAGGCCCGGCGGTACCCGCAGACACCGGCAGCGAGGAACCGCGGCGGCGCTGGTGGGGCGGGCGCCGCCGATGACCCGCCGTGCCTGTCACCCATGTGAGGGATCGACAGAGGCACCCGTGCGCAGGACGATCCGCAGAAAGCTTGGAGACCGGACGTGTGAGCGCGGCCGGTCTCGCGCGTGCCTGAACGGCGCGTACAGGTGACGGGACAGCGAAGGGGCGGCACCCCTGGTGGGGTGCCGCCCCTTCTGCCATGCGCCATCGTGGCGAAGTCCATCAACCCCAGGCGTCGACTGCGTCGACGATAGCTCCGCGCAGGTCCCAGTCCTCGGACCTCGTGACGGCAAGGTCAGGCCGCCCTGCGAGGCGTGCGCGAGTGACGGCTGCCACGACATCCGGGGCGCTGTACGGGTCGATGCCCAGCGGGTATGCGGTCCGGCTGCTGCCACGGTCCGTGAGTGCCCACCCGTCGCTGCTGTTCCAGCTCAGGTAGACGCCATCGGGCCATTCGTCCTCGCACACAGCGTGGTCGGGGAACTGGAAAACGGCATCCAATGCGTCGTCATCGTCGCTGGTGCGAAAACCAGTGGGGGCCATGCCCAGGTCCGCAAAGTGCGCGTGGACGAGGTCCATATAGGGGTCGTGCGGCAGGCGATCCATCATGTTGGCCTCCTCGAAGAGCACGCTATCGGGCGGCGCCGTGCTCGACCGCCATCTCGTGCGTGGCCAGGTCGATGGTGTAGCCGTCGGTGATGAGCTGGCGTGCCTCCTGGCGGATCTCCCCGGCGGTTGTACGCGCGACCGTCAACCGCTCTTGGATCTCGGCGAGCGGGACGCGCTCCGGGTCGATGTCGGCGGGAGCGACGTCGGCGGGGTGCGCGGCGAGCAGCATGCGGGCGACGCGGCGGGCGTTGCGCTGGCGCGGGGTGAGCCGGGCGTAGTCGTCAGCGGCCTCCGCGGCGGCTTCGAGCGCGGCGGCGCGGGCACGCGCCCGCGCCACGTCGTCCTCCCGCTGCGCTGCCCGCGTCTCCGCCTCCAGTGTCCGCAACCGGTCCTCCGCCGCCCGGCGGGCGAGTTCCTGCGTCTCCGCCTCCAGGCGCTCCGCCTCCGCCAGTTTCCGCGCCGTACGCAACTTCTCGTCGGCGGCGGCGGCCTGGTCCGTCTCCGCCCGGCGCAGGGCGGCGGCGGCCTCCGCCGACAGCAGCGCCTCTTCTTCCGCTGTGGCGGCGCGCTCCGCCTGGAAGCGGCGCTGCTCCGCCAGGCGCGCGGCCGTGGCCGCCTCGGACTGCGCGGTCGCCGTGCGGGCGGTAGCGCCGTGCTGCGCGGCCTCGATGTCCGCGGCATCCTCGATGGCCGCGATCCGGGCTTCCTTGTCCTGCTCCGCCTCGCGGCGGGCGGCCTGGCGCTGGCGCTCCGCCTCCAGACGCTGGCGCGCCCGCTTCTGCTCCTCGCGCTCCGCCGCCTCCCGCTCCCACTGCTCCGGCAGCGCCAGCGCCTGCTCGACACTGAACCCGCGCGGCGCCATCGTCAACGGCAGCAACTCGATCTCGCTCGCCGCCTTGAGGCTCCCGCCGTGCTGCTGCTTGAGCCAGACCGTGTAGCCCTCCAGGGCCTGCTCCCGCTCGATCATCTGCGCGTAGGAGCGCACCCCGGCCAGACGCATCCTGCGGTACAAGCGGCCGGTGCTGACGGGCGCCAGCGTCCAGCGGTGCAGCGGGATGCGGTCGGCCGTGTTGAGTGCGCCGGCCTTCTTGAGCAGGTGCCGCAGCGCCTCCACCCCGAGGACGAACAGGATCGGCATCACCCCGTGCGACGCGGCGTGCAGCGGTTTGTCGGCCAGGGCCTGCCACACGCTCTGGTCGTCGCCCGGGGTCAGGCCGTCCGAGGCGTTGAACACGACGGTGACCACGGTCATGGCATGGGCGGCGAACCGCAGCAGCGGCATGGGACGGCGCGCGCGGACCATCACCAGGTCGAGGGCGAGCAGGCCGACGATGCTCGCGTCGATGCCGATCGGGAACCAGGGGGCCAGGCCGCCGAACCCGACGTCGCGGGCGAACTGGCGCAGCGTGGCGTAGGAGGCGGCGAACCCGATCGCGCCGACGGTGGGCATGCAGACCAGCGCCACGGCCAGCAGCGCCCGGCCGATCCAGCGCGCCTCACGCGTCTCTGCGGGCGGCTCAGGGGCGGCCACGGCGGCCGGGGCCAGATGGCCACCGGCCCCGGCCCTGGACACGGCAGAGCCAGCCGCCGTGGCCGCCCCCGCCTCGCCCTTGCGGGGGCTGGGCGGAATCGCTTCGGGACTACCCGGAGCGGCCGGGGTGGCCACCGGAGCGGCCCCGTTCGTCTCCGGAGCGGCCCCGGCCTTGGCCCCCTGGGTGGCCGGGTGCTGGTTACCCGTCAGCGTCTGGTTCATCCCGGCATCCTCTCCTGTCCCGGGGGTGCCCGGAGCACCGACCCGCACATCCGGCACGGAAGCCGGTGCGCCCGGCGCCGACGGGGCGCGGCGGTGTCCGTTGAGCGCGGGAGCGGAGCGTGGGGGCGGGTACGTTTCAAGCTGCGTCACGGGATTCCTCCGTGTCGTAGGTCGGGACCGCTGCGCGGTCATGGCCGGCGGGGCCAGGAGTTCGCGCTCCTGGCCCCGCGTCACGTGCGGGTGGAGGCGCGGGCGATGACGCCCCGCGCGGTCGCGGTGGTGTGGTGGTGCTCCTGGCGGACGGGCGCCGTGTAGTGGTGGTGGTGCGTGTCCGGGGCCGCCTCCACTACCTCCCGGGTACGGCTGAGGACACGGGCCAGGGTGAGCAGGGCGGGGACGGGCGCGGCGGCGACCACGGCCACGGCCACCGGGTCGATGTGGCCCACCACCCACAGCAGCGCGGCGGCCGTCCCGCCGATCGGCACGGACGCGACGCTGGCCGTGAGCATCAACGCGCTCGCGTCGGTGGCGCGCTGGGACATGGGCGGGCGGCCGGGCTGGGGGACCGGCAGCGCGCTGCCGACCACGGGCACGGGGGTGTCGTCGCGGTACGACGTCGGCACGGCGGCGGGGGGCTGGTAAGCGGCTTCCACGGCCGCGATGAGGGCGGCGGCCTGGGCGGCGGCGCCGGGGTCGGGCTGGGTGTTCATCGGTGCCTCTCCATCACGGTGAGTAAGTGTCAGACGGGGGTGCCAGTGCGGGGTTTTCTGACAGTCAGGGCCTGTCAGCGGCGCTGTTCGGTGACTTCTCTATAGGCCCCGGGCGGCCCTGACTGTCGAATGTCAGCGCCGCCCGTGACTGTCATACCGTCACATTCCGTGACGGCTAGGCGGGCTGGAGCGGGGAGGCGAGGATCGTGTACTCGCCGTGCCCGTCCCGCCGCAGCACCCCGAGTTCGGTCAGCTTTTTGAGCTCGCCCTGGAGCCACGGCCTTTTGCGGGCAGCGGCCACCGTGGCGGGGATCAGGTCGTTGGGCTCGAACTCCAGCCGCCCGGCCGCCAGCCAGCCGTCGAGCTCGCTGTAGAGGATGTGCCGCGCCTTCTCCGTGGAGACGTCGGCCGGAGCCTCGAACTCCATCCCGCCCTCCGGGTCGGCCTCGGGCACGTCGTCCTCCAGGCGCAGCGAGGCGTAGTCCGCGTCCGGCTCCGGGTCGGTGGGGATCGCGCCCATCACCTCGTCGTAGGCGTCCTGGAGCTCCTGCGCGGCGGCGGCGTCCAGCTCGCTCATCTCGTCGTCCTCCCGGGACGGGTCGGGTTCATCGGCGGCCGCCGTGAGAGCGGCCACGGGCACCGGAGCGGCCTGGACTGCCAGGGACGCGATGCCGGGCGTGGTCTTGTTGGTGCCGCGGTGGGCGCGCTGCGCGTACGCCTGCCCCAGCGCGGCCGCGGTCGTCTCGTCCAGCGGGTCCCGGTACGGGGCGGCGGCCGCCACCAGGTCCGCGAGAACCTGCCGGTCGGTGAGCCCGGAGCGGGCCTCCGTCGTCCAGCGGGACTCGGGAATGCCCATGCCGGTGGCGAACGCGTAGCCCGGCCGGTCGCTGCCCCACTCCGGAACGGCGCCCGCGGCGACCACGCGGTCCGGCAGGCAAAATCCCGCGTCGCCCGCGTCGTCCACACCGAAACACACCGAGCCCTGGAGGTTGGCCCGCACGTCGGTGGAGACGTTGGTCCAGGTGGCGCGCTGGAGGCTGATGCCCAGCCAGATGCCCACGCTGCGGGCCTTGCGGGCGATCTCGTCCAGCTCCGCGAAATCGGCCACGTCGGCCGCTTCCTCGATCCACACCAGCATCGCGTTGAGACGGGAAGCGGGGGTCCACTGGTCCAGGCCCTCCGCCGCGAGGACGTCGCCTCGGGCCTTGATGGCGGCCGGGAGCGCGCGCAGCATCCGCTTGGCTTCCTTGGCGTCCTGGATCAGCCAGTCGATGCCGTCCGCGATGTGCCCGACCGTCTGCTTCCCCTTGGCCAGGTCAACGAGGAAGACGGTCATCTTCCGGCGGGTGGCCAGGTGCGTGACCAGGGCGCGCAGGAACTCGCTCTTGCCCGCGCCGGTCACGCCCATCACCAGGACGTGCTGGAGGATCGCGGCGCTGAACGGGTCGAGGCACCACACCTCCCCGTCGGCGTAGAGGCCGACCGGGATGGGGTGGGTGGGCAGCATGCCCAGAGCGTCCGGCATCGCGAACTCGACACCGTCCTTGAGCAGGTCGGCCACCCGGAGCGAGATCGTGCCGCGCGCCGCGTTCTCCGTATCCGGGGTGACGACCACCCCGGACGGCGGCACTTGAAGCGCGGCCGCGACCTGCGCGGTGGTGCCCTGCACCGCCGCGATCGTCCCGCCGGGCGTCACCTGGACGTCCGCCGACACCGTGCCCTTCCCCGACCCCTTCGCACCCTTGACCTGGACCTTTTCCCAGCCGATCGCTTCTGCGAGCGCGCCCAGGCCGCCGCCGTTCTCCTCTGCGACGTCGCCGCTCGCGCCGTTGCGCATCAGCTGGCGCACGTTCGCGGACGCGGCGAACAGGCCGCCGGCCAACGCCCACAGGTCCACCATCGGATGCCCGAACGGCCCGGCCGACGTCGCGCACGTCAGCCAGCCCATCCCGGCCGCCACCGACGTGGTCGCCTGGATCCGGCGGAACCGCGCGTACGCGCTCCCGCCGGGGGTGGCCTTCCACGCCACGGCGGTCAGGGCCGCGCCGCCGACCGCGAGCCCGGCCGACGCCAGTCCGGCCGACAACGGCGCCCCGCCCCACATGGTGTTGGTGGCGAACCCGGCCAGCGGCGGCAGCGACGCCGCGCCGATCCAGGGAGCGGTGTACGGCAGGATCTTGCCGACGGTGTAGCCGACCAGCTGCCCGACGAACCCGCCCTTGCCGACCGTCACCGGCACCACCTCGCTGCCCGCCACGGGCGCGGCGGCCGCGGACGCGGCCTTCCTGCGGGGCGCCATCACTCCTCCCCGATCGTGAACGTCGGACGGGTGGTCTTGGTGGTCCGGCGCTGACGCGCCTCCCGCTCCGGCCGCACGAAATGCCGGTCAAAGGCGAACGCGAACTTCAGCGCGCCGACCCCCAGCGCCCGCGCCGCCTCCGCGCTGACCTTCAGGTGCGCGGCCACCAGCCGGGCGCGGATACGGCTGGAGGCACCGAACGTGAACCACTGGCCCTTGTACGTCGACAGGACGCCCTGGACCTCCTCCGCCCTCATCCCGAGGATGAGGTGGAGCTCGCGACCCAAGTAGTTGATCGCCTTGGCCAGCGCGAGGATGTCCTTGTCCGAGCGGATCTCGATCCGCTCGATCGCGTAGATCATCCGGTCGCCCTGGTGACGGTCGGCGGCACCACCGGCCGCCGCCCCACCGCGACCGCCGCCGCGCCCGCCGCCGCCGTTGCCGCCGCCGTTACGGTTCACGGTGACGTTCACCGGCGGCACGAACGAGGAACCCAGACCGCCGACGAACGCACCGGCCGCGGCCCCGGCCGCCGTGCCCGCACTCGCCGCGCGGGAGGCGCGCGGCGGCGCCGGCCGCGAGGGCCGAGGAGCCGGCCCCGGGTCGGGCGCCTGGCGGGGCGGGGTCACCGGACGCGGCGGCGCCGTGGTGAACGTCGGGTCATCAGCCCAGTTGTAGGGGGTGCTCATGCCTCGGTCTCCTCGTGGATCGTCATCGCGCCGAACCACAGCGGGGTCCGGATCTGGATCAGTTCGGTGTCCGGGTCGCCGGACGCGGCCGCCTGGTCGGCGGCCCGCTCGATCAGCTCGTGCGCCGCCATGAACTTCGCGGTCGCCAGGGCCGCGTACACGTCGCCCGGCCCCAGCCGGGTCCGCGACGCCAGGCGCACCGCCAGGCGCGCGACGCGGGACAGACGCTCAGCCGCAGCGAACGCGCGGTCCACCAGCGCGATACGGAACTGCCCGTACGCCATCAGTCAGCCCTCGTCGTCGAAGCGGTAGCCGTCGGGGATCTCACCGGCGCGCAGCGTGGCGGCGATGGCCCGGTACTCCGCCGCGTTCTCCCGGGCGATCTCGGCGGCGCGGCCCGCGCACGCGCGGGTGTAGTCGCTGTAGGCCGGATCGGCCGCCACGCGCTCACCGTCGGCGGCACCCTCCTCCGCGCGCGGTGCGGCGACCTTCTCCCAGTACTCGACGTCCGTGGCGATCCGCTGCCAGTCGATACGGGTCATCAGGGTGTCCTCCCTGTGCGTTGTGCGGGGCCGGGCTGTCCGGTCCTGCGCCACCCCCAGCCGTCGGGCTGGGGATGACACAGGCCCGTCAGTCCGCGCACGAGCACGCACACCCCGCACCCACGCACCGGCCGCACTCCCGGCAGGCGTCACACGCCCGGCAGTGGTGGCAGGCGCGCAGTTTCGGCGGCCAGCACGAGCAGTTGGCGGTCGGTGCCCACGGCTCCTCGGACCCGAACATGCCGAGCTGTCCGGTCACCGGCACCTCTGCCGTGTTCCTCGGGGCGCGCGGGGGCACCCGGCGGGGGCTCACCGGCCGCCGCCCTTCGGGTAGCCGTGCCCGCGCGGCGGGTACTCGTCGGCGTCGTCCGCCTCTACCAGCCCCATGAACACGACCGTCTCGAAGGCCGGAGGCTCGTCGGCCCCGTCCCCGACCGGGCCGATCATCCCGATCACGTCCTCGATCAACTGCTGAGTGCGCCGCCGGTCGGCACGCCGCTTGCGTCCGAACACCGCGATCACTCCCCCTCGCCGGTCGTCGGAGCGGGGTAGGTGTGTCCGGGCGGCGGGTAGGTGTGGCAGCCGCACGTGTCGGACATCAGCCCCTCCTGTACGACCGCCACGAACGTGTCGTCCGCGCCGACCGTCTCCGCCAGGTCGTCCAGGCACCGCATCAGCTGGTCGGTGAGGAACCCGTCCGCCGTACGCGCCTCGGCCTCGATGTCCCTCACCGGGCCACCCCCGCCCGCTGCCACGTCGCGGCCAGCGCGGCCGCCGCCTCGTTCGCCGACACCAGCGCCTCGTGCGCCGCCGCCCGCGCCGCCGCCATCTGCATCGCGGCCTCGATGCGCGCCGCCTCCGTCTGCGCGGCGGCCTGCGCCTGCGCCCGCGCCTCATCCACCGCGCTCACACCGCACCCCCGATCCCCGAAGCCGGGGTGAGGGTGCAGCGCACAACGGTGACCTCGCGGCCCGCGAGGCCCGGCCCGGCGAGCACCGCCAGGAGCCGCGCCTGCACCTGGACCGCCGTGGCGGGCTCGGTCAGGTACGTACGGCCCGACGCCTCCACCAGACCCTCGCTCGGCCACGGCCCACCCAGGCCGGCGGACGCGGCGGGGAACGCGGCGGCCAGGTCGTAGACGTAGGCACCCGGCGCGTAGACCACACCGTGGCCCAACGCATCCCGCGTCACCGCGTCCAGGACGCTGTCCCCAGTCTGGTGGCGCTGCTCCGCCAACTGCCCCTGCCGGTACTCCGGCGAGCTCGTCACGGCGTTCATCGCGCACCCCCGAGCTCGTCCCGCTCGAACGTGAAGTACAGAACCGTGAACTCGGTCGTCCCGAGGTGCTGCGCCATCGAGGCGCGGATCTGGAGGTACGCGCTCTGCCGCGTCGCGAGCACCAGCTCCAAGGCCGGATCGGCCGCAGCCGCCGGACCCACGTGATCGATACGATCCATGCAGGATCGCCTCCCTGCACTGCCTAGTCATGGTCAGAGGAGGTGGATCTCAGGCCCCGACCGGTGGTGAAGCACCGGCCGGGGCCGTCTTGCATGGCGCCCACTAGACGCCACTAGTGGCATTATGCACGCCACTAGTGGGAACGAAACAGGGGGTTGCGTAAATTCGCCACTAGTGGCCTTATGGTGGTCACTAGTGGCACAACAGGAGAGGGGACCCCGTGACCAGGCGCGTTAGCGCAGCTCAGATTGCGCAGGAGTACCGAGAGAAGATCGACGACGGGCACTTGCAACCCGGCGACACCATGCCGTCGCTGACGGACGTTGCCGCCGAATACGACGTTGATCGGACGACAGCCAACCGGGCGTTCCGCCTGCTCAAGGCGGACGGGTACACGTACGCCCGGCCCGGAATCGGCACGGTTGTTGCGGCCCGGCCTGCCGTTGTTGTGACCGGCTCCGCCAAGCTCGACCGGATGGAGCGCGGCGGCAGTGACCCAGTAGACACCGGTGACGCCAAACACAGGGCCGCACGGCGCAGCATCGCCGACCCGATCATTGCCGAGCTCCTCGAAGTCGAGCTGCATGACGAAGTGGTTGTGCGCGAACGGGTCACCATCCGCGCCAACACGGTGACCGTCGTACAACGCAGTGTCTTCCGAATCGAAGCCCTAGAGGTTCTGCCGGAGCTCATGGCTCAGGGCCCCACTGGCTACGACGGCGGTTGGTGGGCGGAGTACGAACGGCGCACCGGACACGCACTCGACCGCTCGCCGGAGCGGCGTAGCGCCCGTTTCGCGACCGTTGCCGAGCTGACCCACTTCGGTTACCCCGACCCTGCACTCATCACGGCGCCTGTCCTGGTTCTCTACACGGCATTTCACGGCGCCGCTGGCCCCGTCTGCGCATGGGAAGACGTGTACCGGCCCGGCCTGTGGCAGACCAGCAAGTAGAGACTTGCCACGGGTGGCATCTGTGTGCGTTGGGGGCCTCTCGTGTACGAGCATGGGGGCCGCACAACACAACAGGCCCCGCCGAAGCGGGGCCTGGAGAGGGTCGGTCCGGGGTGGAGCCCGGTGCCGGCCAAAGCACCTGAGCTTTGGATGGAGGTGCGCTCCTTGAGCGTACGACGAATCGCTAGCACTGCACCACAGGACCAGGGGCGTGTGCGGAAGTGCACAAGCGGCGCCCGGCTGGCGGGGGTGGCTAGGTGAGCTACCAGGCGCAGACGTGGGTGGACAAGGTCGGCATCAAGCAGTGCCAGAACACCGGCGAGCTGGTGGTTCTGCTGCGGGTAGCGAACCACACCAACGGCGATATGCGCGGCTGCTACGCCTCGGCGGACACGCTGGCGGGTGAGTGCCTGATGGGCGAGTCCACGGTGTTGAAGCACCTGCGCCGCCTCAAGGCCGGCGGGGCCCTGGTGCCGGGTGACCCGAAGCTCGTGAGCCACCTGCGGGCGGACCGCCGCCCCCCTGTCTATGACCTGGCTGGCGGCCACGAACCGGGCTGCCCCGGAGGACACAGCGTGGATGACATCTGCCGGGTTGAAGCCACGGGTGCTCAGATCGAGCACCCGCAGAAGCCCGCCCGCGCCACGGGTGCTCGATCTGAGCACCCGCAGAAAAAGCCCAGGTCAGCGGGTGTTCAAATCGAGCACCCGTCGAAAGAAACACCCGTCACGGGTGTTCAAATCGATCTCTCACGGGTGTTCAAATCGAGCACCAATAGTTGTAAGGATTTGAACTCTCTCTTCTCTGTCCCCGCTGGCGCGTTCGCGGCACCGTCGTCACAGCCGTCCCACAAGCGAGAGAGAGAGACGGCTCCGCCCGAAACGGCGGCGGCTGATGTGGTCGTTGCCGCGTACGAGGCGGCCGCCGGTCAGCGGCTCGTGTCGCGGCTGCGCAAGCGTCTGCGGACGGACGCAGCCGAGCAGCTCGCCAGGGGCGAGTCGGTGGAGTGGCTGGCGGCCCGCGCGGCAGAGATGCCCGCGAAGGGCTGGCTGGACCTGGCGCGCCACTGCCACGTCTACCGACAACGCCAGGCATCGATCCCGGCGCAGTCGGGTGCGAGCGCGGTCTACGGCGACCGGCCTCCCGCGACGCCCGAACAGGTCGCAGCGCTGCGGGCTCGGCTGGCGGGGAGGATGTCGGGGCTATGAGCGATGACGTGACCCGCGCGCTCCCGCAGGACCTGGAGGCGGAGCAGGCGGTCCTCGGCTCGATGCTGCTCTCGGCCGAAGCCATCGTCCAGGTCGTTGAGATCCTGACGGCCGCGGATTTCTACCTGCCCGCGCACGGCATCGTGTTCGACACCGTGTGCTCGATGGCGGTGCGCGGCGAGCCGTGCGACCCGATCACGGTCGGTGCGGAGCTGAACCGGGCCGGGCACCTGGCCCGTATCGGCGGCGCGGCCTACCTGCACACCCTGGTCCAGGCGGTGCCCACGGCCGCGAACGCCAGCTGGTACGCCACCCAGTTGCGCGGGCACGCGCTGCTGCGCGGCGTCATCGAGGCCGGCACCCGCGCGGTGCAGTCCGGCTACAACGCCAGCGGCGACCCGCAGGAGATCGCGGAACGCGCGGTGGCGGATATGCAGGCGGCCCGGGACCGGGGCCTGGCGGTGCGGGACGAACCGCTGCTGCACCTGGACGAGTTCCTGGACCAGGCCGACGACGTCCCCGAGTGGGTGATCCCCGGCGTGCTGGCCCGCTGGGACCGGCTGATGGTCACCGGCGGCGAAGGCGGCGGGAAATCCCTGTGGCTGCGGCAGATGGCCATGCGCGCCCTGTCCGGCCTCCACCCGTTCAAGAACGCGAAAATCCGCCCGGTACGCGTGATGCTCGTGGACGTCGAGAACAGCGAGGATCAGGCCCGGCCCTGGATTCGCAGCATGGCGGCCGCCGCCCGGCAGGAAGGCGCCCGCCCCTCCAGCGAAGCCCTGACTCTCGAATTCCGGCCCGGCGGGCTGGATCTGACCAACCCCGCCGACCGCTCGTGGCTGGCCCGCCGTGTCGAGCAGGCCCGCCCGGACCTCATCACCATCGGTCCGCTGTACAAACTCGCGCTCGGAAACCCGAACGAAGAGGAAACCGCACGGACGTTGATGTCCGCGCTGGAAATGCTGCGCGTCGCGTCCAACGGCGCGGCCATGCTGATCGAGGCGCATTCCCCGCATGCCGTCCCCGGGGCAAAACGCCGCGATCTCCGGCCGATCGGCAGTTCCCTGTGGCTGCGCTGGCCCGAATTCGGATTCGGTCTCTCCCCCGCCACCGAAATGGGAGCAGCCGAACTCAGGCTCATGGACTGGGTGCCCTGGCGCGGCTCCCGCAGCGAACGCGCCTGGCCCGAACAGTTCTGCCAGGGCGTCACCTGGCCCTGGCAGGCCATCGACTACACGGGCAACGCCCCCATCCCGGCCCTCACCCTCACCGACGAGCAAGTCGCCACGCTCGGGATCGACATCCCCGCACCGGCCAGCGAGCCCGACCCCGAGCAGGCAGACGCATCCTGAGCCCCTGAGCGCCCCTCTCCCGCTCCTTCATGCCGCCCGGGTCTCTCTGGTTGTCCGGGGTGGAGATCGGCGCTCATAGGGGCGTATGGCGCCTCTGGGGGTCGGATGCCGGTGATGGACCGTCACCGGGCCTGCGTTCGGAGGAACCAGCGTGACCGACCCCCGGAAAGCCGTCGGTCGGTCCCACCTGCGGTAACGGGTCCTGGCGCGGTGCCTCGCGCGTAATGCGTGCACACGTGCACGGGCACACCCGTGCACACGAAACAGGCCCGCCACGCGCCCGCCGGAAGCCCGCCGGGGCTCACCCGGCCCGGCGGGCGCTGGCGGGCTCCCGGCGGACCGCTGGCGGACGCGTGGCGGGCGGCGGTGGGCCTCCTCCAACGCCCCCTCCAGCCGGGTGGGCGGGGGCGGGAGTTGGGGACGGCGGCGTCCAGGCCGTGGTGGTGGCCGGCCCGCGGCTGAGCTCAGCGCCGTGATGGCCGGGGCGGCCGCGCCGACCGGGCCGGGGCGCCCCATATCTGGTCCAACAACTGGTGCAGCAACTGGTCCAACAAGTGGTCCAACAACTGGTACGCCTCCCCAGCCCGGTGCCTCGGGAACGCGCTGCTCAGGGCCGGGTTTTGAGGTGGAGGGAGGTCTGATATCCCCCTCAGCACCGTCACGCCCCACCCAGTCAGGAAAAGGAAGGGAAGGGGTGGGCGGTGGCGGCGCCTCGGGGGATCGACCGGGCGGCATCCCGGGGTGCGCGTCGGCGGGGCCTCCGCGCCCCCTGGAGGCCGCGAGCGGCCGTCAGACGCACTGCGCCGGGCAGGCTGGGCGGTCCCGGCCCCGGGCGACGGTTCGGCGCCGTAGGGCAGCACGAGGGGCGTGGCGCCGGACTTGCCGGGCACTTGCCGAGGGCTTGCCGGTAGGCGGCCTCGGACAAGTCCCGGCAAGCGCCCGCCAAGTCCCCGGCAAGTGCTCCGGCAAGTCCGGCGCCAAGTCCGCGAAGTCCCGGAAGCGGGGCGCGGCCGCGGTCCGGCGGT
>NZ_JBFAAD010000065.1:0-19927 GCF_040639555.1 Streptomyces sp. NPDC023838
CGCCCGCTGGGCATCAGTGACCGACAACGGCGGAATCTTCGGACCCGGACGACTCATGCCCGACCAACGACGAATCTCTGACTCAGGTCACTAGGACGCCTTCCCCTCGCGCTCCCGGCTGCGCTGTGTGGTCTAAGGCCAATACCGGTGATTCATTAGGTGGAAGGGTCGGGCGCGCGGACGGGCCTCCGCCGGTGCGGGGCGCCCGAATGCGGTTCATAACCGTGGTAAAGGGCGGAGCGTCTCCCCGTTGTCCGGTGGTGACGGCGGTGGCCAGGGCGTGGGAGGAGGTATCAACGGCGAGATGGATCTTCGTGCTCAGGCCACCGTGCGAGCGGCCGATCGCATAGTCGTCCGGCTCGGCGTGAGCCCCTCGCTACGCGTCCGACCCGGATCGTAGTCCCCTCTGTTCCTCGCCCCGGCGGCGTGCTGTTGGGCCCGGCAGATCGTGGAGTCGATCGCCCGGGAGAACGCGGCCATAATCGGCGCGAGCGCCGACCCCTCCTCCTCTTCGCCGATCAAGAACACGGTCCCGCCCTTGGTGATCCATTCCTCGATGCTGAGGTTGCCGTCGTCGCCGGCGGAACCCCCGAAGATCTGGGCGACGTTGGAGTCATACATGGCGAGGAACGACTGCTCGGCCGTGCGCCAGGACGCGCTGCGCTCCTCGGGCGCGGTCGAGTGCTGGGCGGACAGAGCCCGCGAGAGTTCGTGGCGCCCGTGCCTGGCGAGGATGGTGACGGCCTCACGCTCGCTGGGGAAGGTGGCCCAGCGCATGATGTCCAGGGCGGGACGCTTCTCGAGCGCTGCGGCGTGGAGCCAGCAGGTGATCAGCATTTGGGCGTTCAAAACGAAGTACCCGCCGTTCTTCGTCCCCTCCTCGCTCTTGGTGGTGCTGGCCAGGGTCTCCGCCCGTTTGCGCGCGATGGTGAAGTCCTCGCACCCGTCACACAACGACCACTGCACCTGGGTGGGCAGCCCGACAGCCCTGTCGGGTCCAGGGCCAGGACCGGACCCCGGGCCTTTCGGGCCTTGGCCGCGGCGTACAGCACGTCGACCTTGGACGAGGTGGCAAGGACAGGGCCGGGAAAGTCCAGAATCCACGGGATGATCAGCTGGCTTGTCTTTCCTTCGCTGGGCGGGGCGATGAGCAGGACGGTCTCCTCGAAGGGGACATAGAGCTCCACGCCACTGGGAACGGCGGTCCCGGCGAACACCGCGACATCACGCACCGTGGGACCGATGAGGTCCTTCTGTACGGGTGAGCTCTTGTTGAGGTGAACCGGCCCGGCTGCGCCCTGGGCGGCTGGTGCGGCGAGGCTGGGCCGCAGGGTGGGCAGGCGGGACAGGGCATTGGCTTCTCCCATGGCTTCCTGGAGCTGGCGTGCGGTGGCCAGTCCGTCGCTGCCTTCATCACGCCACCGCGTCCAGCGGGTCCACCCGGTGCGCGCCGCCCACGCGCAGGTGATGGCCTGGGCGGCGATGAGGCCGTAGAAGGAAATGGGGCCGCCCACACCCGAGTTGCTGCCGAACGCGGCCGCGGGATCGCCGGGGTGCGCGAGCAAGCGGGTGACGGCGGCCGAGGTCTGGGTCCAGGTCACCGGGGCGAAAGCCCCGTGCGCCAGCAGCCCGGAGACGACGGCGGCCAGCCATGCCCAGAGCATGAAAGCCATGAACGCGGCCAGCAGAGCCACCCACCAGGCATCCCGGTGCAGGTGCAGGCCTCAGGCCGAGTGCGGCGAGACTACCTTCGCCATGAGTACTCGCCGAACTGTGCGGCCGGGTCAGGGTATTTCAGGCTCGGCCGCGCGCTGAGCGCCGTAGTCGGATGAAGGGTCACCGGCAGGCGGCGAGCGTCACGTGTGGGCGGGGGAGGGGCTTGAGCTGCTCGCCGGGCAGGGTGTGTGGCGGTGTGGAGGGCCCGCTGCGGCAGGGACTGCGCGCGCGGTGATCTCTGCCGGTAATGGACATCGTCGTGCCGGGCGACCTCACCGGCGCCGGACGCCCCGGTCATCGGCTGCCACCTGCTGGGGCCGGAGGGGCGCTGACGGCTGGCCGTGCGGGCCACGGCTGCGTACCAGAGGCGGGCCTGCCCCGTCGGCTGGTGCCGGTGGGCGGGCCCGCTTCGTTGCTCATCGCGGACTGGCCGTCGGGCGGCCGTGGGGCTCAGATCATGTTCTTGTAGATGTTCCAGCCGCTGCCGACCTTCCCCGGGCGGTGAAGGTCCGCGGTGCCGGCGTTGCCCGTTGAGGTGTACAGGTACAGGTCACCGTTCGGGAGGCGGCCGAGGACATCGCCCTTGCTGTCGCCGTCGATGTCACCCGGCACGACCAGCATGTCTTACACGTTCCAGCCGGTGGCGACCTGCTCGCGGCTTCGGCCACCTGGTGTCCGGCGGGCGCCGTCTGGCGGGCGATCTGGGCCCCGTAGCTGCCGACCCTTCTCCAACACCCACGCTGGCAGGTTCTGAGGCTGGCCAGTGAGGAGAGGTAGAAGGCCCGTAGGAGTCCGCGGTGGAAACGATCAGGGTCCACCGCCATCTGGAGGACGTGCCGAGCGAGGGCGAGACCAAGGACGTACTCGACCGGCTCGGGCTCGAACCGTGGGACATCACACGCACCCAGGAGGCCGTCGCCAAGGAGCTCGGGCACAAGAAGTGGGCACGGAACGCCGGTTCGCGTGAGCGGTGGATCAAGGCTCTCGCCGGGCACCCGAAACTGATCCAGCGGCCGGTCATCACGGCGGACGACAGCACAGCGGTGGTGGCGCGCACCGACGAGGCCGTGCGCGACGCACTGTCCCGGTGATGAGGCCTAACTCGCATGTGACCTAAGTTACTTCGGTTACTCCAGAAACCGCTGAGTAACCTTGTTCGGCATCTCGTACATAGCGGCGTACGCTCCCCCACCTCTCAGGAGGCGCGCATGTCGCGTAGGAGAACTGTCAGTACGAAGAAGAAGCTGGCGCTGCTGGTCAGCGCGGCGGCGGTGGCCGGCGGCGGAGCCTTCGTCATGGCGACCACCTCGAACGCCGCGCAGAGTCCCCGGACCCTGTCGGCCGCGGATTCGGCCATCTGCCAGGGGCTCGCCACGGCTCTCGGCAACAACCAGAAGTTCATCGACGGTCAACGGGCGGCGCCCGACACCCAGTCGGCGGCGCGGATCGCCAACCGCGAGGCGGTCATCGCCCAGATCAAGGTGCAGCAGAAGGCGTCCGGATGTGTTGTCGGGGAGTCGGCTCAGGACTCCCGGGCGAAGCAGCCGGCGCAGAGCGGGCAGCAGGCCGGCGGCGCCGCCCAGCAGACCGCTACCGCTCAGCCTTCGCCGACCGCCACCGCGGGCAACGACGGCGCCGGCGCTGCGGCCTCCGGGCAGCAGGTGTGCAACGGCTCCACCGTCACGCTCTCGGGCGAGGGTGGCGCACCGGCCGCGTCCAGCAACCAGTTCCCGGCGGGTACGAAGCTGAAGGTCACCAACCTGGACAACAACAAGTCCACGACGGTGCAGGTCACTTCGGTTTCCGGCAGCTGCGCGCTGCTGAACAACGCGGCCTTCGAACAGGTACGGGAGCCCGGCAAGTTCCTGATCCGCCGGGCGCTGATCGAGAAGGTGGGGTGAGGCTCAGCCGCTGAGGAAATCGGTGAGGTGGCACCCCGGTTCGGCGGGTGCGGCGTGCGGCAGAGCATGGTGGGGAGACGTCCGGCAGGATGTCGATCTCGACGGCGCGCGGCTGCAGCTCCCTCGCCCAGGTCGCCACCTTGTACGTGTCAGGGGTCCTGCTGTTCTCGGCTCGGCGAAGGGCCAGGAACAGCAGGACCCGCGCGTCGAGAATGCGCCACTCCGGAACCGGCCCGGTGACCGGCCGCACCGGCAGAAACTCGGCTGCCGCCGCCTCAAGGCGCAGCAACGCGGGGTTGAGGGGGACTCCCTCGGTCCCCCCACCTGAATGTCGTTTACAAAGAGGGCTGCAGCCCGGCGCCGGGATCGGGATGCTGGTCGAGTTCGTCGTCAGTGAGGAGTCGGAGCACGGCCTCGGTGTCGTCGGCCGGGGCAAGGGCACCCGCGGCCGTGTTCATGCAGCGTGCCCCGCTGTCCCGCATCGGCCAGATCCATATCTACAACAACTACTACGACGTCACGGTCCTCAACGGGTACACGCCGCAGTACAGCATCAACTCCCGCGCCAAGGCTCAGGTCGTCGCGGAGAACAACTACTGGAAGCTGCCGTCCGGCGCGAAGACCGCCAAGGTCCTCAGCGGTGACCGCACCGGCGCGGTCAAGGGCTCCGGCAACCTCGTCAACGGCACGGTGACCGACCTCGTCGCCGCCTACAACGCCGCCTCGTCCAAGGACCTGAAGACCACGGTCAACTGGACCCCGACCCTCACAACGGGCCTGGAGACCTCGGCGGCCAACCTGCCGGCGTCGCTGGCGACGACGGCGGGTGCGGGCGTGCTCAAGTAGCAACCGAGACACGCGAGGGCCGGGAGACCACAAGCCCCCGGCCTTCGCGTATTAGTGCCGCGCGGTCCACCGCGCCACGGACTGTGAGGGGCCCGGGATGCGTTCTCGGGCGCGTCGGCGGCGACTGGGCTATGAACGCCCACAGTTACCGGAAACTGCGGCCCTCCCACGCGTGGGTCTGGAAGAGCTCCGGATAACCGTGGTGCGCCCCACGTGGGAAGGGTCCGCGCCGGGCGGCATGCGGATCGTGACGCTCCGGCGTGCCCAGTACTGCAACCGGATCTGCGTGACGGATGTGGGTTCCATGCCAGCATCGCGCATCGCTTGGGCACGTCGGAGCCCTGCGATCGGCGGCTGGACTACCTGGCCGGGCTGCTGGCTCCTTTGGAGCGGAAGAACGGCTGAACGCTGGCCGAGCAGGTCGGGCAGCTCCGTCCGGACGGGGTCCAGCGCCTGCTGGTCGGTGTAGCCGCTCACGTGCGGCTCGGGGAACTCGGCGCCACGTCACCACCCGAGCCCTGGCTGGAGGCTCCGTCCCGTGAGCTGTCTGGCGAGTCCCCTTGTTCGGAGCCACCCCAGGCTCCGTGGCAGCCCTGGACGCGGGCCCTGGCGACCTCCGGTTTGGCCCTCCCGGGTACCGCGCCGACGCGCTCCCGTCGGGCGGCGAGCAGTGCGCGGCGGGTGCCTGCCGGCGCCGCCTACGGTCGCAGCTGGGCCGCGAGTGTCTCGGCGACCTTCCTGAGCGACTCGCCGGCCAGGGCCGGGTCCGCCTTGGTGACGGGCCATCCCTGGGAGACCACGAGCGCCAGGTCGCCCTTGCCCACCATCGCCACCCGTGCGACGGCGACCGTGCCCCGGCCCGGGGTGACCCTGGTCTGGCCGATCCCGGGCTTGTCCTTGGAGAACGCCATCACCTCGTCGGAGCGGAGGGCGCCGAGGCGGGCGATCTGCGGCAGCGCCAGGTTCACCGCCACCCCGCCCATGGACGTGGCCACGAGGTCGATCTCCAGCGGGGCTTGCGAAGCCGTGAAGTTGCAGACGACGGACGCGTGCGGCGGGACGGCGGGGTTGGAGGGGAGCCCAAACGGCGGCGTGGGCTTCCCGCTGGGCCAGGCCTCAGCCGGGCGGCCCGGGTCGACGGTCCCCTGAGCCGCGGGGTGGCCGCCGGACGCCGCCGGGGTGACGGTCCGTCCGGCACCGGCCGCCTTCAGCGCCGCCGCCGGGTCGAGGCCGAACGGGCAGGCCGACGTACCCGTCAGCTGTTTCGCCGTCGAGGCGACCCGGCCGTAGGACAGCCTCTCACCGCCCGAGGCCGCCCCGCCGGAACTCCCGGACGAGGAACAGGCGCTCCCGGCAAGGGCGATCCCGGCCGCGCCGGCCAGGGCGAGGATGCGGCGGTGCCTGGCTGCCGTGCGATCAGCTGTCATCCGGTCAGCCTAACCCTCCAACCGCATCTGCGTGACGGATGTGGTACAGGGCCCGTAGGTGTATCTGTGTACCGATGGGCTGACGGTTGAGTAAGTCCAATCGTGGTGCGAGGGGATAGCCAAGGTCCCATGCCCGCATCGCGCATCGTTGTGGCAGGGCGGAGCCCCACGATCGGGCGCTGGACTACCTGGCCGGGCTGCTGGTGCCCGTGTCCTGGACCGATGAACGGGAATTCTGCCGAACCGCCGGCATCGGGGCCGAGATGCCGTTCGCGACGAAGAACGAGCACTTCAAAAGTAGCAATCCAGCCCGCGTAGGAGAACGGCTTCGGACATTGGGTCCTCACACGCCGCTCCGTCAGCGACCCGAGCAAGATCGCCCACTAAGAACCCCTAACGGAAAGCCCTCGTGCCGCCTTCCGTTTCCTGGTGGCTCGGTCCGGCCGCGTATGCCAGCGGAGGCGCGATTGCTTGCGCATCCGCCCCTTCGCCTACCCACAGGGCGATGAACAGCGCGGCGGTTGCTTCCAGGAGTCCTGCCCGTTCGAGACCGCCTCCAGCAAAGGGTTTGCAGCCCACGTCCTGCACCAACTCGCGTACACGCGCGACGGCCGTCTCGTCGTCCCCGCAGATCGGCACGGCCAGCGGTCGCCCGTCGAAGAGGGGCGGCCGCATGCGCCACACGTCCTCGTGGCAGAGGTTGAAAGCCTTGACCACGTGGGCTCCCGGTGCCGCCGCGGCAAGTTGCTGCGCGGCTGAGGGGCCTCCTTCCGTCAGCAGCCGGAAGCCCGGCCCGACCGGGTTGGAGCAGTCGAGCAGCACCTTGCCCTCCAGGGCTGCGTGCAGGTTCCGTGCCACGTCTACTCCCGCCCCGAAGGGCAACGCGGCCAGTACCACCTGACCGGACTCCGCCGCCGCGCACAGACTGGCCGGCTTCACGCTCCCTCCGATGCGCGTCGCGAGCCACTCCGCCTTGTGTGCGTCCCGTCCCCCGATGATCACCTCGTGCCCGGCCCGCACCCAGTGGGTGGCGAGCGCGTCAGCCATGTTGCCCGTTCCCAGTACGCCGATTCTCATCACGCGTTCCCTCTCCGTGCCTGCTTTGACGGTTCGTACCGACGCTAGAAGGCCGTTCGGGCACCATTTGGTACGTGACGACCGACGCCTTCCTCGCCGACTGCCGCGCCAGACTCGCCTTCGACCTGCTCTCCAATACCTGGAACGCCGTGGTGCTCTGGGCGCTGCGCGACGGCCCCAGGCGCCCGGTCGAACTGCGGGAGCGGATCGGGGGCATCAGCTCCAAGGTCCTCACCGAGACTCTGCGGCGGCTGCAGTTCAACGGACTGGTCGATCGGCAGGCACACCCCGACTCATCATCACGGGTCGAGTACCAGCTCACCGCTCTGGGACGGACCCTGCTGGCGCCCATCGACGCCGTCGGCGCATGGGCCTTCGAGCACGGTGACGAGGTTATGGCCGCCCAGGAAGCAGCATGCGTTCCCGACCCGCAGTCCGCTCGTTCACCTTGCTAGTGTGATGCGCCAGAAATTTTGTGGGTTAGTTCTGCTGTGTTTTCTGGTTGGTGGTGCCGACCTTGGTGAGGTAGTCGGCGAGGGAATTGAGGATCTCGTCGGCGGTTTTGGTCCAGGTGAAGGGCCGTGGGTTCTCGTTCCAGGTGTCGATCCACGCGGTGATGTCGTCCTCCAGGGCCTTCACGGACCTGTGGACGCCGCGGCGGATGAGTTTGTCGGTCAGCAGGCCGAACCACCGCTCGACCTGGTTCATCCAGGAGGAGCCGGTCGGGGTGAAGTGGACGTGGAAGCGGGGGTGTTTGCCCAGCCACGTCTTGATCTCGGCAGTGTTGTGGGTGGCGTAGTTGTCACACACCAAGTGCACGTCGAGTCCGGTGGGCACCGCCTTGTCGATCCGGACCAGGAACTTCTTGAACTCAATCGCGCGGTGACGGCGGTGGAGTTGAGATATGACGGTGCCGTCAGTGATGTTGAAGGCAGCGAACAGACTGGTGATGCCGTGCCGCAGGTAGTCGTGGGTCCTGCGTTCGGGCATGCCCGGCATCATCGGCAGCACCGGCTGCGAGCGGTCCAGCGCCTGAATCTGGGACTTCTCATCCACGCACAACACCACCGCCTTCTCGGGCGGGTGGTGGTACAGGCCGACGACGTCGACGACCTTGGCGACGAACTGCGGGTCGGTGGACAGTTTGAAGGAGTCCTGCAGGTGGGGCTTGAGGTCGAACTTCTTCCAGATCCGGCCGATGGTCGACTTCGACAGGCCGGTGCGCTGAGCCATCGAGGCCCGTGACCAGTGCGTGTCCCTGCCCGCGGTCGACTCCAGGGTGGCCACGATGACCTCCTCGACCCGGTCGAGGAGGATCGAGGGCGGCCGGCCCGAGCGGGGCTCGTCCTGCAGGCCGTCGAGGCGTTGGGCGATGAACCGGGCCCGCCAGCGGTCCACGGTCGACCTGTCGATGCCGAGATCGGCCGCGGCCTGCTGGTTCGTCCCGCCCTCCGCGCGGCGCAGCACGATCTTTGCCCGCAACGCGAAGTCCGCCGCTACGTCGGCTGGTATCGACACATCACCTTGGCCATGCTCGCCCACACCCTCCTCGCGGCGATGAGTGCGCGAGCATCCGAAAATGGAGATATGTCGGTGAGGATGCCGTGGTCATCGAGCTCACCGTGGCGGAAGTGCGGCGACTCCTGGCAGTTCACACGCCCCGAGACCTTCACACCATCACCCACGCGTTGAGCTGGTCGCACTGGCGCCGACGACGCCAAGCGGTGGCCCGCCGCTGCCACTACCGCCGTCGTGGGCACTCCTTCGAGGGGTGTGCGAGCAGAAGCCGTCCGTGATGGCATCCTGCCCGCTAGACTCCCACCGCTCGAGGTTTTCCCAGGTCAAGGCACGAAGTACTGCTGGAGTACTAGCGGCCGAGGAATCTTTCGACCACTGTCGCCAGGGCCTCCGGGCTCTCATCCGGGGCGAAGTGGCCGACGTCGTTGAAAACCTCGAGCTCGGCGTTCGGATACCACTGCAGCCAGGTGGACCGCATGGTGTCAGGGCCCATCGCCGGGTCGTTCGCACCAGCCACGACAAGCACCGGGGTCGGATTTCCCTCGAGCCGTTCGTGGATGTCGGAGCCGCGAGTCCAGGATTCGAGGTACGAGCGCAGGGCAGCCGAGGAGGAGCGTTCCGAGCCGCTCACCCTGGCATCCAACCAGGCATCGTCATGCCGACTGCCGGTGGTGACGTCAAAGATCGTCCTGCGGTTGCCGGAATCCTCCACAGCTCCGACGAACAGCTCCCACATCTCCCCTTCGAGCGGGAACCCGGAGGCGGGTACCGGTGAGATGCCGACGATCGAGCGGACCCGCGAGGGGGCGTCCAGCAACATCAGCTGGGCCGCCTTGCCGCCCATGGAGTGACCGATGACCGAGAAGGTGTTCCAGCCGAGGTCGTCGGCCACGGCGAGGGCGTCCGCTGCGACCTCCTCCATCGTGTACGTGCCGGGTGTGTCCATCGCCTCGCCGTACCCACGGCAGTCCACGAACGCGTAACTGAACGCGCTCCCGTCCAGATACGGCCGCATATGGCCGAAACTCGACCTGTCGCTGAGCCAGTGGTGGAGTGCGAGGACCCGCTTCGGACCGCTGCCCTGTACCTCGTACGGAATTACGTGCCCTGCTACATGACCTGTCACAACGCTGGGTCTTCCCCTCCGGGCCGAGCCCGGAATCCCGCCTGATTGAGGCTTCGCTCCAACGGCGTAGCAGCGCGAGCGGGCGACCCAAGGCGTCGCAGGCCAGATGAATCTTGCCGGTCAGGCCACCCCGGCCCGGGAACTTCCGGACGATCCCGTGAGGGCCCCCGGTCGTCCAGCCGCTTGCGTCCACGCAAACGCCTCGCCGGTGTTGGCCAGGAAGCACACCAGCGGGTGGAACCCGAAACCGCCCTTGCATGTGGGTGCGGCTGCCTCCTTCTCGGAGTGGCAACAGCGTGGCGTCGAGGTCCAGGATGAGGCCGGGCAGCATGCGTCCCGCAGCGCGGGCGACGGGTACGCTCTCCCGGTCGGTGCCGCACACCACCACAACACTCAGCGCGGTCAGGTCCCGCCGCGCGTCCTCGGCGTCCAGCGGCCCGTCCTGACCCGGCCGGTCCGCTGCCCCAGGCAGATACGGACACGACCACGGCTCGGGCACGGGCCTGGGGCCAGCTGCCGTACCAGGCGCGGGACGTGCCCGGCGCTGCTGGCGCATCAGACGGGCCTCGGCCGCACAGATGTCGTGGTCGGCGTACCGGCTGCGGGCTCCGGCGCGGCTGAAGAATCCTCCAGGTATCGGAAGATGCTGCTGGGATCACTCATGAGTGGGCCTTTCCTTCGCCACTGGGTTTGGCGGGGACGTCGAGTAGCTGGGCCAGGCGCCGGCAGGCCTGGCTGAGGTGGGAGCGGATCGTGGCCTCTTCGACGCCCATGACGGCGGCCGCTTCCTTGGTCGTGCAGTCCAGTCCGTAGCGCAGGATGACCGCGTCGCGCTGGCGCTCACTGAGACGTCCGACCGCCGTGCAGAACTGGATGTTCCCGGTCAGCACTTCGTAGGGATCACAGGCCGCGTCCTTGACCGCGGCCTCGAACGCGCTGATGTCCCCGGGTCAGGCCGGGTCTTGCGCCTGCGCTGCTGGTCGATGCTCCGGTTCTTGAGGATGGTCCACGTGCAGCCCTCCAGGTGCTCCATGCTCAGCATCCGCGGCCACGCGTCCATCACCGATTCGAAGGGGCGGTCGACCGCCTCCTCGGCGTCCGCGTCGGAACCCAGCTGGAGGTAGGAGAAGCGCATGCGCGCAACGCTTGTCGGAGTGGAAGGCCCAGTAGGACAGCTGCTGCGCGGCGCTCCACTGGCTCATCGGCTGCTGGCTGCCCCGGTGGCTGGGCACGTCCACGGCTTTGCCGGACTCCTCCGGACCGCCCTCGCTCACCGCCCCACCTCACGACACTCGTCGTCCGGCTCGGCACAGGGGCGCCGGGCAAGGGCCAGGTCGGCGATGCTTGCCGCACGCACGCGGCGAGCAGACGCCAGCATCACTGGTTATCCAAGCGGCTCCGCCGAAGTCCGCTGCTGATCCGCACCTGCGGTACAAACCTGGCCGCCCCTGGTGAACGGGTCTGGGGGCGAAGCCCCCAGGAGCTTTTTCTTCCCGTGCCTCAGCGGAGCTGCTTAGGGCCTGTCTCGAAGTCGGGTGTGAGCTTGTGACAAGATCGCGGGATGCTGCGACTCACCGATTTCATTATCGACTGCCCGGACACGATGAAGCTGGCGGCTTTCTACTCCGAGGTGACGGGCCGTCCGATCAAGGAAGGCAGCTCCGAGGACTGGGCTGGCATCCAGTTCGGCGAGATCGAGCTGGCATTCATCCGGGTGGACGACTACCGCGCTCCGCAGTGGCCCGACAGCGAGCACCCCAAGCAGTTCCACCTCGACTTCGAAGTGGACGAGATCGAGTCCGAGCAGCTCCGCGTCCTCGACCTCGGCGCGACGCTAAGGCAGGACTTCATCGGCCCCAACGGCTACGGCTGGCAGGTCTACACCGACCCGATCGGCCACCCCTTCTGCCTGTGCCGCAACAAGGGCGTCATCTGGACCGACCAGGGCCCGATCTGGCCCAAGCGCGACTGAGCGGCTTGGATGAGGTTCGTTGCTGACTGTCGGATCCGGTCGCGTTGACGGTTCATGGCCTGGTCGACGGCCTTGCCGATGGCGTCGGTGCTGGTCTGGGCGCGTTGCGGGTAATCCTGGTACTTCGCCTGGCGCCAGACCAACTCGATGTCGTTCAACTCCGGCCTGCGCGTGGCAGGTAGAACAGCTCCACCCCGATCTTGGTCAGCTGCTCGCGGCGGCCCTTGAACGCCTTGGCAGTGTGCGCTGAGGCGTTGTCCAGCACCACGGTGCACGGCCGCGAGCGTGCCCGGACGGGCATCTGCCCATCGAGGCCGTCGGCGGCCAGCTCCAGGGTGGCCCCACCGGGCAGGCCGGCCAGGTCCGCGCAGACGAACTCCAGCAGCATCCCGGCGTCGACCTTCCCGCAGGTGGGCTGCCAGAGAAGGTCCGGCGTGGTGCCCACGATCTGGGCGCCGAGCACGTTGACCCGGCGGTTCTTGGTGTCCTCGCGGGGCACCATCGCCCGCTGCCTGGTGCGCGAGGAGGTGTAGCCGGTGGGCATGGTCGGGGCGAAGCCGGACTCGTCCAGGAAGATCAGGTCGCGCTCGCCCGCGCGCGCCTGCATCCGTAAGTCCGCAAGTCCTCCAACCGGGCCCGGGCCGCTTGTTGGAGGACGGGGTCGGCCTGGTGCCGCACCGTGTCGCGGGTGGGTTTCCAGCGGAAGCCGTCAACGGCGCAGCAGCTCCCACAGCCAGTCAGCGGAGATCTCTGCTCCGCGCTGTTCGCGCAGCCAGTCGCGCAGTGCTGGGACGGTCCAGGTGATCCCTTCCGCGGCGGAGACGTCCAGCAGCCGTGCCGGCGCGGCGCGGTCGTCGTCGCCGAGCACCCTGGCCGGATGCCCCGGGCGTGGGGCGTCCGGCTGTGCCTTGACCCCGCCGTCGTGGAGGCGTTGGCCGCCGCGCGGACCGTGACCACGTTGCACTCCAGCAGGTCGGCGACCTCGGGGGCGGTCTTGCCGCGGTCGAGCAGGCGGATGCACTCCGCCCGCTGCCGGGTGTAGCGGGTCAGATCCCGCCGAGCCAGCAGTTCGCGCAACTCGCGACGCCGATCGACAGTCAACTCGGTGCGGAGGATGTTCGACATGGCGTCCCTCCCACAGGACGCCTACCCAACCAGCAGCCAACTTCACCCGAGCCGCTGAGTGGCGGGGCGCTGGTGGCCTTGCGGGTGTCTGCTGCACCTGCTGTGCCGCCCGGCGGGAAGGAGGGGGAGAGGACGGTGGGGACGGCGCACGGTCGGCTGCGCGCCGGATGACCGTGTCGGCCGCGGCGCGGATCTCCTGTGCGCGTGCGGCGTACGGTCGGCTCGCTTCGGCATCCTCGTGTCGCCGTCCTCTTTCGTTGTGGCGGGCCCGGTAGGCCGCACTGGCGTGCTGCGGAGCAAGCGGTGCGAGCGCGGTTGCGGGCGGGGCCGGGAGGCAGGCGGTGTGAACCGGCCAAGCATCCGTGGCTGGCCTTCGCATACGGGTCCCGCTCCTGCCTGGGCCAGGTCGCGGGGACGGGCGGCCGCTTGTTCCCCCGTTCGGGCTAGTCGGCCGAGTCGTGGCGGTGCCGATGGGCTGAGGGTGAAGGGAAGGGCCGCGGACGAGTGCCGGTACGGCACGGCTCCTGGGGCGGGTCGCGGTGGCGCCGCGTACGGCTCCTCAGTGGCCTGCGGTGATCTGCTCGCGCATCGACTCAGCCGGATGGACGTATGCATCATGTCGTTGAAGATCGAACGAATTGATCCGTGTAGCGGCGCCTTCCACCAGCACGTGACGCTGATCGGAGCACTGGGCGCGACCCGTCACGTTCTCTGGGGCAACCGCGTGCTGGACGCGGGTGATTGGAAGAGGAGATTGTCCGCCGCCGGCGAGGTTTCCCTTGCCTTCAGCATCCCGCCTGGCCGCGGGACGGTGTCCGTGGTAGCCGTGGACCGCGCGGACCGCAGCAACATCGTGCACTTCACTTATGAGCCCTCTGAGCCCTATGAGCCCTCCCAGCCACGCGAAGGTCCAGCACGCCTCGGGACAGAGGCGGTTGCCGATGAACTGCTGGTTGCCGTACGCGGCGCACCACCTGACCTTGTCGACCGCCTGGAACGGAGCGGCGATGAGGCAACGGCCCGGCTTGGCTGCCTCATGCGGCGGATCCAGGGCCGAGACGGGCCTGCGGCCGCTGACTGCGGCTCCTCCGAAGGCAAGCCGGTGGTGTGTGACCCGGTGACGCACGACTTCGCCTGGTAGCCCGGCCGCCGCTGCCCGTAAGCGCCATCGAAAGGGAGACCATGCGTGAGCCAACCCGGCAGGATCCCGCTGTTGACGTGCCCACTGCCCCGGAAAACAGGTTCCTGGTCACCGACCTCGACGGAACCCTGCTGCACGGGGATGCGGAAGTCCGCCGACGGTTGTTGCGCGCACTGGAGCGGCAATCTGCGGTCACGGTCGTGTACGCCACTGGCCGCGGCCTTTCCTCGGTTCAGGACCTTTTGGCGCAGGACCCGTTACTGCCGTCCCCGCGCTGGATCATCGCCGACGTCGGCGCCAGCGTTGTCGACGCGACGTGCATGCGGCACGTGGCCGCGGTGGAAGAGCCTCTGCGCACAGGGTGGCCCGGCCACGGCTCCGTGCGCACTGCGCTCAGCCGGTTCCCCCAGCTCGTGTACCGATGGGGCATCGAGCAGCAGGGCAGATGCTCCTACTATCTGGCGCCGGAGGACTACTCGTACGAGATCACGGCAGCCGTGAAGGAACTCGGCTGCACCTGGACGTACTCCGCCGGCCAGGGCAGGCCCTGCGTCGACTCCTCCGTCACCTGCACCTGCCCGAGACAGGGGTTCTCGTCGCGGGCGACTCCCTCAACGACCTGTCCATGTTCCAGCTCGGCACGCACGGCGTCGTCACCGCGAACGCCGAGCCGCAGCTGCTGGCGCGTCTTGCCACCGCCCCCCAGGTGCACCGCCCCCCGCTCGACGGTGCCGCCGCGATCCTCGCAGCGCTGGAACGCCTCGGCTGGGTGGAGCGGCCCAGACGCGTGGTCATCGGCTATCACCGCCCACCGGTGCACTGGTCGCAAGGGCGGTGGCGGGAACCGTGCAGCCCCAACGGCATCCTGCCGACCCTGACGTCCCTGCTCTCGACCGGTGCCGACGAGGACGAGCTGGACGCCGTGTGGGCTGCCGCCACCACCGACGACGTCGACATGGCCGCCCCCGCTCCGACCCGGTTCCCCCTCGCCCTGCTGCCCGTACCGGCCAACCAGTGGGCCGGCTATTTCCATGGAGCCTGCAAGGAGACGCTGTGGCCCGCACTGATGTCTCACGACCACCTCATCCGCCAGGGTGGCGCGTGGTGGGCCGACTACGAGGCGTTCAACTCGGCCTTCACCCAACACATATGCAGCCACGCCGACCATGGCGGAACGGTCTGGCTCCACGACTACAATCTCTGGCTGGTACCCGGTCTGCTCAAGGAACAGCGTCCCGACCTCACCGTCGGCCTCTTCCACCACACACCATTCCCGCGACCTGACACCTTCCGGCGTCTGCCGGCGGCAGAGCAACTGCGCACCTCCCTGCTCCAACTGGACTGGGCCGGCTTCCACACACCCGACTTCGCCGACAACTTCCTGCACGTGCTGAGCGGAGCACCTCGCATACCTCGCATCGGAGTCCACCCGCTGGGCATCGACCACCACAGCGTCGCCGCACTTGCCCGATCACGAGCCCCGATGGCCCGCGCCGACCCCCGGTCCCTCCTGGTCCTCTCCGTCGAAAGGCTCGACTACGCCAAGGCACCCCTCCAGAAGATCCGCGCCCTCGGCGCCCTCCTCGAACGACATCCGGCACTCCGCGGCCGGCTGCGCTACCGTCTGATCTGCCCCCCGCCCGCACCCGGGATCCGTGCCTACGACACCACGCGCGCCGAACTGGAGCGTGCCATCACCGCGCTGAACTCCCAGTGGCGGCAGCCCGAATGGGAACCGGTCACCTATGTCCCCCGGTCGCTGCCCTTCGCCGAGGTCATCGACCACTACCTGGCCGCCGACGTCTTCTGGGTCACCTCCCTCGCCGACGGCATGAACCTGACCGCCCAGGAGTACCTCGTCGCACAGGCCGCGACCAACCGGTCCGGGGTCCTGGTCCTCTCGCGATACGCCGGAGCAGCCCACTGTCTCCACAAAGCCGCACTCCTGACCGACCCTCACAGTGACCGCGACCTGCTCGACGTGCTGCACACCGCACTTGTTATGACACCCGCGCAGCGCCGTGCCAACACCCGACGCCTGAACCGTCTCCTGAACGCCCCCGCGCCTGCGGAATGGGCACGCGCTGTCATCGCCGCGATCCGAGACGAGAAGACACCCGGGGTGCGATCACGACACTGGACAGGGAGTCCGGCCGCCCTCTTCAGCGCACCCCGGGGCGACGCTGCGTGGACGGCGATCCCGGTGGCTATGGCGCCATCGTTGACGAGGGCCCGTTGGAGTGGCAGCCCGAAGCGCCCTCGACACGTACGGACGTTGGGCGTTCGCTGAGGAGGGCCACGGCGCCGGAGACGCACGGTCGCAGCCCTTATGATCGGGCCGTGCGCGATGAGACCGAGCTCGTTGGCGTCCTCGCCAGCCGGGCGGGCGGTCACGTAGACGAGGGTGCCGCCGTCGTACAGGCCCGCCCCGGCCCAGCGGAGGGCGAGGTCGGCCAGGCCGAGGGTGCGGGCGGAGGAGCCGATGGACAGACGATGTCAGCTGTCGGTGTCGAGGTGGGCTCGCACGGCGTCGACGAACTCGTCGCCGTATTGGAAGACCCCGCCGTGCCCCGCCCCTGGGGAGATGATCAGCGTGCTGCCCGGGATGCGGGCGTGCATGTCGTGGGACAACTCGGTGGGGATCATCCGGTCGTGGTCGCCGTTGGCGATGAGCGTCGGGGCGCCGATGCGGGAGAGGTCCTGCGGCTCAGCCCGGCCCCAGCCCCGGATGGTCGTGATCTGGCGGCGGTGGATCCGCCGACCCGGGGAGTCCGGTCTGCTTTGTCCCTTGGCTGACTGAGTGAAGGGGCCTGGAGCAGAGCTGCTGCACCGCCAGGCGCAGCAGGGCCACGTCGCTGGCGCCGGGCTGGGGCGTCACGTCGGCCGGCGAGGTCTGGGCCGCCCTGGAACACGTCGCGCCGGGACATGGCGATCCCGAGAACGGCCAGAAGATGAGGCTGGACGGAACGTACGGGCACTGGCGCGATCGGTCGACACGGCGCGAGGGAGTAGCGACTCAGGGTGCCTCTCTCCCCACAGGGCCGTGGTGGGGCCCACCATGCCGCCTGCCAAGGCAGTTTGTCGGCTCCGGTGTTGGCTGCGACGCGCAGCCGTGGCTTGTGTGGGCGGACAGAGGCCAACCGGCCCTTCGCTGCCTTGCGTGTAGCGGCTGTGAGCGAGAACCGGAGGACCCCAGGACATCTGAGGTGTGACGGGCACGACCGACCTGCAGCAGGTGGCGGGGGATCTCGGCGATGCCTCCTTGCGGCACAATCGTCAGCATGAATGCGGGGGTTGTGGGTCTCATCGGCGCTGCCATCGGCGCGGTTTCTGCCGTCCTTGGAGCCGTCGTCAATGGTTGGTTCGGTCGTTCGAACGCCAAAGGGCAGCGTCAGCTGGAGTGGACGATTCATCAGCGGGAACCCCGGGCCAAGGCGTACACCGAGTTCTTGGATCAGATGACAACCGTGACTATCGAGATACTGAAGCGGCAACTCTCTCTGGAGCGCGTAACAACTGATGGAACTCTGCCACCTGAACAGTCGGATTCCGCAGAGCAGTTGTTGGCAGACTGGAAGGTCGCTGTGACCCTGTGCGCACGAGTCAAGGTGGAAGGCCCCGAGGAGGTTGCCCGCGCGGCAGGTGCATTGATTCAATCGGCCGGGGCGATGTTTGATGAGCAAGGCCGCTACGTTCAGGCTCACACTCTTGGTCCGGCAGAGCGGAGTTCTTCATCGTTGAGGTTTCGCGAATATAATCAAGCATTCGGCCTCCGTCAGCAAGAGTTCGAGGCAGCAGCACGGAAGGCTCTGGCCGCAGGGTCACTACCGCAGTGACCCCCCATGGGCTGGCTGGCCATGGAGGCAAATCTCGCCCCCATGACTTTTGCCGTGCTCAACGCGCTACTCAGGGGCATCGGCCATGGGTGGACGAGTCGTGAGTTCGAGCATGTGTTGGTGAACTCGTGCGCGATGAAGGCCCCGGCATCCTGCACTGGCTCCTCGACAGCGCCCGGCGCTACCTCACCACCCGCGACCCGCTCACCTCACCCACCACCGTCCGCGTCGCCACCGAGGCCTACGCCACCACCGAAGACCACATCGGACGCTTCCTCACCGAACGCTGCACCCGCACCCCCACGGCCGGCGACAACGGCGACCTGCGCGTCGAACAAGGCCTCCTCTACACCACCTACTGCTCCTGGTGCCTGGCCGGCGAAGGCATCCGCCCGGCCACCGCCCGCGCTTTCGCCACCCGCGTCCGCAGTGAACTGGGCCTGGCTTCACCGGCGGAGATGATGAAGTCCAGCGGCAAGAAGTACTACCCCGGCCTCGGCCTGCTCCCCGAAGACACCGACGCCGACCCCAGGACGACCACCGGGAGCGAGGATGGCTGACCCACGCGCCCTGCCCACCCCCACCGGGCGCACGTACGATGAAAGCCGCGCCGTATCACCCGCCGACCACAGCCGCCTGACCGCCGTCACGGCGCTGAACAGCCACTGCGACAACGACAGGGACGAGAAGGGGCCGCAGCGATGAGCTCGCTACTGCAAGACAGCGAACTGGCCCACGAGGACAATGTCGTCTGGCTCGAGGACACCGACGCCTCGACTACGTCCGCCAGGCCCTCGACAAGACCACGCGCCGCCGCGGCAAGCCCCGCTACGCCCGCGACGGACGCATGGTCGGCTACAGCGAACTCGCCCTCGACGCCGAAGCCGCCCCCGACAGCGGCCTCCAGCTGCGCCGGGTCTTCTTCCTCCTGCCGCACGACCGCGACAGCGACCCCGAGGGCGTCTACCAGCAGGGCGCCCCGGGCGAAGCCGTCGACCCCCGCACCATGAACCCCGCCGCGTCGGGGAAAAGACACCTCGCTCCCAGCGCGGTGCCGCCGCAATAGCCACCAGCCGGTGACGGCCCTGACGGATTCGTGAGGGAAAGCCGGGCCTGGTTGGATCGGGGCTTGCAGAGGATATGTTCAATCGTGGAGCTAAGCGCGGCAGGTTCGGGCATGATCGGGTGTCATGGCCGCTCTTCGCTCCCGCCGTCTGGAAGGGCTCTTCGGAGCGCGCCTGGATGAGGTCACGCACGCCCAGGTGATGGCTTTGCAGGCGAACGCCGTGTCGGAGTCGTACGACTTGGAGTTCAAACGGGAGCTCTACGGCGGCAGTGACCGGGCGAAGAAGGACCTGGCCGGTGATGTGGCCGCGCTGGCCAACACTGCTGGCGGGGTGCTGCTCCTGGGGGTCGCCGAGGACGATCAGGCGCGGGCGGCAGGGGCGGAGGGGGTTCCGCTCAGCGACAGTGAGATGTTGCGGATCCGCAGTATTGTCGCCGACCTCGTACACCCGTTGCCCACCTTCGACATCCGGCAGGTCGAAGATCCGGCCCAACCCGGTCACGGGTTTTTGCTGGTCGCCGTGCCCCGTAGTCCCGCCTCCCCGCACGGTGTGCTGGTCAACGAGGGCCTGCGGTACCCGAGGCGCCACGGGGCCAGCATCGTTTATCTGACCGAAGCCGAGGTCGCCGCCGCCTACCAGGAGCGCTTCGCCCGACGCCAGAGCCGCTACGACGATCTGCGGCGCTACCAAGGCGACCTGACCAGCCGCCTGGACACGCACGAACAGACATACGTCATCGTCACCCTGGTGCCGGATCTGAGCGGCGACTTCATGCTCGACACCAAGACTTTTAACGCCTTCCGGGAGACTACGCTCGGCAAGGACCTGCTCGTTATTCCGCGCAATATCTACATCCAGCACGTCACGGTGGCCAGCCGCCGCCTGGTCGCGCATGGCGGTCCCGAGCCCGCGAAGGCCAAATGGATCGCGTGCGAGCTTCATCAGAGCGGCGCTGGCGCTTTCGCCGCCATCGTTGCTCACCGCAGCGACACTGTTCGGCCGGGAGAGGTCAGCCAGAGCACCGACAGTCAGGTACAGGATGAGGATTTGGTCCTCGACATCTGGTCTGCCCTGCGCTTCCTAGTGACCTGAGTCAGAGATTCGTCGGCAGTAGGCGGCGACTTTGTCGAGGATCTCGTCGGCTGTCTTCGTCCAGACGAAGGGCCTGGGGTGTT
>NZ_JBFAAD010000066.1:0-17500 GCF_040639555.1 Streptomyces sp. NPDC023838
AACCACTTTTCCCCCCCACCAGGTTCTTCTTATGTTTTTTCTTGTCCTCCGGGGGGGGGTGGGCGCGGCTTTCACCCGACACCCGGACCGGCGCGGGGGCGCGGGGAACTGCGCGACCAGCCACAGACGGCCCGCAGACGAACGGAAACCCCGGGGCGCAGCCCCGAAGCGGGGTGCAGGGGCCGCAGGCCCCGCCCGGGGTCCGGGGGCGCAGCCCCCGGGAAACCCACCCACCCCAGCCCTCCCCCACCCCCGGAGGGTTTAGGGAAGGGGCGGGGTGGGGCTACTCACGTCGTACGACGGCGCCGCGCCCCCGGCCGGCGCTCGCTCGGGCGCGTCACGTGTTCGCCCGCCTCCACCGCCGCCACGCGGCGCGCCGCACCGAACTCCGCCAGCGCCTCCGCCAGCTTCAGCACCGACGGCTCGGGAGCCATGACGTCCACCCGCAGCCCGTGCTCCTCGGCCGTCTTGGCCGTGGCCGGGCCGATGCACGCGATCACGGTCACGTTGTGCGGCTTGCCCGCGATCCCGACCAGGTTCCGCACGGTCGACGACGACGTGAAGAGCACCGCGTCGAAGCCACCGCCCTTGATCGCCTCACGGGTGTCGGCCGGCGGCGGCGACGCGCGCACGGTGCGGTACGCCGTGACGTCGTCCACCTCCCAGCCGAGCTCGATCAGGCCCGCCACCAGCGTCTCGGTGGCGATGTCCGCCCGGGGGAGGAACACCCGGTCGATCGGGTCGAAGACCGGGTCGTACGGCGGCCAGTCCTCAAGGAGGCCCGCCGCCGACTGCTCACCGCTGGGCACCAGATCCGGCTTCACGCCGAACTCGACCAGCGAGGCCGCGGTCTGCTCGCCCACCGCCGCGACCTTGATGCCCGCGAACGCGCGCGCGTCGAGCCCGTACTCCTCGAACTTCTCGCGCACCGCCTTGACCGCGTTCACCGAGGTGAAGGCGATCCACTCGTAGCGGCCCGTCACCAGGCCCTTGACCGCGCGCTCCATCTGCTGCGGCGTGCGCGGCGGCTCGACGGCGATGGTCGGCACCTCGTGCGGCACCGCGCCGTACGAACGCAGTTGGTCGGAGAGCGACGCCGCCTGCTCCTTCGTACGCGGTACGAGCACCCGCCACCCGAAGAGCGGCTTGGACTCGAACCACGACAGCTGGTCGCGCTGGGCGGCGGCGGTGCGCTCACCGACCACGGCTATGACCGGCTGGTGCCCGTCCGGCGACGGCAGCACCTTCGCCTGCTTGAGGACCTGGGCGACCGAGCCGAGCGTCGCGTTCCAGGTGCGCTGGCGCGTGGTCGTGCCGGCGATCGTCACCGTCATCGGAGTGTCGGGCTTGCGGCCCGCCGCGACGAGTTCGCCCGCCGCCGCGGCCACCGTCTCCAGGGTCGCGGAGACGACGACGGTGCCGTCGCTCGCGCCGACCTCGGTCCAGCAGCGCCCGTCCGCACCGCGCGCGTCGACGAAGCGCACATCGGCGCCGCCCGAGGTGTCGCTGAGCGGGACACCGGCGTACGCGGGTACGCCCACCGCCGTCGCGACGCCCGGAACGACCTCGAAGGGGATGCCCTCCGTGGCGCAGGCGAGCATCTCGTCACCCGCGCTGCCGTCGAGCCCGGGGTCGCCGAAGACGGCACGGACGACCCGCCTGCCGGAGCGCGCGGCCTCCATGACAAGATTGGCCGCGTCCCGCAACACGGGGACACCTGCGGTGGCTGATGCCTCGTCAACTACCGTCAGCTGAGGCGTGTCCACACCTGCCCGCGCATGCGCGCGAACCACGTCGAGCACAGCCGGCTCGGCGATCAGGACATCGGCCGACGCCAGCGCTTCCACGGCGCGCAGCGTCAGCAGTCCCGGGTCCCCTGGGCCGGCACCGAGGAAGGTGACGCACCCGTGCGCGGAGACGGCGGGAAGGTTCGAGGAGTTGGTGGGGCTCAAAGTGCTCGCTCCCCCATAAGACCGGCCGCACCCTTGGCAAGCATCTCGTCCGCGAGTTCGCGACCGAGCGCCACGGCTTCGTCGTGCGACGCAGGTACGGGACCGGTGATGGACAACTGCACCAGCGTCGAGCCGTCGGTGGTACCGACGACGCCGCGCAGGCGCATCTCATGAACAACCTGTCCGTCGGCCAGAAGGTCGGCGTAGGCACCCACGGGTGCGGAACAGCCGGCCTCCAGGGCGGCGAGCAGGGACCGCTCGGCGGTCACGGCGACCCGGGTGTACGGGTCGTCGAGCTCGGCGAGCGCGGCGGCGAGGTCGGCATTGTCTGCCGTGCACTCGATCGCCAGTGCCCCCTGGCCGGGGGCGGGCAGCATGGTGTCGACCGGAATGAAGTCGGTCACCTCACCGATCCTGCCGATACGGCTGAGCCCGGCCGCGGCGAGTACCACCGCGTCGAGTTCACCGCTGTGCGCGAATCCGATCCGGGTGTCGATGTTCCCCCGGATCGGCACGGTTTCGATGGCGATGCCGTGGCTGCGCGCGTACGCGTTCAGCTGCGACATGCGCCGGGGCGAGCCGGTGCCTATGCGGACCGGACGGCCCTCGGTGGCGGCGGCCAGCTCGGTCAGGGTCAGCCCGTCGCGCGCCACCAGCACGTCGCGCGGGTCCTCGCGGACCGGCACGGCGGCGAGCACGAGGTCGTCGGGCTGCGCGGTCGGCAGGTCCTTGAGCGAGTGCACCGCGAAGTCGACGTCACCGCGCAGCAGCGCGTCGCGCAGCGCGGTCACGAAGACGCCCGTGCCGCCGATCTGCGCCAGGTGCTCGCGCGAGGTGTCGCCGTACGTGGTGATCTCCACCAGCTCGACCGGGCGCCCGGTCAACTGCCGTACGGCGTCGGCCACCTGGCCGGACTGGGCCATGGCGAGCATGCTGCGCCTGGTCCCCAGCCTCAGTGCTTTCTGGGTCATGACCGCCCTCGGTTCTTCGCGTCTCGGCTCTTGACGTCGACGTCGTTCAGGTCGGCCCGCGACACGGCGGCGACCGTCTCCGGGTCGAGGTCGAAGAGAGTGCGCAGCGCGTCCGCGTACCCGGCGCCGCCGGGCTCGGCCGCCAGCTGCTTGATCCGCACGGTCGGCGCGTGCAGGAGCTTGTCGACGACGCGGCGCACGGTCTGGGTGACCTCGGCGCGCTGCTTCTCGTCGAGGTCGGGCAGCCGCCCCTCCAGCCGCGCCACCTCGCCGGCCACCACGTCGGCGGCCATCGCGCGCAGCGCGACCACGGTCGGCGTGATGTGCGCGGCGCGCTGGGCGGCACCGAAGGCCGCGACCTCGTCGGAGACGATCGAGCGCACCTGGTCCACGTCGGCGGCCATCGGCGCGTCGGCGGAGGCCTCGGCGAGCGACTCGATGTCGACCAGGCGCACCCCGGGGATGCGGTGGACGGCGGCGTCGATGTCGCGCGGCATGGCGAGGTCGAGCAGGGCGAGCCGGACCGGCCCGGCCTGGGCGGGGATACGGCGCCGGGCGGCGGGCCGGACCCCGGTGGCGTTGTCGGCCCAACTGCCGTGCAGCTCAAGGGAGTCGGCGTCGACCGGCGCGCCCTGTTCGCGTACGGCCTCGGCCTCGGCCACCGCCGTGTACGCGGCGAGTCCGGCGCCGGCGGCGGCCGTCGCGGCGAAGTCGACGGGGCAGCCCTCGGGGACGGCGGGTGCCTGGCTCGCGGGAGCCGGGGCCTCGGCGACCGGGGCTCCGACCGCCTCGGCGACGGCCTCAGCCGTCAGGACCAGACCGGTCGCGCCCGTACAGGAGACCGCCACGTCGACTCGTGTCAGTTCGCGCGCGACCTCGGCCATCGCCACGGCGCGGGCGGGCGTGCCCGACTCGTTGAGGATCTCGGCCAGGCGCTCGGCGCGGGCGGACGTGCGGTTGGCGACGATCACCTCGCGCACTCCGGCGCGCGCCAGCGTCGCCGCGGCCAGCGAGGACATCGAGCCCGCGCCGATCACCAGGGCGCGCTTGTCCTTGGCCCAGCTCTCCACCGGCACGCCGACGGCCAGCTGCTCCAGGCCGAAGGTGACCAGGGACTGCCCGGCCCGGTCGATGCCGGTCTCGCTGTGGGCGCGCTTGCCGACCCGCAGGGCCTGCTGGAACAGGTCGTTGAGGAGCCGGCCCGCGGTGTGCAGCTCCTGGCCCAGGGCGAGCGTGTCCTTGATCTGGCCGAGGATCTGCCCCTCGCCCACGACCATCGAGTCCAGCCCGCACGCCACCGAGAAGAGGTGGTGGACGGCCCGGTCCTCGTAGTGCACATAGAGATACGGAGTGAGCTCCTCCAGACCGACGCCGCTGTGCTGGGCGAGCAGCGTGGAGAGCTCGGCGACGCCCGCGTGGAACTTGTCCACGTCCGCGTACAGCTCGATCCGGTTGCAGGTGGCCAGGACCGCCGCCTCGGCGGCGGGCTCCGCGGCCAGGGTGTCCTGCAACAGCTTGACCTGCGTGTCCGCGGAGAGGGAGGCCCGCTCCAGGATGCTGACGGGGGCGCTGCGGTGGCTGAGGCCGACGACCAGGAGGCTCATGCCGGCATCACGGCGGGCATGTCCCCGTCGGGTCCCTTCCGGTCCACGGCCGCGCCGCCGCGCACCGCGGGCGTCACTACCTCAGAGCCACCGCCGGCCTCGGCCGCGGCCGCGTCCTCACCGGCCTTGCGCTGCTCGTGGAAGGCGAGGATCTGCAGCTCGATGGAGAGGTCGACCTTGCGTACGTCGACGCCCTCGGGCACCGACAGGACCGTCGGCGCGAAGTTCAGGATGGAGGTGACCCCGGCGGCGACCAGGCGGTCGCAGACCGGCTGCGCGGCGCCCGCCGGCGTCGCGATGACGCCGATGGAGACCCCGTTGTCGCTGATGATCTTCTCCAGGTCGTCGGAGTGCTGCACCGGGATCCCGGCGACGGGCTTGCCCGCCATCGCGGGGTCCGCGTCGATCAGCGCGGCGACCCGGAAGCCGCGGGAGGCGAACCCGCCGTAGTTGGCGAGGGCCGCGCCCAGGTTTCCGATGCCGACGATGACGACGGGCCAGTCCTGGGTGAGGCCGAGTTCGCGTGAGATCTGGTAGACGAGGTACTCGACGTCGTAGCCGACGCCCCTGGTCCCGTAGGAGCCGAGGTACGAGAAGTCCTTGCGCAGCTTCGCGGAGTTGACCCCCGCGGCCGCGGCCAGCTCCTCGGAGGAGACCGTGGGTACGGAGCGCTCCGACAGTCCGGTCAGCGCACGCAGATACAGCGGAAGCCTGGCGACGGTGGCCTCGGGGATTCCTCGGCTACGGGTCGCCGGTCGGTGAGTTCGGCCAGTTGCCACGGTGCTCCTGCGGGATGAGCGAGGCAGGCGGCCATGTGTCCCAGGACCGCCCCGTCGAATGCAGGCTATGCCTTTGTGAACGCGTGCACAAAGATGGTGTCCGCTTTGTCCGAGCAAAGTGACCGGGCTCACGCGAACCGGCGCCGATTTCCGGGAACCGACAGCGAAGTCGACCCGTTGAGAACCCGAAGGGGGCAAAACCGTACACACCTCTCCACGATGTCACCCCCGAACGCGACAAAACGACCTCGATGGTAACGGCAACTACCGCTGATCACCCACTCGATCACGGGGTCGATCACAGGGTCGCGGTTGCACGGGCGCACACGAGCGGCCACAGCCGCCCCACCCGCCTCACGCGCCCACCGCACTCCTGAGGCGCGCGGGGTCCACGCGCCAGAAGGTGTGCTGCGCGCCGTCGACCAGGACGACCGGAATCTGCTCCCAGTACTCGCGGTGCAGCGCCTCGTCCTGAGTGATGTCCTTCTCCTCCCACGCCGCACCGGTCTCGGCGCACACGCTCTCGACGACGGCCCGGGCGTCGTCGCAGAGGTGACAGCCGGGCTTGCCGATGAGCGTGACGAGCGGCGGGGCGGACCGGTCGGACCGGCCGGGGCTCTGCGGGGACTTCCCCCGACGGAAGAGAGGACTCATGAGTCCATTCTCCGCCCAAGCGGAAGCGCGGGGCGGCACGAGCGGGACCGATCCGAATCGGCCCGGGCCGACCCGGACCACCCGAGCCGGACCGACCCGGACCGCCCCGGACCGACCGAGCCGGACCGACCCGGACCGACCCGGACCGACCCGGACCGACCCGGACCGATGACGCTCGACCGCCATATCGGCCGGTTCATCGGCGGGTTTAACAGTCCGGCCCCGGAGAGTTCACACGGCGGCATCCCGGCGTGTCGGAGGGGACCGAACAGACTGGCTATGCTCACGACATGGCCGTACTGGGATGGCTCACCCCGCGTAGGCGCTCGGCGACAGCCCGCAGCGTGCTGGCCGGCGAGGCCGCAGCCGAGGCAGCCCGCAAGTCCGAACAGCAATTGGCGCAACTGGCGGAGGCGGAAGCCAGAAAGGCGTCCGCGACGGATTCCGCATCCCTCTCCTCCCCGTCGGAACCGGAATTCCCCGTCGTCGGGGACGACCTGGCCGCCGCCTTCTTCGACCTCGACAACACGGTGATGCAGGGCGCGGCGATCTTCCACTTCGGGCGGGGCCTGTACAAGCGGAAGTTCTTCCAGCGCCGCGACCTGGCGCGGTTCGCCTGGCAGCAGGCGTGGTTCCGGCTGGCCGGGGTCGAGGACCCCGAGCACATGCAGGACGCGCGCGAGAGCGCCCTGTCGATCGTCAAGGGCCACCGCGTCTCCGAGCTGATGTCCATCGGCGAGGAGATCTACGACGAGTACATGGCGGACCGCATCTGGCCCGGCACGCGCGCGCTGGCCCAGGCGCATCTGGACGCGGGCCAGAAGGTGTGGCTGGTGACGGCGGCGCCGGTGGAGACCGCGACGATCATCGCGCGCCGGCTCGGCCTGACGGGCGCGCTCGGTACGGTCGCGGAGTCCGTGAACGGCGTCTACACCGGCCGCCTGGTGGGCGAGCCCCTGCACGGCCCGGCCAAGGCGGAGGCGGTACGCGCCCTGGCGGCGGCGGAGGGCCTGGACCTCACGCGCTGCGCGGCGTACAGCGACTCCCACAACGACATCCCCATGCTGTCCCTGGTGGGCCACCCCTACGCCATCAACCCCGACGCGAAGCTGCGCAAGCACGCGCGGGCGAGGGAGTGGCGCCTGCGTGACTACCGCACGGGCCGCAAGGCGGCGAAGGTCGGCATCCCGGCGGCGGCGGGGGTCGGCGCGCTGGCAGGCGGCACGGCGGCAGCGGTAGCCCTGCACCGCCGCAGGCGCTGAGCCGACGCCCCTGCTTGGGCTGCGTCTTTCACCTGCGGGCCGGTGGGGGCTGGTCGCGCAGTTCCCCGCACCCCTAAAAGCGCTGGCCGGTGGCCGGGTGCGCGTGGCGGAGCCGCACATGTCACAGCCCCGCGCCCCTGAAAGCCCGGCCGGTGGTCGCGTGCGAGTCCGTCTGGGCTGAGCGCGCAGTTCCCCGCGCCCCTGAAGCGCCCCTCCGGGGCGCCCCGGGGATGCCGCGCAGCGGCATTTAAGGGGCGCGGGGAACTGCGCGACCAGCCACAGCGGGCCCGCAGACAAACAGGGTCCCGGGGGCGGAGCCCCGCCGGTGGTCGGGCCCGCGCGGCGGAGCCACAAATGACACAGCCCTGCACCCCCCGGGGATGCCGCGCAGCGGCATTTAAGGGGCGCGGGGAACTGCGCGACCAGCCACAGCGGGCCCGCAGACAAACAGGGGCCCGGGGCGAAGCCCGTAGGCGGCGTGCAGAGGCCGCAGGCTCCGCACACGGGGGCCGGGGGCGTAGCCCCAGGGAAGCCCGCCTCAACCCCCACCCACCCCCGGAGGGAAGGGGTGGGCCGGGGCCGAACCAGGCCCCCTACCCGAAGGGAACCCCCACCAGTCCCCCACCCCCCACCCGGCCACATCCCACCCCCCAACCGATCAACATCGATCACCAACCCGCCACCACCCGCTCACACTCCGCAACCCAATCCGCCCCATAGACGTAACAGAAGCGACGGAATCGACGATTTGAGCAACTGGGTGTAGTGCTCCCTGCACGAAGCGTTATTCTCCTCAAACGCATACCGGAACCCACACATCGCCACGGCGGGTGAACGGTCCCGCACTGCACGTGATGGAAGCTCTGCCTCTGGGAGTCCCGTGTACCCACACGTCGGGGTTGACGCCTCGGGCCTGGCTACGCTGCGCGCAGCGGTCGTCGACCGTCTGCGCGTCTTCGTCCCCACCGCGTACGCCACCGCCCCCGCCTTCGCCACCGCCTCACCCGTCGGTGCCTGCTACGCGCTGGCAGACGGCGGTGCCGCGGTCGGAAGACGGAGCGGCGGCCGCAGCACGGGCACGTCCGCGACGCCGACCGCCCGCCGCCCCAGCGCGGACAGCGACAGCGCCCGCATGATGGACCTCGTCGAGCGCGCCCAGGCGGGCGAGGCCGACGCCTTCGGACGCCTGTACGACCAGTACAGCGACACGGTGTACCGGTACATCTACTACCGCGTCGGCGGCAAGGCCACCGCCGAGGACCTCACCAGCGAGACGTTCCTGCGCGCCCTGCGCCGGATCTCCACCTTCACCTGGCAGGGCCGCGACTTCGGCGCCTGGCTGGTCACGATCGCGCGCAACCTGGTCGCGGACCACTTCAAGTCGAGCCGTTTCCGCCTCGAAGTGACCACAGGCGAAATGCTCGACGCCAACGAAGTGGAGCGCTCGCCCGAGGACTCCGTCCTGGAGTCCCTCTCCAACGCCGCGCTCCTCGAAGCCGTACGGAAACTCAATCCGCAGCAGCAGGAGTGCGTCACGCTGCGCTTCCTGCAGGGCCTCTCGGTCGCCGAGACCGCCCGCGTCATGGGCAAGAACGAGGGCGCCATCAAGACCCTCCAGTACCGCGCCGTGCGCACCCTCGCCCGGCTCCTCCCCGAAGACGCCCGCTGATTCCGCTGACCCCGCTGACCCCGGAGGCCGTGCAGGCCTCCGGGAGGACCGGCCCGACTCACCTTCGGTGAGCGCTCAGTGGTGCCCTGATCACGCTGTGGTCCGATCATCCTTCGTCCGTAACCCAAGTGCCGCGTCCGTCGTTGTGCCGGATGCAGGCTCCCTGTGGTCACGCGATGTCCACCTCCGCTCACTCGATCGTGTGGATGTGCTCAAGGCGTGCAACCTTCCAGGCCCCTTGGGGAGTCGACCGTGATGACGAGAGGAGGTGCCGCCAGTGATCGCGAACGTATCGGCGCACCGGCGGGCGAACGCCTTCGCCCAGGCCCTGGAAGAAGCCTCGGCGGCCCAGCAGCCCCCCGCCACGCCGGACGCCCCGGTCGAACAGACGGCGGAAGCCGACCTGTTGACCTTGGCGACCGTCCTCGGCGAACTGCCGAAACCGGAGCTGGACCCACAGGTGAAGGTGGAGCAGCGGGCGCTGCTCGTGGCCGCCATGGAGCAGATGTTCGCTTCGGGTGGCGCCGCCGACCCTCTGGTGCCCGAGCAGCGGACCGGCCGGGGCGCCCACCGGGCGGTCCCGCTCCGGAAATTGCGCCCCCGCTCCCGCTGGTCGAAGGGCATCGCCGCGGGCGGCCTCAGCATCGGTGTGGCCGCGGGCGCGTTCAGCGGCGTGGCCGCTGCCAGCTCCGACGCCCTCCCCGGTGACTCGCTGTACGGGCTGAAGCGCGGCATGGAGGACCTCAAGCTCAACCTGGCGGACGACGACGCCGACCGCGGCCGGATCTACCTCGACCAGGCCTCCACCCGGCTCAGCGAAGCCCGCCGCCTGATGGAGCGGGGCCGCGCCGGCGACCTCGACCACGAGCAGCTGAGCGAGGTCCGCCGCACGCTGAGCGGTATGCAGCACGACGTGAGCGAAGGCCACCGACTGCTCCACGCCGCGTACGCCAAGGACGGCTCGCTCAGCCCCATCGCCACGCTGTCGTCGTTCGCCTCGGCGCACCGCGACAGCTGGAGCAAGCTGCGAGGCAAACTGCCCACGCAGCTCACCGACGTCGGCGACCAGGTCACCTCCGTCTTCGTCGCCATAGACCAAGAGGTCGAGCCGCTGCGTTCGATGCTCCCCCCGGCCAAGACGAAGACCCATGGCCGTACGGACACGACGCACCAGGGCGAGGCGAGCCACACGGCCCGCCCGGCCCCGGCCTCCTCGGCCCCGGCGCACGGCACGGCGGGCGGCGGCACCAGGCCGCAACCCTCCACCCCGGGCACCAAACCGAACGAGGGCCTGCTCGGCGGCAACACCGGCGGCCGCCTCGACCCCCCGTCGAAGAGCACCCCCCCGACGTCCGGCACCACCCCGGCCAAGCCGCCGGTCCCGGACGTCACCCTGCCCCCGCTCCTGCCGGGCCTGCTCCCGGGCCTGGGCATCGACGGCGAGGGCGCGCCGAAGTAGCCGGAGGCGTATGTACGTGTGTGGGGCGCCGGTGGTGAACCGGCGCCCCACACTCGTACAGCTGTCAGAAGAACACCGACCGCCGCTGCACCAGCAGCTTGTACAGCGTGTGCTGGATCTGCTCCCGGACCTGGTCCGTCAGGTTGAACATCAGCATCGGGTCCTCCGCCGCCTCCGGCGGATAGCCGTCGGTCGGGATCGGCTCGCCGAACTGGATCGTCCACTTCGTCGGCAGCGGCACCAGACCGGCCGGCCCCAGCCACGGGAACGTGGGCGTGATCGGGAAGTACGGGAAGCCGAGGAGACGGGCCAGCGTCTTGGAGTTGCCGATCATCGGGTAGATCTCCTCGGCCCCGACGATCGAGCACGGCACGATCGGCGTCCCGGCCCGCAGCGCGGTGGACACGAACCCGCCCCGCCCGAACCGCTGAAGCTTGTACCGCTCGCTGAACGGCTTCCCGATGCCCTTGAAGCCCTCCGGCATCACCCCGACGACCTCGCCCCGCTCCAGGAGCGCCTGGGCGTCCTCCGCGCAGGCCAGGGTGTGCCCGGCCTTGCGGGCCAGCTCGTTGACGACCGGCAGCATGAACACCAGGTCCGCCGCGAGCAGCCGCAGGTGCCGCCCCGCCGGATGGTGGTCGTGCACCGCCACCTGCATCATCAGCCCGTCCAGCGGCAGCGTCCCGGAGTGGTTGGCGACGACCAGCGCCCCGCCCTCGGCCGGGATGTTCTCGACGCCCTTCACCTCCACCCGGAAGTACTTCTCGTAGAAGGGCCGGATCAGGGACATCAGGACCTGGTCGGTGAGCTCCTTGTCGTAGCCGAACTCGTCGACCTCGTACTCGCCGGTGATCCGCCGCCGCAGGAACGCGAGCCCGCCCGCGACCCTCCGGTCCCAGCCACCGCCCGCCCGCTCCGGCGAGTCCTTGCCCGGCCGCCCGCCGTCCTGCAGGGCGCCCTTCTGCGGCGGGACCGCCTCGGCGGCCTCCTGCGGCCCCCGGCCGCCCTGCCCGCCCTCGGGGCCCTGACGCCCCTGGGAGACGGTCTGCTGGCCCGGCAGGGCGCTCACCGGGGCGGGAGCCGCCTCGGCAGCCCCCTCCGGGGCCGCGCCCCGCCGCCCGCCGGGGCGGCGGCGCCCCGGGCGCTGCGCACCGCCGCGCGAGCGATCGTCGTCGAACGGAATGACCTTGGCGTCCGCCATCGTGGGTGAGCTCCTCATTCCGCGCCGGGAGTGGACAAAGTGGAAGCGGACCGTCCGGCGAACGGCCGGAAGGGCAGCGCCGCCACCCCGTCCACGGCCCTCGCCAGCGTGTCCGGCGGCAGCAGCCCGGGACCCCGGCTGCGCGCGAAGTCGGCGAACGTCCCCGCCGTCGTGTACTTCGGCTCGAACCCGAGCGTCTCGCGCATCTGCGTGGTGCTCACCACCCTGCCGTGGGTGAGCAGCCTGATCTGCTCGGGCGAGAAGTCGCTCACGCCGACCGAGCGCAGCGCCGAGCCCACCCAGCGGACCGCCGGCAGCAGCACCGGCACGGTCGGCCTGCCCAGGCGCCGCGAACACTGCGAGAGCAGCAGCACGCCCTCCCCGGCCACGTTGAAGGTGCCGCTGTTGAGCGTTCCGCGCCGGGGCTCCTGCGAGGCGATGCGCAGCACGTCGATGACGTCGTCCTCGTGGACGAACTGGAGCCGCGGGTCGTAGCCGAACACGGTCGGCAGCACCGGCAGCGAGAAGTACTCGGCGAGCGGCGAGTCCGCGCCCGGCCCCAGGATGTTCGCGAACCGCAGCACGCACACCGCCACATCGGGCCGGCGCCGCGCGAAGCCGCGCACATACCCCTCGACTTCGACGGCGTCCTTCGCGAAGCCGCCGCTGGGCAGCGACTTCGGCGGGGTCGTCTCGGTGAAGACGGCCGGATCGCGCGGGGCCGACCCGTAGACGCTGGTGCTCGACTTCACCACCAGGCGCCGCACCGTCGGCGACTTCTGGCACGCGCCGAGCAGCTGCATGGTGCCGATGACGTTGGTTTCCTTCACGGACGTCCGCCCGCCGGCCCCCAGCGGCGTGCCGGTCACGTCCATGTGGACGACGGTGTCCACGGCGTGCTCCGCCAGCACGCGGGCGATGGCGGGCTGCCGTATGTCCGCCCGTACGAAATCGGCTCCGCCCAGATGATGGCCGGGCGGCACGGCGTCCACGCCGATCACCCGGTCCACTTCCGGATCACGCTGGATGCGCCGTACGAGACGGCCTCCGAGCTGCCGGGCCACTCCGGTGACGAGCACGACCTTCCCCAAGATCAGCGCCTTCCTTTGGCCTGAGATGCACCCTGAGCGCCACCGTAGCGGCTGGACGTTGCCCGGTGATGACCGCGTGGTCGCGCGAGGCGGGAAACCTGCGCCGAAAGGGCGTACGGGATATGCGGCCGGAACGCACCGCAGCCCTCCCACCAGGACGGTGGAAGGGCTGCGAATTCACGTACAGCTGCCGCTTACTTCTTGTTGCGACGCTGAACGCGGGTGCGCTTGAGCAGCTTGCGGTGCTTCTTCTTAGCCATCCGCTTGCGCCGCTTCTTGATAACAGAGCCCACGACTACCCTCGCTCACTTCTCTTCACTCGGTGCGGGGCGTCTGGGCCCACACGACCTACGAGGGGCTAGCCTACCCGCCAGAGCGTCGAGGTCGTAACCGAGGGGATCGTCAGGCTGTCTCCACCCCCACATAGGACTCTCGGAGGTACTCGTGAACCGCCTGTTCCGGGACCCTGAACGACCTGCCCACCCGGATCGCCGGCAGATGACCGCTGTGCACCAACCGGTACACGGTCATCTTCGACACTCGCATCACCGCGGCGACTTCTGCCACGGTGAGGAACACGACCTCGTTCAGAGGCCTCTGATCAGCAGCCATGACCCACCTGTACCTTCCGCACCCGACGCGCACCGGCTTCCCCTCCGGTGACTCTTCGTCGCTGTGCGCTCACTCCCCAGACTAGGGGCGGGTGGTGCGAGTGGGGAAGAGGAGCTGCCAACGGCCGCCTACTGTGACAGACACGCTCGATTGAGTACATAGCGAGTAAGCGGCCGGTAGTAATCAGACCGCACAGCGTCATCAAGCGGAACGGCTACGGACACCCGCCCCTCGGCCTCTCCGACGAACAGCGCGGGATCGTCCGTATCGGCCAGGCCGACCGCCTCGATACCCAGCTGACCTGCCCCGCAGACCCATCCGTGGTCCCCCACGACGAGGTCCGGCAGCCGCCCCCGCAGGGTCGCGGCGGCTCCCAGAGCCACCCGAACCGGCAGCGGTGAATGGGTGTGTGCGCCGGCCTCACTCCCGGCGCTCCGCGCGCCGGGTTCCCGCACCAACGCGACTCCTCGTACGTAGTCAAGGTTGTACGTACGTACCCCGAACCGGGTCGTTATGTCGACACATCGCCCCTGCGCGGGGGTGAGGACATCACATCCGGCCGCCGACAAAGCGTCCGCGAGAGCGGCGTAGAAGGCGAGCAGCCGGTGCGGATGCCCGGTTCCGAAGAGTACGGCGCCGCGCCGCGCGGCCACGTCCTGGATCCGGGCGGCCAGCGCGTCGAGCCCGGCGAGCGTCCGCTCCGGGTCGATCACATCGGGCCCGGTCACATGCGCCGGATCCGGGCTCACCCCGCACTTGTCCGCCATGAGCCGCAGCAAGTCCCGCTCGCCCCACCCCCATTCGGGGTCCAGGCCCAGCGTGACGCGCGGGTCCCGGGCCGCGAACAGCCGATAACTGCGCAGGCTCTCCTCCCGCGACGTGGCCACAGGCCCGGCCAGCCGCGCGGCCAACAGATGCGCCCGCAGCGCCCCGGTGCTCAACACCCCCCGATGCTCCCGCAGGAGAGGACCCGGGGGGCCGAAAACCGGACAGAGTACGCACAGTTGGCGTAACGCCCCCGGCCCCTGGCCCTGAAGGGACGCGGAGACCTGCGCGACCAGCCACACACCGAAGGGGCGGGGCGGGGAATCCCCCTACGCCAACAACCCCCGCAACGGATACACCGCCCGCCGCGTCGCCAGAACCGCCTGATCCAGCCGGTCCGCCGGGTCGTATCCCGACTCCCAGTCACGCCACAGCACCACCCGCCCATCCGTCATCCGCCCCGGCCCCAACTGCCGCGTACGAGCGAACACCTCGTCCCGCCAGGACGAAGGGATCACCGACGCCGGCGGCACCGGCGCATGCCCCGCGACCCCCACCAGATGCGTCCACGAGCGCGGCACCACGTCCACCACCGCGTACCCCCCGCCCCCCAGGGCCACCCACTTCCCGCCTGCCACGTGCTCGTGTGCCAGCGCGTGGCACGCCTCCTGCACCGCCCGCTGGGCGTCCAGCGAGACCGCCAGATGCGCCAGCGGGTCCTCGAAGTGCGTGTCCGCGCCGTGCTGCGTCACCAGCACCTGGGGGCGGAACTCGGCCAGCAGCTCCGGCACCACGGAGTGGAAGGCCCGCAGCCACCCCTCGTCCCCGGTCCCGGCCGGCAGCGCCACATTGACGGCCGTCCCGTGCGCGTCCGTCTCCTCCGGCCACCCCGTCCCGGGGAACAGCAGCCGGGGATGCTCGTGCAGCGAGATCGTCATCACCCTGGGGTCGTCCCAGAACGCCGTCTGCACCCCGTCCCCGTGGTGCACGTCCACATCCACGTACGCGACCCGCTCCGCCCCCAGCTCAAGGAGGCGGGCGATCGCCAGCGCCGCGTCGTTGTAGATGCAGAAGCCCGCCGCCCCGCCCGGCATCGCGTGGTGCAGCCCGCCCGCGAAGTTCACCGCGTGCGCCGCGTCCCCGCGCCACACCGCCTCGGTGGCCCCCACGGACTGCCCCGCGATCAGCGCGGACGCCTCGTGCATCCCGGCGAATGCGGGATCGTCCACGGTCCCCAGCCCGTACGACTGGTCGGCATGCGTGGGATCCGCCGAGGCGGCCCGCACGGCCGCCACATAGTCCTCGCGGTGGACGAGCCGCAGCGTCGAGTCCCCGGCGGCCGGCGCGGCCACCACATCGACCGCCTTGTCCAGCCCGTACGCCCGCACCAACCCCATGGTCAGCGAGAGCCGTACCGGATCCATCGGATGGCTCGGTCCGAAGTCGTACGCCGTGACGGCGTCATCCCACATCAACAGTGCGCGGCCGCTCATGCCCGCCACCGTATCGGGCGCCCTCCGCGCCGAACGACCGGGCGTACACGAGCGTCAGCAGGACCAGCACCATCGGCACCAGCATGGCGCCCCGGTAGCTCCACGCGTCCCCCAGCCCGCCGACCAGCGGCGACCCGACGAGGAACCCCACGTAGTTGAAGATGTTGAGCCGCGCGATCGCCGCGTCCGAGGCGTGCGGGAACAGCCGCCCGGCCGCCGCGAACGTCTGCGGCACGATGACGCAGAGCCCGAACCCGAGCAGCGTGAACCCGAGCATCCCCACCCACGGCCCCGGCGCCACCGCGACCACCGCGAACCCGGCACCCGCCATCACGGTCCCCAGCCGCACCACGGCCACCGCCCCGAACCGCCGCACCCCCAGGTCCCCGACCGCCCGCCCGAGCAGCGCCGTGACCATGTAGACGTTGTACGGGACGGTCGACAGCTGCTCGGAGCTGCCGAGCACGTCCTGGAGGTACTTCGCGCTCCAGTTGGAGACGGTCGAATCACCGATGTACGCGAAGGACATGACCAGGCAGAGCGGCAGCAGCAGCCGGAAGACGAGGGGCTTGCCGCCGTCCGCCGCCGGCTCCGCCTCCACCGGCTCCCCGTCCACGTACCACCGGCTCCCGGCCAGACACACCGGCACCATCACGGCGACGATCGGCAGATACGAGACGAACAGCGAGAGGTCCCAGTGCGCCCCCACCCAGGCGAGCGAGGCCCCGATGATCCCGCCGAGGCTGTACGCGGCGTGGAAACCGAGGATGATGCTGCGCCCGTAGGCCCGCTGGAGGCTGATCCCCAGCATGTTCATGGACGCGTCGAGCCCGCCGACGGCCAGCCCGAACACCCCGAGCGAGACGGCTGCCTGCCACATCCGGTCCCCGGCCGCGACCCCGAGCAGCGCCAGCATCACCACCGGCTGCACCCACCGCAGCACCGTGCTCGGCGGTACCCGCTTCACCAGGTACTCAGTGGTGACGCTCCCGGCCCCGGCGAGGATCGGCACGGCGGCGAGGAACACCGGCAGCAGGCCGTCGGATATCCCGTACTGGTCCTGGATGGCCGGAATCCGGGTCACCAGGAGCGCAAAGGCGATGCCCTGCGCGAAGAAGCTCAGCGCGAGGGAGCCGCGGCCGTGCCGCAGGCGCGCGTCTGTCATGGCCGCGGACCGTGTCATGGCCGCAGAGCTTAGGCCCGTGACCTACTCCTGGGTAGATGGATCACCCGAGCAATTCGCGCAGCTGTGCCATGTCGGAGAAGAACTCCGTGGAGCCCTGGAGCCGCTCCTGCGGCGTCATGGCGGTGAACCCGTACACGTCCATCCCGGCGGCCAGGGCGGCCTGCACCCCGAGCGGGCTGTCCTCGACGACGGCACACCGCTCCGGCGCGACGCCCATGCGCTCGGCGGCGTACAGGAACAGATCCGGCGCCGGCTTCCCGCGCCCGACGTCCTGCGAGGAGAACACCCACTCCTCCTCGAACCACTCGTCGAGCCCGGTCGTCCGGTGCCCGACCCGGATCCGCTCATGACTCCCGGACGAGGCGACGCAGTACGGCACCCCGTCGGCCACCAGCTTCGCGAGTACGTCAGCGGCCCCGGCCACCGGCTGGAGCTCCCGCTCGAAGGCGGTGAAGACACGGCCGTGGAACGCGTCGTCGAAGTCGGCGGGCAGCGCCTGGCCGGTCCGCTCCTGGATCAGCTCGTGGACGCGGTGCATGGCGGAGCCCATGTAGTCGCGAATGGATTCCTCGTACGAGGTGGGAAAGCCCAGCTCGGTCAGGTACCCGGCGAGGATGGTGTTCGAGATCGGCTCGCTGTCGACGAGCACGCCGTCGTTGTCGAAGATGATGAGGTCATAGCGCATGGCTCGACCCTAAACGGCGGTAAACGCAGAAAAGCCCCGTACCGGAATCCGGTACGGGGCTTTTCCCAAAATTTGTTCGGCGGCGTCCTACTCTCCCACAGGGTCCCCCCTGCAGTA
>NZ_JBFAAD010000067.1:0-15945 GCF_040639555.1 Streptomyces sp. NPDC023838
AGGTACGGACGCTTCCTTTGTTCCCGTTTCCGGGCCCTCCGGGCGCTTCCTTCGTTTCCGACTCTATCAGACTCTTTCGTGTCCGATTCCCGGTCACCCGGGTCAAGTCAGTTTGTCTTTCCGGCTGTTGGGCCGTTCCGACGTCCCAGACTCTAGCGGATTTCCCGGGCGGCTCCTAATCGGGCCGGCTGATCCATCCACTCGCACTACTCCCCTTCGAAAGGAAATTCGGCATGCCGAAATTCATCCCGGTCGGGAGATCGTGCTGAGTTGGGTTGCCGCAAGTCTGCGGCGGACGGCTGTCGCAGAACCGTTCCGGCTCCGCGACAACTCGAAGAACTCTACGCACTTGGGGAACCGGCGTCAACTCGAGTGGGACGCGGCTCCCGTTCGGGCTGCGTCAGCCCTCGTCCGCCGTCAGCTTCAGCGAGATCGAGTTGATGCAGTACCGCTGGTCCGTCGGGGTCGGGTAGCCCTCGCCCTCGAAGACATGGCCCAGGTGTGAGCCGCAGCGGGCGCACCGCACCTCCGTACGGACCATCCCGAGCGAGCGGTCGGAGATGAGCTCCACCGCGTCCGTGTCCTTCGGGTCGAAGAAGGACGGCCAGCCGCAGTGCGACTCGAACTTCGTCTCGGAGGTGAAGAGCTCCGCGCCGCAGGCCCGGCACGAGTAGACGCCCTTCGTCTTGGTGTCCGTGTACTCACCCACGAACGCGGGCTCGGTACCGGCCTGCCGCAGCACCGCGTACTCCGCCGGGCTCAGCTCCGCCCGCCACTGCTCGTCCGGCTTCTCGACCTCGTACGACATCGAAGGCACTCCCTCAGCTCAACCGCGCCAGGATCTCCGGGCCCAGGTCCGTCACGTCGCCCGCGCCCATGGTGAGAACGAGGTCGCCGGGCCTGGCCATTCCCGCGATCACGTCCGGCACCGTCGTCTTGTCGTGGACGGTGGTGACGTCGGCGCCGGCCGCCTGGGCCGCGTCGATGATCAGCCCGCTGGTGACGCCGGGGATCGGGTCCTCACGCGCCGGGTAGATGTCGAGGACCACCGAGGCGTCGGCCAGCGCGAGCGCGCGGCCCATCTCGGTGCCCAGCTCCTGGGTGCGGGAGAAGAGGTGGGGCTGGAAGACCACGAGGAGGCGGGAGTCGGCGGCGGCCGCGCGCATCGCCTCCAGGTCGGCGGTCATCTCGGTCGGGTGGTGCGCGTACGAGTCGATGACCTGGACGCCCGCGGCCTCGCCCTTGAGCTGGAGGCGGCGCTTGACGCCGGTGTACTTGCCGAGGGCCGAGGCCAGGTTGTGCGCCGGGATGCCGAGGGCGACGCCGGCGGCGAGCGCGGCCACCGCGTTGAGGGCGTAGTGGCGGCCGGGGACCGAGACCGTGAAGGTCAGGTACTTGCCGCCGAGCAGGACGGTGACCTCGCTGGTCAGACCGCGCGGGGTGACCTTGTGGACGCGTACGTCGGCGTGCTCGTCCGCTCCGTACGTGACGACCTTCAGCGAGGAGAGGTCGCGCACCCGGCGGGTGAGCTCGACGGCGCCCGCCTGGTCGGCGGAGATGACGAGGGTGCCGCCGGGGACGACCTTGCCGACGAAGGTCTCGAAGGAGTCGTAGATCTCGTCCATCGAGGCGTAGTTGGCGTGGTGGTCGAGTTCGACGTTGAGGACGATGGCGACCTCGGGGTCGTACTTCTGGAAGCTGCGGTCGCTCTCGTCCGCCTCGGCCACGAAGATGTCGCCCTCGCCGTGGCGGGCGTTGGTGCCGGGTCCGGCGAGGTCGCCGCCGATCGCGTACGAGGGGTCGAGGCCCAGCTCGGTCAGGGCGACGGCCAGCATCGAGGTGGTGGTCGTCTTGCCGTGGGTGCCGGCGACGGCGATGGCGCGCAGGCCGCCCATGAGCGCGGCCAGCGCGTCGGAGCGGTGGACGACGGGGATGGAGAGCTCGGCCGCGCGGACGAGCTCCGGGTTGTCGGCGCGGATGGCGCTGGAGACGACGACGCTGCTGGCGTCGGAGGCCAGGTGGCCGGCGGCGTGGCCGATGTGGACGGTCGCGCCGAGCGCGCGCAGCGCCTCGGCCGTGCCGGACTCCTTGGCGTCGCTGCCCGCGACCTTCGCGCCGCGCTGGGCCAGGATCTTCGCGATCCCCGACATTCCGGCACCACCGATGCCGATGAAGTGCGGCCGTTCCATGGCGGTGGGGATCGCGGGTGCCATTTGCGTGTGTCTCCCGGGGGGTGCGCAGCGTACGGGGTGACGTCAGCCGGTACGGACTGACGGCACTGGACCGGTTGACCAGTCCAGTGAGCCATCACCCTATTCGCTGTGCGCCTCCTCGCTGTGCGCGAAGAGCTTGAGGACGGGGACGCCGACCTTGTGCCGGGCCCGGGAGGCCCAGTCGCGGTGGAAGAACTCCTCCACGTAGTGCGGTGCCGTCAGCACGATGACCTCGTCGGCGCCCACCTCGTCGACGACGGACCTCAGCAGGTCGAGGGGGTGGTCCTCGACGATCTGGCCGACGGCCTGGCTGCCCGTCGAGCGCAGGGACGCCAAGGAGTGCTCCAGGGCGCGTGCGGCGGGGGCCTTGGCGGCCGGGCCCTCGGGCTCGCCTGCCTCGTGGACGGCTTCGTCGAGTTCGCCGAGGGCCACGTCGTCGATGGCGCGCAGGAGGCGGTCCTGGTCGCCGCGGGGCTGCATGAGCACGACGAAGGAGACCGGCTCGTCGCCGTGCAGGGTGGTGACGAATTCCACGTCTACGGAGGTCAAGGGCTTCTCGATCATCAATACGCTTGTGAACACGACAAACGCCCTTCTCTTCACTCCAGCCGGTGCCCCGCGAGGCCGCGAGGCCTCGACGTGGTTACCCGCCCCTGCGGAAACCATCCTTCCCCGTGCCCGCACGGGGTCTGCGTGAGTAAGTGTGCCCAGCGGAAGCTAACCGGAACGACAAATTCCGCTGATTGTCAGATCCGACGGTAACGCGTATAGAGGAACCCGGCCTCTTCCAGCAGGGACTCCAGCTGGAAGCGTTCCGGGACGCTCACCGGTGGCCCTCCCGCGATGCGCTGAGCACTGCCCGCGGTGAGGACCGGCGACACCGTCAGACACAGCTCGTCCAGCACTCCGGCCGCCACGAACTGGCCGAGCAGCCGGGGCCCGCCCTCGGTGAGCATCCGGACCAGACCGCGCTCGGCCAGCGCCTCCACGGCCCGGGCGGGCTCCACGCCGGGCCCGTCGCCCGCGATCACCACCTCGGCGCCCGCCACCTCGGCCTCGCGCATGCGGTCCGGGGGCGCGCTGGCGCCGGTGAGGACGATCGTCGGCACCAGCGGCGAGGTGAACAGGGGCAGCGAGAAGTCCAGGTCGAGGCCGGCCGTCACCACCGCGATCACAGGGGCCGGACCCTGGCCTGCGGCCGCGCGCCGGTCCGCGAAGACCTCCCGCGCCCGGGCCGGGCGGTAACCCTCCTGGCGTACCGTTTCCGCGCCCACCACGACCACATCGGCCAGCGCCCGCAGGACGCCGAAGATCCGCATGTCGGTGTCGGAGGAGAGCGGGTGCGAGCGGCCCTCGTGGTGGCCCGCGCCGTCGAGCGAGGAGACCATGTTGGCCCGCAGCCAGGGTCCGTCCGTCCGGGGGTACGCATAGGCCTCGGCCAGCGCTTCGAACGACCACTCGGTGTCGGCCGAGGCGGGTGTCTGGTCGGTCACAGGGAACAGGCGTCGCATCCGTGCAGTCTTACATGACGCTTACAGTGGGGAACTGTGTCGACCAGCCCCATAACCCAAGCGGCCCCGCTGTCGCTCTGCGCCCGCGAGCCGCACGTCCCCGCCGACCGTCTGGTCGCCGAGATGGTGCCGCCGCCGCGGTTCGACTCGGTCCGCTTCGAGACGTACGTACCGGACCCGAACCAGCCCAGTCAGAGCGAGGCCGTCAAGGTGCTCGCCTCCTTCGCGGCCGGCCTGGGCGGAGCGCACGCCAGCGGGAGCGGGCGCCGCAAGTGGTTCGCCAGGAAGCCGGCCGCACCCGCGGCGCCGCGCGGGGTCTACCTCGACGGCGGGTACGGCGTGGGCAAGACCCATCTGCTGGCCTCGCTGTGGCACGCCACTCCGGCCGAGCCCGCGCTCAAGGCGTTCGGCACCTTCGTGGAGCTGACGAACCTGGTCGGCGCGCTGGGGTTCCAGGAGACCGTGCGCACCCTGAGCGGGCACAGGCTGCTCTGCATCGACGAGTTCGAGCTGGACGACCCGGGCGACACGGTGCTGGTGTCGTCACTGCTCGGCAAGCTGGTGGAGCAGGGCGTGGCGCTGGCCGCGACCTCCAACACGCTGCCCGGCAAGCTGGGCGAGGGCCGGTTCGCGGCCGTCGACTTCCTGCGCGAGATCCAGGGGCTGTCGGCGCACTTCCGGCCGCTGCGGATCGACGGCGAGGACTACCGCCACCGGGGGCTGCCCGAGGCCCCGGCGCCGTACTCGGACGAGCAGGTCACCAAGGCCGCGTACGCGACCGAGGGCGCGGCGCTCGACGACTTCCCCGGGCTGCTCGGCCATCTGTCGCGGGTCCACCCCAGCCGGTACGGGGCGCTCACCGACGGGGTGAAGGCGGTGTGCCTCACCGATGTGCGGCCGGTTCCCGACCAGTCGACCGCGCTGCGGCTCGTGGTGCTGGCCGACCGGCTCTATGACCGCGAGGTGCCGGTCCTGGCGTCCGGGGCCCCCTTCGACCGGCTGTTCAGTGACGAGATGCTGAACGGCGGCTACCGGAAGAAGTACTTCCGGGCGATCTCCCGGCTCACCGCCCTCGCTCGCGACGCGAAGGGGCTTGTCGAGCAGTAGGTTTGGCGCACAGGGGGCCGCAAACCCCCTTAGCCACCAGAAGGGATACATCATGGCCACCACGCGTACGGCGCACACGGTCTGGGAAGGCGAGCTCCTCAAGGGCTCGGGGACCGTCACCTTCGACTCGTCCGGCATCGGTTCGCAGCCGGTCAGCTGGGCGTCCCGCGCCGAGCAGGCCAACGGCAAGACCAGCCCGGAGGAGCTCATCGGCGCGGCTCACTCCAGCTGCTTCTCCATGGCCCTCTCGCACGCTCTGGCCGGCGCGGGCAACCCGCCCACGCGGCTGGAGACCAAGGCGGACGTGACGTTCCAGCCGGGTGAGGGCATCACCGGCGTCCACCTCACCGTGCGCGGCGAGGTGCCGGGGCTGGACGCGGAGGGCTTCGCCGCGGCCGCCGAGGACGCCAAGAAGAACTGCCCGGTCAGCCAGGCGCTGACGGGCACGACCATCACGCTCACCGCCGAGCTGGTCTGAGCCACGGGCCGATTTCGGCCACTTGAGGCGACACGACCCGCATGATTCCCCTATCACCTGAACGCGTGATAGATCATGCGGGTCACGTCTTCCTGTCCGCCAACAGGGGAGTTGCCTCATGTCCGAAGCGCGAGCAACACGACGTCAGATCCTCGCCCGCACCGGCGCGTCGGCCGCCGCGATCGCCTTCACCGGCGCGGTCACCGAACTCTTCAGCGGGGGCCCGGCCGTGGCCGCCGCCGGCCGGCGCGGCTACGGGCCGCTGGTGCCCGACCCGGCCGGGCTGCTCGATCTGCCGGAAGGTTTCCGCTACCGGGTGCTCTCGCGCGAGGGCGACCCGCTGCGCTCCGGCGAGGGCTCGGTGCCGAGCAACCACGACGGCATGGCCGCGTTCGCGGGGCGCCGCGGCGGCGTCCGGCTGGTCCGCAACCACGAGAACCGGGTCACCGCGGCGATCCCGGTCCCCCATGTCGAGGGGCTGGTGTACGACCCGATGGGCAAGGGCGGGTGTACGGCCCTGGAGCTCGACGGGGCGAACCGGGTGTTGTCCGAGCGGGTCGCCCTCAGCGGCACCGCCGTCAACTGCGCGGGCGGCCGCACCCCTTGGAACACCTGGCTGAGCTGCGAGGAGACCGAGGACCGGGCCGGCACCAACGGGTACACCAAGGACCACGGCTTCGTCTTCGAGGTCGACGGCGCCGACCCGCGCCGCACCGGGGCGGTACCGCTCACCGCGATGGGCCGCTTCCAGCACGAGGCGATCGCGATCGACCCGTACTGCGGTGTCGTGTACGAGACCGAGGACGCCTTCGACAAGCCCTTCGGGCTCTTCTACCGCTTCCTGCCGAACCGGCCGCTCGGCGGCACGTGCTCGTTGCGCGCGGGCGGCGCCCTGGAGGCGATGCGCGTCCCTGAGGTGCCCGACCTCTCCGTGATCCAGCGGCCCGGCGCCCGGTTCGACGGGATCGAGTGGGTGCCGGTGCCCGACCCGTCGGCCCGGCAGACACCGGTCCGGCTCCAGGACTTCGGCCCGCGCGGCATCACCCACGCGCAGAAGCTGGAGGGCTGCTACTGGAGCGGCGAGTGCGTCTACTTCGTCTCCAGCTACGCGCGCGTGGCGGAGGGGTCGGGCGCCGACCACTTCGGGCAGGTGTGGCGGTACGAACCGAGGCGCCGCCGCCTCACCCTGATCGTCGTCTTCGGCCCGGCCACCGACGTCCAGCTGCCCGGCGAGTCCCCGGACAACATCACTCTCGCGCCCGACGGCGGGCTGATGGTGTGCGAGGACGGCAACGGCGCCCAGCACGTCTTCGGGCTGACCCGGCGCGGCGAGGTCTACGCGATGGCACGCGGACGGCAAACGATCACACCAGCCGTTACCGCGGCGGGCGGTAAGCCCGGCGCCCCCGAATGGGGCGAGTTCGCGGGGGTCACCTTCGCCCCGGACGGGCACACGATGTACGTCAACTGCTACACGCCGGGGACGACCTTCGCGGTGACCGGGCCCTTCGCCCACTAGGGCCGGTCACCAGTGCTCCCGTAGCGCTTCCGTAGCGCTCGCGTCGCGTCGCTTTCCGTCGCACGATCGAGGGAACCGACCGTAAGGGGTGGTGCGCCGTGGCCAAGAAGGGCAGCAAGGGCGGCAAGGGCAAGGACCAGAAGAAGCCCGAGCAGCGGGATCTGCGCCGGCTGCTGCGCATCCCCGGGGGCAAGCCCGTCGACCTCTCCTCCTACCCGGCCGACGCCATCCCGGCCGGCCCGAAGGACAAGGCGGAGGGGTTGGCGGCGACCGCCGGCATGGGTGGGGAGCTCGCCGCACTGCAGGAGCGGCTGTACGCGGCGAGCACCGCGGGTGACCGGCGCCGGGTGCTGCTCGTGCTCCAGGGCATGGACACCAGCGGCAAGGGCGGCACGGTCAAGCACGTCATCGGCCTGTTCAACCCGTCCGGCTGCCGGATCAGGGCGTTCAAGGCGCCCACCCGGGAGGAGCTGAACCACCCCTTCCTGTGGCGGATCATGCGGGCGCTGCCGCAGCCCGGCGAGATCGGCATCTTCGACCGCTCGCACTACGAGGACGTACTGATCGCCCGGGTCCGCGAGCTGGTCCCGCACCGGCAGCTGGGCCGCCGTTACGGGCAGATCGAGCGGTTCGAGCAGTCGCTCGTGGAGGACGGTGTGAGCGTGGTCAAGGTGTTCCTGCACATCAGTGAGGAGCAGCAGCGCCGTCGGCTGCTCGAACGGCTCGACAACCCGGACAAACACTGGAAGTTCAACCCTGGCGACATCGACGAGCGGGCACTGTGGCCCGCGTACCAGAAGGCGTACGAGATCGCCCTGGAGCGGTGCTCGACGGACGCGGCTCCCTGGTACCTGGTGCCCGCCGACCGCAAGTGGTACCGGAACTGGGCGGTCAGCCGGCTCCTCCTGGAGCATCTGCGGGAACTCGACCCGCAGTACCCGAAGGGCGACTTCGACGTGGAGGAGTGCCGGGCGCGGCTGCTCGCCAGCTGAGATGACGGCTCGTCAGATCGCCATCGCCTCCTGAATCCAGCGGTTCACCCGGTACGGCAGCCACCACGCCAGGTCGCCCACCCGCAGGACCAGTTTCTCGGAGAGGAAGTCGGCGAGGACCGCGGGCGGAACCGTGTCGGCCGGGGCGCCGTGCACCAGGGCCTCGATGACCTGGTGGTATTCGGGCTCGTCCGCGGTGAAGCGGCGCAGGTCGCCCCAGCGGCGGTCGCGAATCTGGACGAAGCCGGGGCCCTGCCGCCACAGGCACTTGCACAGGTAGTGGCCCTCGCGCCAGCGGCGCAGCGCCCCGGCCGCGTCGGCGGGCCCGTCCAGGCGCTGCGGCGGCTGGAGGTGGCTCAGGACCTGCCAGGCGTCGGCCTCCGCCGCCGGGTCCAGCCGCAGCCTCCACTCGACGAGCACGGCGCGGGCCGTCAGGTCCCGCACCAGGCTGAGGGCGCGTACGGCGTGGTGGGCGGCGCGCGGGTCGGCGAGGTCGACCGGCTCGGCGAGGCGGACGCGGCGCACGCCGGCCTCCCACAGCCGGTCGGCCTCCTCCCCCGCGGGGCCGGTCAGTTCGAGGTCGCCGAGATGCATCCCGGGCAGGGCGCAGGCGTCGGGGTCGTAGTCGCGCCAGGCGGCGACGGTCAGGGCCGCGGTGCGCGTGGTGAGGGCGGTGCTCATCGGGCTGGTCCTCCGGCTCGTACGGTCTTCGCGGTCGGCAGTCGTCGCAGTCGTCGCGGTCGTCGCGGTCACGCGGTCACGGGTCATCGGGTCATACGTGGGCGGGCTCGGGGCGGGCGGGCTCGGGCGCGGCCGTCTCCCCGGCCGCGTCGAGCGCGGCGTGGGCGTGGCGCATGAAGTCCAGGCGCAGCAGGTCCTCGTTGACCGACGCGGGCGCGATGTGGACGTACTGGCCGCCGTCGGTGAAGACCAGGCCGAGCGCGAGCCAGGAGTCGAGCAGGCGCTGCACCTCGCTCTCGTCGCGGGCGGCGCCCTCGGCCCGGGCGGCGGCCTTGCGGGTGAGGGCCGCGGCCGTGTGCGGCTGATCGAGGAGGCGGAAGGCGACCAGCTCGTACGGGTCGGTCAGCTCCATCGCCCGCCACGCGAACATCCGGCGCCGGCTGACCAGGACGATACGGTCGCCGAGGTCGGCGTGGGTGAGGCGGGCGTCCGCGTGGTTCTTCTTCCAGCCGTCCAGGGCGTCGTTGAGGGCGGTGACGGTGGGCTCGCCGATGCCGCGCTGCGGGGCCTCGAAGACGTACGCGAGGTCGTAGAGCTCGGACTCGGGCAGGTCGTAGGTGAAGCGGTAGTGCTCCTCGGGGCGCAGGCCGTCGAAGCCGAGCTCGGGGCGGTTGAAGTAGGGGCTGAAGCGCTCGATGGCGATGCGCGCGGAGAGGTCGACCGGCGGGTTGAGGTGTTCGAGCGCCGGTATCTGGGCGATCACCGGGTCGTAGTCCTCGGCGGTCTCGCCCGGGAAGCCGTGCAGATAGTTCCAGGCCACCGAGAGGCCGGTCTCGGCGCCGTCCCGGAGCATCCGGACGTTCTGGCAGCCGCTGACGCCCTTGTCCATCAGGTCGAGCACCCGGTTGTTGAGGCTCTCGATGCCCGGCTGGACGTAGATCAGTCCGGCCTCGGCGAGCGTACGGAGCTGGCTGCGGCGCATGTTGGCCTTGATCTCGATGTGCATGCGCAGGTCGTAGCCGCTCTCGATGATGCGGGGCAGCACCGTGGAGAGGTAGCCCATGTCGAGGATGTTGTCGACGAGGTACATGTCGAGGACCCGGTGGCGGCGGGCCAGCTCCATGATCTCCGAGTAGAACGTCTCGGGCGTCTTGGAGCGGTACTGCATGAAGGAGCCGTTGAGCCCGCAGAAGGTGCAGTGGTGCTTCTCGCCCCACCAGCAGCCCCGGGCGCCCTCGACGACCAGCTTCGGCTCGACCCAGTTGCGGGCCACCGAGGTGGCGAGCCGCTCGAAGTAGCCGCTGTAGTCCGGGGGCAGGATCGCGGCGGGCGGGATCGGGCTGGTGGCCATCGGGTTGACCACGCTCGTGCCGTCGGCGGCGCGGTGGCACAGGCCCGGCACGGCGGCGAGCGCGGCCGGGCCGGCGCCCTCGCCGATGGCGGTGAGCAGCTGCGGGAAGGCCGTCTCGCCCTCGCCCCGGATGACGTGGTCCACGAACGCGAAGTTGCGGTGGACGGCCTCCCCCTGCTCGCCGTCGCAGTTGGCGCCGCCCATCACGGTCACGATGTGCGGGGCGAGCCGCTTGACGTGCTTGGCGGCGGCGAGGGCCGCGGTGTTCTGCTGGAAGGTGGAGGTGAAGCCGACGACATCGGGCGCGTACGCGACGATCCGCTCGGCGATCATCTCCACGAACTCCGGTACGGCACGGTGCAGTTCCTGTGACATGCGCAGCCGGGACTTGCGCAGCTTGCCCTTCATCGCGTCCGCGAACTCCTGGTCGCGCCAGGTGGGGTCGTCGTAGAGGGCGGAGGAGAAGACCCAGTCGCCGCAGCCCATGAAATAGGAGGAGAGCGCGTAGTACTCGTAGTCGTCGGCGGTGAATTCGGTGCGCTCGGTGATCCAGTCGGTGAATTCGAGATTGGCGTGCAGCACTTCCGCCTTGGCGCCCGGCACGCGTTCGTCGACGCTGCGCTTGAGGATTCCCAGGGCCAGCGACGGCAGGTCGATCGGCGACCAGGGCATGTTGACCAGCAGTACACGCATGTCGGCTCCTCGCGGGGTGCGGTGACACAAAGGTGCGCAGAGATAAGAGCGCTCAGAGATGTGCGCGCCCACGGATGAGGCGCTCAGAGACAAAGGGGTGCGGCCGCACCGGCCGGCCCGGCGGTCGGGACCGCCGGGCCGGGCGGCGAGGATCAGTCCTCTTCGCCGTCCTCGGCGTTACGGAACGGAACCTTGATGGTCACGCCGACGCTGGGCTTGCGGTTCTCCTCGTCACCCGCGAGCGGGTCATTCTGGATGATGTCCTTCTGCATGGGAACTCCTCTCATCGTGTCGGGTGGTGCCAGTTCCGGCGGGGGCCTTGGTGCGGACCCGTCCGGAATCCCCGCTCCGGTCCGAGCGGGGTGTCTTGGGGGCGGCCGCGCGGCGCGGGCCGCGCAGCTCGCGGTCGAGGAAGACCACGGCGCGGCGCAGGATCGCCACGTGGTCCTCGCCCTGGTAGCCGTCGTGGCCGCTCTCCAGCCACATCGACTCGTGCGGTACGCGCGCGTGGCGCAGGGCAGCGAGGTAGTCGCGCACCTGGCCGGGCGGGCACTTGGCGTCCCGGGTCGCGGCGGCGACCAGGAGCGGGGCCCGCACGGCGGACGCGTACTTCAGGGGCGAGCTGCGCTCGTACCGCTCGGGCACCTCGTCGGGGGTGCCGCCGAACAGCCGCTCGTCCAGGGCGCGCAGGGCCGGGGTGCTGGTGCGGTAGGCGGCGGCGCAGTCGGCCACCGGCTTCACCGCGACGCCCGCCTGCCACAGGCCCGGGCGCAGCCCGAGGGCGAGCAGGACGAGGTAGCCGCCCCAGGAGGTGCCCCACAGCCCGGTCGCGTCGGCGCGGACGACGCCGCGCGCGACGAGGTCCGCGCGCACCGACGCCAGGTCGTCGACCTGGGTGAGCCCGACGCCCTGGTCGAACGCCCGGCGCCAGCGCGGCCCGTAGCCCGTGGAGCCGCGGTAGTTGACGCGGACGACGGCGAAGCCGGAAGCGACCAGCGAATGCACGACGCCGTCGTAGGCGTCCCGGTCGTGGTCGGCGGGGCCGCCGTGCACCAGGAACACCGCGGGGACCGCTCCCCTGCGGCCCTCGGGCAGGCTGAGCAGGCTGTGCACCGGGCCGTCGGGGCCGGGCGTCCACAGGTCCCGGTGCTCGCCGGGGACCGGGGCGGGGATGCCGTGCGTGGGCGGCAGGGGTGTGCCGGCGGTGGAGCCCATCCGGGGCGGGTTCGCGGTGTCGGTCCAGAGGTAGTGGACGTCGGTTCCGGCGCGGGGCGCGGAGTCCAGGAGGGTGCCGCGCGGCACCGGCACCGGCTCGACGGTCCGTTCGCGCAGGTCCACGCGGTGCAGCGTGCTGCGGCCGTGGCGGTCCTGGCGGACGAGGACCGAGCGGCCGTCGGGGTGCCAGCGGGCGGTGATCTCGGTGTCGAAGGCGCACCAGGAGTGGGTGGTGAGGGCGGATCCGGGGTGCGGTTCGGTGTCCGCGAGCCAGCTCGCCAGCACATAGCGGTCGCCGGCCTCGCGGACGAGGAGCAGTTCGGCGCGGTCGCCGGCGGGGGCGAAGCCCAGCGACCAGAGCCTGCCGTCCGGGCCGTCGCCGGGCAGCACCGCGCGCGTGGCGCCGTCGTCGGCCAGGACGGTCACGGCCCGCGCCGAGCCCGCCGCGCCGCTGACGGCGAGGAGGCGGCCGTCGGGGGTGATGCCGGAGAGGGTGACGTGGCCGTCGACGCGCGTCACTACGCGGGCCGGGCCGCCGCGCGGGCCGACGTGGACGGCGGTGGTCCGGGCGTCCCCGAGGCCCATCGCGACCGTCGCGCTGTCGCTGACGGCGAGGCCGCGCGGCTCGCCCGGGGCCGGCCCGGTCAGGCCGGGGCGGTCGGGCCCGCCGTCGAAGGGCTGGAACCACCAGTGCCCGGCGCCGTGTTCGTCCTCGTCGAACCACCACACCTGGCCGTCGCGGTCGATGGCGTGGTGGAAGGTGCCGTGCGGGCGGTCGGTGACCTGCCGGGTGCGGCCGGTCGCGGCGTCCCAGGTGAACACCTCACAGCGGCCCTCGGCGTCGCCGGTGAACGTCATCCGCGCCGGGTCGGCGGCGCACACCTCGGGCAGGGCGGCCCGGTAGACCTGGTAGCGGCCGGTCATACGGCCACCCCCCGGGCCGGGATCCGTACGTACGTCGTCCAGCAGGCGAGCAGCGTGAGCAGCGCCGCGCTCGCGACGGCGGGAGCGGCGGTGCCCGCGCTGGAGGCGCACACTCCCGCGACGACGGGCGCGAGGGCGGCGGAGCCGCCGACTGCGGTGGCGAGGACCGCGCCGGTACGGGCCTGCAGGGCGGGCGGGGTCTCCTGGATCGCCCGGGACTGCAACACCACGGTGACCAGCGGCATCAGCAGGCAGAACGCCCCGAACAGACCGCCGTACGTCCAGGGGTCCTTCGCGGTCGCGAGCGCGGCGGCGAGCGGGACGAGCAGCCACGTGACGGTGACCAGGAGCCGGGACGCGCTGATCCGGCCCGCGATGCGGGGCGCGGCCAGCGACCCGACGAGCCCGGCGGCGCCGGAGAGCGCGAGCACGAGCCCCATCGGGGCGCCCCCGTGGCCGCCCTTCTGGAGGGTGAAGACGGCGCCGTAGTACAGCGCGACTATCACGGCGTTGACGGTGGCCGTCCAGATCAGGACGAGCCGGAGGAAGGGCGAGGTGCGGACGAGGGCGAGCCCGGCGCCGAGCTCGGCGCGGAGGGCGGGGCGGGAGGCGGGGCGGCGCGGAGGGCTTGGGGCGGGGGTGTGGGCGGGGTCGGCGCTGTCGAGGGCGGGGCGGCGCGGAAGGGGTGAGGCGGGGCTGTGGGCGTCGGCGGTGTTGAGGGCGCCGGGGCCGTCGGCGCGCGCCGAGTGTCCCGCCCCGAGCGGGCCTTCTCCGGGTCCCGTCGCTCCCCCGAGCGGCCCCTCCCCGGGTCCCGTCGCTCCCCCGAGCGGCCCCTCCCCGGGTCCCGTCGCTCCCCCGGGCGCCCCCTCCCCCGGCCGCAGGTCCGACTTCAGTGCGCTCACGCACACCGCCGCGACCGTGTACGACACCGCGTCCGCGACGAAGGGCAGGGCGCGGGAGGCCTGGTAGAGGGCGCCGCCCAGGGCCGGGCCGAGGACCAGCGCGCCCTGGTCGGCGGCCGAGAGCCCGGCCACCACCCGGGGGCTGTCGGCGGGCGGCGCGATGAGCGCCACGGTGCCGGCCGCGGCCGCCTCGTACACGGCGGTGGAGAAACGTTCCACCAGGACCGCGCCCAGCAACAGGGTGAGCGGCGGGCGGCCCGCGGCGGCGGCCACGGCCACCCCGCCCATGGCGAGCGCCGAGACGACAGCGGACCAGAGCATCACCGGTTTGCGCGCGCCCCGGTCGGCGGGCACGGCGGCGAGCGGGGCGAGCAGGAGCCCGGCCGCGGTGGACACGCCCGCGACGAGCCCGACGGTCGCGGCCGAGTAGCCGAGGCCCAGGAGCAGCAGCGGCAGGACGACGCCGGAGGCTTGGGTGCCGAGCGCGTCGGTGGCGCTCGCGCACCAGAACAGCCTGACGTCCCTGGACAGCGGCCCGCGAACGGCGGCTCTGCCGACGGCCGCGGTGGCGGAGCCCATCAGCGCCCCGCTAGCGACGGAACAGGTTTCGGCAGTTCAGACGAGTTCGGCGACAGTCCTGTGCACGCCGATAACCCCGGTTCACGCACAGCCACCCCACAGTTGGTCAGGTTGCGAAGAAAGTGTGCAGGATTCGAAACGAGCGGGAGCCTAACCACGGGCCCGCCGGAGCGACAAGGGCCGTGGCGCCGAGGCTGGAATTGAACTCCGTAAGCGCTCGGCAAAGAAACCGATTGCTCTGTACGGGCCCCACGACCGGCGGTGGCTCTTACCGGCTCCGGCGCGACACAAGGGGAATGACCGCGTCCCCCACGGTCGGCAGCGTCGGCCCGATCCGGCCCGCCCCGCTTCGCAGTGGCGAATACCCCGTCCGAGCATGCCGGATCGCGCGCCTCCACTGGCATATTCGCCTTCCCGGGGGCGAACCGGACCCGGCGCGCGCACGGCGGGCGGCAGGCGCGCGACCGGTCCCGGGCGCCCCGCCGAGGCGGCTCCACGGGTCCACCCATGCCCCCGGGTGCCGGATTCTCGGACGAGTTCCCTCCGGTTCACTCATTGGCCGGAAACATATGGGGGCTCACGGCGCCGCATACCTCTGATCAGCAAATGATCGGATAGCTTCCGCCCGTGACCATTTCTGTACGAAAGCTGCTGGCGATTGCCGTTCTCGGTGCCGCGCTCGCGGGCTGCAGCTCCGATCCCGCCCCCGCCGGCCATGGCGCGAAGGCGGCACCGGGCGCGAGCAAGCCGTCCACCGACCCCTCGGCGCCCTCCGCCTCCCCCGGCCAACGGGCCCCTCAGCAGGCGCCGACCCTCGCGCCCGCCCCCGGCGGTCTCACCCCGGTCTTCAGCCGCGCCCCCGAGGGCGGGCAGAAGGTGGTCGCGCTCACCTTCGACGCCGACATGACCGCCGACCAGGGGCCGCGTGCGGCGAGTGGCGAGCGCTTCGACAACCCCGCGCTGATCGCCGATCTCCAGCGGCTCAAGGTCCCCGCCACGGTCTTCATGACGGGCCGCTGGGCCGACGAGTATCCGGCCGAGGCCCGCGCCATCGGGGCCGACCCGAACTTCGAGGTGGGCAACCACTCGTACAGCCACTACGCCTTCAAGTCGCCCTGCTACGGGCTGCCGGTCGTCGGCAGGGACCAGATGCGCACCGACGTCGAGCGGGCGACCGCCTCCTTCGACAAGGCCGGGGTGCGCAACGCGGTCCCGTACTTCCGCTTCCCCGGCGGCTGTTTCGACGACGAGGTGCTGCGGGCGCTGGCCCCGCTGAAGATGACCGCGGTGCAGTGGGACGTGGTGAGCGGCGACGCGTTCGCGCACAACGCGGACGCGGTGGCCGAGCAGGTCCTCGCCGGGGTGAAGCCGGGCTCGCTGGTGGTCATGCACTGCACCCGCAGCGCGGCGCCGGTCACCGACCAGGCGGTCCAGCGGATCGTCCCGGAGCTGCGCAGGCGCGGCTACCGCTTCGTGAAGGTGTCCGAACTCATCGGGTCTGCCGTGAAGCGCTAGGGCCTGTCGTCAAATTCCCGTCGTCGCCCGAAGGGCGGTCCGGCGGCGTCTGGTGCGTGCTCTCGGCGCGCCGGGCGAAAGCCCTCGTACTGGACGTACGTGGGCTTTCGCCCGGTGCGGCGAGAGTGCGTGCCAGGCGTCGCCGGACAGACGGGAATTTGACGACAGGGCCTAGGGCCTGTCTGATAATTGATCTTGTGGTGGGTCGTGGTGAGTTGACGGATGCGGCGTGGGAGCGGATAGCGCCCCTGCTGCCTGGTGTTGA
>NZ_JBFAAD010000068.1:0-15325 GCF_040639555.1 Streptomyces sp. NPDC023838
GGCAAGGGGCAGATCTTCGTGAAGGGTGAGGTCATCAAGACCGTCCCGGAGTCGAAGATCGTCGAGACGCTGATCGAGGAAGCGATGAAGATCGCCCAGGAGATGGAGGGGGAGGGCGTCGCCTCCGGCGTCCCGAGCGTCACCGCGCGGGGCTGACCGGCACCACCGAGAGCTGAACGGGATCCGAAGGGGGCTCCAGCGTGACGATCTTGGAGAATGTTCGGGGGCCGCACGACCTGCAGGCGCTGGACGGCGCCGAACTCGCCGCGCTGGCCCAGGAGATCAGGGAGTTCCTGATCCACGCGGTGGCGCGGACCGGGGGCCATCTCGGGCCCAATCTGGGGGTGGTGGAGCTCTCCATCGCCCTCCACCGGGCCTTCGACTCGCCGGCCGACCGCATCCTGTGGGACACCGGACACCAGAGTTACGTACACAAACTGCTCACCGGGCGGCAGGACTTCTCGAAGCTGCGCTCCAAGGGCGGGCTCTCCGGCTACCCCTCGCGCGCCGAGTCCGAACACGACGTCATCGAGAACTCGCACGCCTCGACCGTGCTCGGCTGGGCCGACGGGCTCGCCAAGGCGAACGAGGTCCTGAAGAAGGACGACCACGTCGTCGCGGTCATCGGCGACGGCGCGCTCACCGGCGGCATGGCCTGGGAGGCCCTCAACAACATCGCGGCCGCCCGCGACCGGCCGCTGATCATCGTCGTCAACGACAACGAGCGCTCCTACGGCCCCACCATCGGCGGCCTCGCCAACCATCTGGCCACCCTGCGCACCACCGACGGGTACGAGCGGTTCCTGGCCTGGGGCAAGCAGGTGCTCCAGCAGACGCCGGTGGTCGGACGGCCGCTGTACGAGTCGCTGCACGGCGCCAAGAAGGGGTTCAAGGACGCGTTCGCGCCGCAGGGCATGTTCGAGGACCTGGGGCTGAAGTACCTGGGGCCCATCGACGGGCACGACATCGAGGCCGTCGAGTCGGCGCTGCGCCGCGCCAAGCGCTTCCACGGGCCCGTCCTCGTGCACTGCCTCACCGAGAAGGGGCGCGGCTACCAGCCGGCCCTGGACGACGAGGCCGACCGCTTCCACGCCGTCGGCGCGATGGACCCGCTGACCTGCGAACCGCTCACCCCGTCCAACGGCCCCTCCTGGACCTCGGTGTTCGGCAAGGAGCTGGCCGCGCTCGGCGCGGAGCGGCCGGACGTCGTGGCGATAACCGCCGCGATGCTCCACCCCACCGGGCTCACCGAGTTCGCCGCGCGCTTCCCCGACCGGGTCTGGGACGTCGGGATCGCCGAGCAGCACGCGGCCGTCTCGGCGGCCGGGCTCGCCACCGGCGGGCTGCACCCCGTCGTCGCCGTCTACGCCACCTTCCTCAACCGCGCCTTCGACCAGGTCCTGATGGACGTCGCCCTGCACAGGTGCGGGGTGACGTTCGTCCTGGACCGGGCCGGGGTCACCGGAGTCGACGGTGCCTCGCACAACGGCATGTGGGACATGTCGATCCTCCAGGTCGTCCCCGACCTGCGGATCGCCGCCCCGCGCGACGCGGCCCAGCTGCGGGCCCAGCTGCGCGAGGCGGTCGACGTCGACGACGCGCCGACGGTGCTCCGCTTCCCGAAGGAGTCGGTCGGCCCGGACATCCCCGCCCTTGACCGCGTCGGCGCCATGGACGTGCTGCGCCGCGACGAGGACGCCGAGGTGCTGCTCGTCGCGGTCGGGGTGCTCGCGCCCGTCTGCCTCCAGGCCGCCGACCTGCTCGCCGGGCGCGGCATCCGGTGCACGGTGGTGGATCCCCGGTGGGTCAAGCCCGTCGACGAGCAGCTGGCGGCGCTGGCCGAGCGGCACGCGCTGGTCGCGGTCGTGGAGGACAACAGCCGTACCGGGGGCGTCGGCTGGGCCGTCGGGCAGGCGCTGCGGGACGCCGCAGTGGACACCCCGCTGCGCACCTTCGGCATCCCCGAGCAGTTCCTCGCGCACGCCAAGCGCGCCGAGGTCCTCGCCGACATCGGGCTCACCCCGGTGGAGATCGCGGGACGGATCAGCGCCGCGCTGGCGGCGCGCCAGGACGCCGCCGCGGCGGCCGAGAAGGAGAACGACGCATGACCGACGGCGAACCCTTGGGCTTCGACCTGGCCCGGCTCCTCGCCGAGCGCGGCGCCGAGCGCTACGAGCTGCACACCAAGTACCTCAACCACCAGCTGCCGCGCATGCTGCACACCATCGGCTTCGACAAGGTCTACGAGCGGGCCGAGGGCGCGTACTTCTGGGACGCCGACGGCCAGGACTACCTGGACATGCTCGCCGGGTTCGGCGTGATGGGCCTGGGCCGCCACCACCCTGTCGTACGCAAGGCGCTCCACGACGTGCTGGACGCCTCGCTGGCGGACCTCACCCGCTTCGACTGCCAGCCGCTGCCCGGCCTGCTCGCCGAGAAGCTGCTCGCCCACAGCCCGCACCTGGACCGGGTGTTCTTCGGCAACAGCGGTACGGAGGCGGTCGAGACGGCCCTGAAGTTCGCCCGGTACGCCACCGGCCGGCCCAGGGTCCTGTACTGCTCCCACGCCTTCCACGGGCTGACCACCGGCTCCCTCTCGGTCAACGGCGAGTCGGGCTTCCGCGACGGCTTCGCCCCGCTGCTGCCCGACACGGCGGTCCCGCTCGGCGATCTCGCCGCCCTGGAGCGGGAGTTGAAGCGCGGTGACGTGGCCGCGCTGATCGTCGAGCCGATCCAGGGCAAGGGCGTCCACGAGGCGCCGCCCGGCTATCTGCTCGCCGCGCAGGAGCTGCTCCGCAAGCACAAGGCGCTGCTGATCGCGGACGAGGTGCAGACCGGGCTCGGCAGGACCGGCGACTTCTACGCGTACCAGCACGACAAGGGCGTCGAGCCCGACCTGCTCTGTGTCGCCAAGGCGCTCTCCGGCGGCTATGTGCCGGTCGGGGCGACGCTCGGCAAGGAGTGGATCTTCAAGAAGGTCTACTCGTCGATGGACCGCGTCCTGGTGCACTCCGCGAGCTTCGGCTCCAACGCCCAGGCGATGGCGGCCGGACTCGCCGTGCTCGCGGTGATGGAGGACGAGGGCGTCGTCGCCAACGCGCGCGTCACCGGCGAGCTCCTGAAGTCCCGGCTTGCCGCACTGGTCGACCGCTACGAGCTGCTGCACGACGTGCGCGGGCGCGGGCTGATGGTCGGCATCGAGTTCGGCCGGCCCTCCTCGATGCGGCTGCGGGGTCGCTGGACCATGCTCCAGACCGCCCGCAAGGGCCTGTTCGCGCAGATGGTCGTGGTGCCGCTGCTCCAGAAGCACCGCATCCTCACCCAGGTCTCCGGGGACCATCTGGAAGTGATCAAGCTGATCCCGCCGCTGACGATCGGCGAGCGCGAGGTGGACCGGTTCGTCGAGGCGTTCACCGCCGTGATGGAGGACGCGCACGGCGGGGGAGGCCTGATGTGGGACTTCGGGAAGACCCTGGTCAAGCAGGCGGTTGCCAACCGGTAGGGCTTTTTGCCTCTCAGGCAAAAAATTTGCCTGAGAGGCAACCCGCTGACTGAATGGAGTGCATGAGCACTCCCGCCGCAGACGCCGGGGATCCCGCCGGCCCCGCGCTCCCCGACGTCGCCCCGCGCCTGCGCGACCTGCGGCGCCGCCGGGGCCTCACCCTGGAGGCCGCCGCGCCGCGGGCCGGTCTCTCACCGGCGCACCTCTCCCGGCTGGAGACGGGCGCCCGCCAGCCCTCGCTGCCGATGCTGCTCGCGCTCGCCCGTACCTACGGTACGACGGTCTCCGAGCTGCTCGGCGAGATGCCGCCCGAGCGCGAGCCCGTCATCCGGGGCGGCCGCGCCGAGCCCGCCGAGGCCGACGGCTGGACCTACCACCGGGCGGGCCACCCGGGCCGCGCCATGCAGGCCCTGCGCGTCGAGGTCCCGTACGGCACCCAGCGCGAGCTCGTCCGCGTCCACCCCGGCGAGGAGTGGCTGCACGTCCTGTCCGGGCGGCTGCGTCTCACGCTGGGCGATGCCACCCATGAACTCGACCCCGGCGACAGCGCGCACTTCGACTCGCTCACCCCGCACCGGATCTCCGCCGTCTCGCACGGCGGGGCCGCGTTCCTGTTCGTCCACACCCTGCTCCAGAGCCCCGACCCCCATCCGCACCACCCGCACGGCTGAGAGGTACGACATGTCGCAGAACCAGGGACGGTCCGGCGCCGACACCCAGGAGACGAAGTTCCCCCGGGGCCTCGTGGTCCGGCTCTTCGCCTACTTGATCGCGGGCCACATCTTCGCCGCGTTCCTCTATCTCCTGTTCACGGTGGGCAAGTGAGTCACTTCTACGCCGCGTCCTCGACCAGGCGGTCCCGCAGCCGCTCGCGGGTCTCCGCGCTCAGGCCGAGCCCCTCGGCCAGATAGCGGTCCGTGCTGCCCCAGGTCTCCTCGATCGTGTCGAAGGCCGCGTGCAGATAGCCGGCGCGGGCGTCGAAGAGGGGGTTGAGGAGAGCCAGGACCTCCGCGCTCATTCCGGCCGCCGAGGTGTCGCTGCGGTGCATCTTGTAACGCCGGTGCGGGTCATTGGACTTGAGGTAGTCCGCCTCGATGGCCTCCCGTTCGACGCCCACCGCCAGCAGGGACACCGCGATCGAGAGGCCCGCGCGGTCCTTGCCCGCCGCGCAGTGCATCAGGGCCGGGACGCTGTCCTCGGCGAGCGCGTGCAGCACCCGGCTGTGCTCGGCCGTGCGCTCCCGGATGATCGTCCGGTACGAATGAGCCATCCGGTCGGCGCCCCGGCCGTCGGAGAGGACCGACCGCAGCTGGTTGATGTCGCCGTCGCGGACCATCTTCCAGAACTCGGCCCCGTCGGCGGGGTCCGTCAGCGGTATGTTCACATTGCGCACCCCCGGCAGGTCCACGTCCGGCCCCTCCAGCTTCTGGTCCGCCGCGTTGCGGAAGTCGAAGATGGTGTGCAGACCCAGGGTGGCGAGGAAGGCCGCGTCCTGCTCGGTCGCGTGTGCCAGGTGGCCGCTGCGGAAGAGCCGTCCGTGCCGCAGCCGGCGGCCGTCCACGGTCGGCAGTCCGCCCACATCACGGAAGTTGCGCACCCCGGAGAGCTCGGGTTCGGTCGAAGGGATCTGCGGAGTCTGCTGCGTCACGTTGGCTCCCGATGTGGTTCGAAAAAAAGATCACGCCGCCTCGGTCCGACGATACGACATGGGTTCCCGGGGCAATCATCTCGAACGGCCCGGCCGGAATGCGACCCCCACGCACCCGTTGCCCTCACGGGTGTGCCGCCCCGATCCTGTTGCTGATGTTCGTGCCTGTGCGTACCTGTGCGGAAGTGGGGGTCGGGATGATCGAGACCGCGGACGACGGACGGGTGTGGCTGCTCTCCGGCCGCACCAGCGGTTATGCGCTGCACCTCACGGACCACGGGGAACTCCTGCACCTGCACTGGGGTCCGCGTCTGGCCCTCGCCGACGCCCAGGCCCTGGCCGCCCAGCCCCTGCCGCCCTACCGGCCCTTCGAGTCACCACTGGATGGTCAGGAGGAGTACGTGGTGGAGGGCGGGCCCCGTTTCGTGCGCCCCGCGCTCTCCGTACGGACCCCACGGGTGCGCGGCACCGAGTGGACCTTCGCGGACGCCGCGGCCGACGGTGACGAGCTCCGGCTGCGCTTCACCGACGCCGTGCACCGCCTCGGGCTCACCCTGCACTACCGGATGCGCGACGACACCGACGTCGTGGAGCGCTGGGCGACCGTCGGCCACGAAGGCACGGCCGGGGACCCGGACCTGGAGCTGCTGAGGGCCGACGCCGCCGTGTGGACGCTGCCGCGGCGCGACGGCTGGCGGCTCAGCCAGCTGCACGGCCGCTGGGCGGCCGAGACCCGGCTCGTACGGTCCGCGCTCACCCCGGGCGACAAGGTGCTCGGCAGCCGCCGCGGCCACACCGGCCACCACCACCTGCCCTGGGTCGCCCTGGACGCCGACGGCACCGCCACCGAGGAGAGCGGTGAGGTGTACGGGTGCGCGCTCGGCTGGTCCGGGTCCTGGCGCATCACCGTCCAGCACCTGCCCGACGGCCGGGTGCAGATCAGCGGCGGCGCCGGGTACGACGACTCAGGGCTGCTGTCGCTCGCGCCCGGCGAGTCGTACACCACACCGGTCTTCGCCGGGCTGTGGAGCCCGGACGGCTTCGGCGGGGCCAGCCGCGCGTGGCACGCCTGGCAGCTGGCCCGGGTGATCCCGGACGCCGAGCGGGTGCGGCCGGTGCTCTACAACTCCTGGGAGGCCACCGGATTCGACATCTGCGAGGCGCAGCAGCGGGCGCTGGCGCGGCGGGCGGCCGCGATGGGCGTCGAGCTGTTCGTCATCGACGACGGCTGGTTCGGGGAGCGCACTCACGAGGCGGCCGGGCTCGGTGACTGGACGCCCAACCCGGCGCGCTTCCCCGGCGGGCTGAAGCCGCTCGCGGACGAAGTGCACACGCTGGGCATGCGGTTCGGGATCTGGGTCGAGCCGGAGATGGTCAATCCCGACAGCGAGCTGTACCGGGCGCACCCGGAGTGGGTGCAGCACCAGGACGGACGCCGGCGCACCGAGTTCCGCAACCAGCTCGTGCTCAACCTCGCCCGCCCGGACGTCCAGGAGTACCTCTGGGAGCAACTGGACGGGCTGCTCTCCAGCGCGCCGATCGACTATGTGAAGTGGGATTTCAACCGCTGCTTCACCGACGCGGGCTGGCCCGGCGAGGAGTATCCGCAGAAGCTCTGGACCGAGCATGTGCGGGCGCTGTACGCCCTGTTGGACCGGCTGCGGGCAGCACACCCCTCGGTCGACTTCGAGTCCTGCTCGGGCGGCGGCGGCCGGATCGACCTCGGCATCCTCTCCCGTACGGACCAGGTGTGGACCTCCGACAACACCGACCCGCTGGACCGGCTCGCCATCCAGGACGGCTTCAGCCAGCTGCACCCGGCCCGGGTGATGGCCGCCTGGGTCACCGACAGCCCCAACGTCCTGCTCAACGGCCGCCACAGCAGCCTGCGCTTCCGCTTCGTGAGCGCGATGGCCGGGGTGCTCGGCGTCGGCGGCGACCTCACCCGGTGGAGCGAGGCCGAACTGGCCGAGGCGCGCGGGTGGGTGGAGCTGTACAAGGCGATCCGGCCGGTGGTGCAGCTCGGGGACCAGTACCGGCTGCGGCCACCCGCGGGCGGCCTCAGCGCCGTCCAGTACGTGCGCGGCGACGACACCGTGGTCCTGGCCCACCTCCAGGCCCAGCATTACGGGGAGCGGCCCCCGGCCGTGCGGCTGCGCGCCCTGGACCCGGCGGCGGCCTATCGGTGCCTGGACACCGGGGCCGTACACAGGGGAGCGGTATTGCTGCACCGGGGACTGGACACCGGGCTGCGGGGCGATCTTGATGCGTCGGTGTTCCGTCTGCGGCGGCTGAGCGCGCATCCGGCATAAGGAATGCGCGTTCTCGGTGCGGTAAAGATCTTCATCGGGATGTAGTGGTCAAAACTGGACAGAGTGGGGCGATGAGTGGTGAGAAGGGGTTAATGGGTTGGAATTTTCGACCGGATTGGGCGATTTGATGGCCCCTGTCCATCTGCCTCGCAGGAAAGGGCGGTTGTCCGTGAGCAGCGTCATATCCGTGACGTTCCGTGGTGGCGGCCCCGAATGAATTCCCCCGTGCGGCGGGGCCCGTTGGGAATTCAGGTCGACGCAGGGTGACCGCAATTCCCGGCTGAATTCCCGGCCGGGAATCCCGAAGGCGAATGGGTACTTGTCGTGGCACGCCGGGCTCGCTTACGGTCACCGCAATCCGGGTGGACCGCCGAATCCTGCCACCGCTCGGAATCCGCACCCATCCACGCGCGGCAGGAGCGGGGGACCCAGGTAAGCGCCGTCCGGAATTCCGGCACGGCTCGGGGTGAAGCCGGAGCACCGTACACGGTGCCCGGCCGGGCAGCTCCAGCCCGAACCCGACAGCTCACCTCGCAGGCGCCGGAGAGGAATCCGCCATGCCCGCGAAGGGTAAGCACCGCCGTCCCAAGTCCAACCCGATATCCCGGGGCATGGTCGCCGCCGGTACGGGTGGCGCCGCGCTCGCCATCCCGCTGCTCGGCGCCACCGGTGCGCACGCCGCGGTGAAGACCGCCGCCCCCGCCACCGCGCCGCAGCAGGCCGCCCGCGCCGCCACGACCTTCGTCGCCGCTCCGGCCACCGCCCCGCAGGCCGCCCCCACCACGTACAAGGTCAAGAGCGGCGACTGCCTGTCGCAGATCGCCGCGGACCACCGGCTGGGCGGCTGGCAGCGGCTCTACCAGGACAACCGCGAGGTCGTCGGCTCCGACCCGTCGCTGATCCGTCCGGGCATGAAGCTCACGCTCGGCGCGAAGGCCGCGGGCGGCACGTCGCACGGCTCCGCCAAGGCGAGCGGCTCGCACGACTCCGGTACGAAGGCGTCGGCCCCCCACACGTCGAAGTCGTCCCCGGCCCCCTCCGCCCCCAAGGCGTCCGCCCCCAAGGCGTCCGCCCCCAAGGCGTCCGCCGCCGAGACCGCCTCGGCCACCACCGCGAACCAGGGCTCCTCCGCCGGCTTCCGCGCGCCGCTCGACAGCGTGAGCATCGGCACCCCGTACCGCATGGCCGGATCCATGTGGTCCAGCGGCTACCACACGGGCGTCGACTTCGCGGCCGAGACCGGCACCGTGGTGAAGGCCGTCGGCGCGGGCACGGTCGTCTCGGCCGGCTGGGGCGGCGCGTACGGCAACCAGGTCGTCATCCGGCACGCCGACGGCATGTACTCGCAGTACGCCCACTTCTCGCAGCTCTCCGTCTCGGCGGGGCAGACCGTGACCGAGGGGCAGCAGATCGGCCTCTCCGGCGCCACCGGCAACGTCACCGGCCCGCACCTGCACTTCGAGATCCGCACCACGCCCGACTACGGCTCGGACGTCGACCCGCTCGCCTACCTCCGCCAGCAGGGCGCGAACCTCTGACGGCCCTTGTCCCACACGGTAATTGGCGCGTATTCCCGCTGCGGGAAACTGACCGGGTGGCTTATATCACCCACCGTCAACCCCTCCTTACGGTCGCGTAGGTCACACCCATAAGGGAAAGATATGGTCTCGTGGCAGACGATTCGAGATCATTCAACAGCGGTACGTTCGGGTCGTACACGGCGATCGGCGACAGCTTCACGGAAGGCGTCGGCGACCCCGGCCCGGACGGGGCGTTCGTCGGCTGGGCGGACAGGTTCGCCGTGCTACTGGCAGACCAGCGACCGGAGGGGGCCTTTCGCTATGCCAATCTCGCGGTCCGCGGCAGGCTCCTCGACCAGATCGTCGAGGAGCAGGTGCCGCGGGCCAAGGAGCTCGCACCCGACCTGGTGAGCTTCTGCGCCGGGGGCAACGACATCATCCGGCCGGGCAGCGACCCGGACGACGTGGCCGAGCGCTTCGAGCGCGCCGTGGCCGAACTGACCAGCGCCGTCGGAACCGTCATGGTGACCACCGGCTTCGACACGCGCGGCGTCCCGGTGCTGCGCCATCTGCGCGGCAAGGTGGCGACGTACACCGCGCACGTGCGCTCCATCGCGGACCGGTACGGGTGCCCGGTGCTCGACCTGTGGTCGCTCAAGTCCGTTCAGGACAGGCGGGCGTGGGACGGCGACCGGCTGCACCTGTCGCCGGAGGGGCACACCCGGGTCGCGCTGCGCGCCGCCCAGGTGCTGGGGCTGCCGATCCCGGCCGAACCGGACCAGCCGTGGCCCCCGCTGCCGCCGCGGGGCACCTTGGAGGTGCGGCGCGACGACATCCAGTGGGCGCGCGAGCACCTCGTTCCGTGGATCGGGCGACGGCTGCGCGGCGAGAGTTCGGGCGACCACGTGGAGCCCAAGCGTCCGGACCTGCTGCCTCTCTGACGGCCCGTCGAACTCTCCGACGGACCGTCGTGACGGATGCGCGGCTCAGCCGTGCAGCAGCTTCCGCTCCGTCTCCGGGTCGAGTCCGACCCGGGGGCGGTCCGGGCGTTGCGGCGCCTCGCCCCCGATCGACCCCAGCCACGCCCAGGTGTCGGCCACCGTCTCCTCGACCGGACGGCACCGCAGCCCCGAGAGCACGGCCTTCCACACGTTCGACCTGTGCATCGTGTCGTGCAGCTCGCCCGGCGGAATCCACACCGGCAGGTCGCTCCACGGCTCGACCCCGGCGGCCAGGATCACCTCCGGGTCCGTCCAGCGCAGCTCGGCGCCGCCCCCGGTGACCCGCGCGCACGCCTCAAGGAGCTCACCCATGGTGGTGTGGTCCGGCGGGGAGACCAGGTTGTACGGGCCGCAGAGCCCGAAGTCGGCCGCGCTCACGATCCACTCCGCGAGATCGCGGACGTCGATGAACTGGACCGGCAGGTCGCGCGGCCCCGGCGCGAGCACCTCGCCGCCGCGCGCCATGCGCCCCAGCCACCACGGCAGCCGCCCGATGTTCTCCCACGGCCCGAGGATCAGCCCCGCGCGCACCAGGAGCGAGCGGTCCGGGCCGAACTCCTGGACGGCGGCCAGCTCGCCGCCGCGCTTGGCCTGCGGATAGGCCACCTCGTCCCCGGCGTCGGGCGATCCGTCCACCAGTGCCGCGCCCTCGTCGGCCCCGGCCGGGACCGGGTGCGGGTACACGGACCGGCTGGACACGTACACATACCTCGCCGCGCGCCCCTCGGCGAGCAGCCGTGCGGCGTCGCGCACCGCCGAGGGCGCTCCCGACCAGGTGTCCACGACCACGTCCCAGCGCCCGTCGGCGAGCGCCGCCAGACCGCCCTCCGCGGTCCGGTCGCCGAGCAGCACGCGCACGCCCGTGGGCGGCTCGTGGTGGCCCCGGTGAAAGACCGTCACCTCGTGTTTGCGCGCCATCGCGGTCTCGGCCACGGCGCGCCCGACGAATTCCGTACCACCCAGTATCAGCAGCTTCATGGCCGTAACTCTGCCTGCCCGGACGGGTCCTGAGAACCTTCCATGCTGAGGGCGAAATCTCAGGGACGGTAGAGCTGGCCCGGCTTCGGGGCGGCGGGGGCGAGCAGCTGGGGCACGGTCACGAAGCTGAAGCCGCGCTCCTTGAGGGCGTCGATGATCCCGGGCACGGCGGGCACGGTCCCGTCGTAGATGTCGTGCAGCAGGATGATGCCGTCGCGGTGGGCCTGGTCGAGGATGCGCTGGGTGATCAGGGCCGAGTCGTTGGTGGAGTAGTCCTTGGCGGTCGCGCTCCACAGGATCTGCGACAGCCCCAGCTCCCTGCTGACCTTGGTGACCTCCTTGTTGGTACGGCCCTGGGGCGGCCGCATCAGGACCGGCTTGCGGCCGGTCAGCCTGGCCACGGCCTCCTGGGTGCGGTTGAGCTCGTCCCGTATCTCGGCGGGCTTCAGCTTGTCCAGGCGCTCGTGCGACCAGGTGTGGTTGGCGACCTCATGCCCTTCGGCGGCGAGGCGGCGCACGGTGTCGGGGTACTTCTCCACGTGGTTCTTGCCGAGGAGGAAGAAGGTGGCGTGCACCTTCTTCTCCTTGAGCGTGTCGAGCAGTTGGGGTGTCTTCGGGCCCGGCCCGGCGTCGAAGGTCAGGGCGATGCACTTGGCCTTGCGGCAGTCCACCCCGGTCGCGGTGCCCGCGTCGGCGCCCGCCGCGGCCTTGCTGTCGAGCGCATCGTTGCGGGCGGAGCGCGGTGAGACGGCGCCGTCGGAGCACCCGGTCAGCGTCAGGCCGAGCGAGGCCACCGCGACCAGGGCGGCGGCCGCCCGCCCCCGGGCACGACGCACTTCGGAATTGCTGCTGCGCATGACGCGACTCCCCTTGGGCCTGGACCAGAACATGACCCGGACTATACGCGAGGTGTATACACGGCGTGCATAGTGGGGTGGGCCGAAGCGTGGACGGGCCGAGTGGGCAGGGTTCGGGGGGCCGGGGGCCGGGGGTCGGGGCTCGCCCGGGGTGGCGGCCGCCGAGCCGCCTGGCGACTACTTGCGGCGGGACCCGGCCGGGCCGGAGCCCCTGCGCCGGGAGGCGCCGGGCTTACGGGAGGGGGCGCCCTTGCGGCCGGAGGCGCCGGGGGTCGCGTCCTTGCGGCCGGAGGTGCCCGGGGTCACGTCCTTGGTCGCCCTGGCCGCGTCCTTACGGCCGGACGCCGCCGGAGTCGTCGTGCCCTCGTGCCAGTGCGATGGGCGCTCCAGCCCTGCCGGGAGGAGGGTGCCCGCGTCGCCCCGCGCCGCGTTGACCTGCGTCTGGGTGAGGAAGAGGCAGTCGGTGAGATCGGCGCCCGCGAGGTTCGTGTCCCGGAAGTCCGCACCGATCACATCGGCGAGCCGCAGGTCCGCCCCGCTCAGATCGGCCGCGATGAGGTACGCGCCGCGCAGGTCCGCACCCCGCAGGTCGGCGCCCTTGAGCCGGGCTCCGAACAGGTCGGCGCCCCGGCGGTCCTTCTTCTTGCCCGGGACCTCGGCGCGTACCAGCTCGCTGGTGCGCAGCAGCAGTGCGTTCACCTCGGCGCGGTGCGCGGCGACGTCCAGGGCGAGGAGCGTGTCCACATCGCTGAGGGTCAGCCGCTCGATCTTCTCCCGCTGGGCCGCCACCGGGCGGTGGACCGGGCGCGCGGCCGGGCGGGCCTGCGCCTCGGCGAGGTACCAGAGCAGCTCGTGGAGCTGGCGCATCACCGGGAGCGCGGCGAACATCTGCCGCGACCCGTCCGGCGCCTCTCGCCAGTTCCGGCCCACAAAGGTGACCTGGGAGATCTTCTGGCCCGCGCCGAAGCAGTCGTACACCGTGCACCCCTGGAAGCCCTTGGGGCGCAGCTTGTCGTGGATGCCGCAGCGGAAGTCCTGCTGGAGGTTGGGGCAGGGGTCCCCGGCGTCCTTGTCGATCGCGAAGTCCGTCGACCGGGAGAACGCCAGCGCGACGCAGCACAGGCCGAAGCAGTTCGCACAGTCGGCTCGCAGCGCGGAGCGGTCGTCCGCCGGGCCGGAGGCCGCGGCGGACCGCTCGGGTACGCGGTTCTCGGATGTCTCGGACAAAGCGGGCGCTCTCCTGTGGTCTCGGTCGGCCCAAAGGTGGCTACGGACGGGTGTGCCGCAGGCCGGCGGGGGCACTTCGGGCAGGTCAAGCCTATCGCCCGGGCCGGACCGCCCAGGGGGCGGCGACGGGGCTACGCGGCTGCGTCGAGGTCGGCGGTCGTGGCCGCCGCCCACAGCGTGAGCAGCCGCTCGTACTCCTCGGAGGGCCAGCCGTCTTCCGGGTCCGCGGTGTCGACGAGATCGCGGATCGCCGCGTTGGCGGCTTCGGCGTCCGGCAGTACGGAACCAGAGAGGTCGGCGGAAGTGGGCATGCGTCCAGCCTAAGCGCAGGGTCCGGCCCTGAGCCCCGAACAAGCACTGCCAGGTCCATCACACGGTCACCCGTCGTCCACCACATCTCCTCCATTCCGCGCACGGGAATCGGAGGTGCGCGCGCGCTGTTCCACTGGCCATGACGGACTTCGACGCACACGAAGAAGCGCTGCTCAAGCTGGTCGCGGAGGAGAAGGGCGGCGTCCTCGCCACTCTCAAGCGCGACGGCCGCCCCCAGCTGTCCAACGTGAATCACGCGTACTACCCGGACGAGGGCGTGATCAAGGTCTCCCTCACCGACGACCGCGCCAAGACGAAGAACCTGCGCCGCGACCCCCGCGCCGGCTACCACGTCACCAGCGCCGACCGCTGGGCCTGGACCGTGGCCGAGGGCGTCGCGGACCTCTCGCCGGTGGCCGCCGACCCCCACGACGCGACCGTCGAGGAGCTCGTCCAGCTGTACCGGGACGTCCAGGGCGAGCACCCGGACTGGGAGGAGTACCGGCGGGCCATGGTCCGCGACCGGCGCCTCGTGCTGCGGCTGCGGGTGGAGCGCGCCTACGGGCAGCCGCGCGCCTGAGCCTCCCCGGCGGGTCGCTGCCGCTTAACGGCGCCGTTCCCGCGTTGTCGTACCCGCCGCACATAATGGAACGACCCCCGAGCCCCAGGAGGTGCCGTGACCGGCGCTGGATCTCTGCTCCCACTCCGCTCCCGGCTGCGCGAGCTGCGCCCTGCCGCCTTCGGGGCCGACCCGGCGGGGGAGCGTCTGGAGCGGATCCGCCGCTCGCCGAACTTCGCGGACGGGGTCTTCCAGAACCCGCAGGGCGCGCGGACGCGACCGTCCGGCTCGATGGTGGAGTTCGCCAAGATCTACTTCCAGAAGGAGCAGCGCGCCCTGCGCGCCCCGCTGGGCAACATCCCGGTGCACGCGACGACGCTCGCCGACCTCGCCAAGCCGCCCGCCACCGGGCTGCGGCTCACCTGGATGGGGCACTCCAGCGTCCTCGCCGAGATCGACGGCCGCCGGGTCCTCTTCGACCCGGTGTGGGGCGAGCGCTGTTCCCCCTTCGCCTTCGCCGGGCCCAAGCGGCTGCACCCGGTGCCGGTCCCGCTGGCCTCGCTCGGCCCGGTGGACGTGGTGGTCATCTCGCACGACCACTACGACCACCTGGACCTGCCCACCATCCGCGACCTGGCCGGTACGGAGACGGTGTTCGCGGTCCCGCTCGGCGTCGGCGCCCACCTGGAGCACTGGGGCGTCCCGGCCGACCGCGTCCACGAGCTCGACTGGAACGAGTCGACGAAGGTCAGCGGGCTCTCCCTCACCGCCACCCCCGCGCGCCACTTCTGCGGCCGGGGCCTGCGCAACCAGCAGCACACGCTCTGGGCGTCCTGGGCGGTGGCCGGTCCCGAGCACCGGATCTACCACAGCGGCGACACCGGCTACTTCGAAGGCTTCAAGGACATCGGCGCCGAGCACGGCCCGTTCGACGCCACGATGATCCAGATCGGCGCGTACAGCGAATTCTGGCCGGACATCCATATGACTCCGGCCGAAGGCATGCGAGCCCACCTCGACCTCCAGGGCGGCCGGCCGCACGGCGTGATGCTCCCGATCCACTGGGGCACCTTCAACCTCGCCCCGCACCCGTGGGCCGAGCCCGGCGAGGGGACGATGGCCGCCGCGGCGGCGGCGGACGCGGGCATCGCCCTGCCCATCCCGGGTGAACCCTTCGAACCCACCTCGGAAAACGTGCCGTGCGCGCCCTGGTGGCGCCCGGTCGCACCGCCCCCGGCGGGCGGCTGGCCGGTGCACGCCCGCAAGCCCGCCAAGGCGGGAGAACAGGAGGCGGCGCCGGTCGTCTCCTAGGGCCTAAAAGAAGATGTCGCACGAGAAACTACCGGACCAAAGTCGCAGGGTTCGCCTAGGGTGCTTCAAATCAACGCAGATTGGTTGTCTCAAGTAGA
>NZ_JBFAAD010000069.1:0-14911 GCF_040639555.1 Streptomyces sp. NPDC023838
CGGCGACATCGGCGCCCTCGACGAGGACGGCTACCTCACCATCACCGGCCGCAAGAAGGAGATCCTGGTGACCTCCGGCGGCCCCCCTTTGCTCTCGCAAAAGTTTTGTGACCCGTTTTAATTTCACTTTCTGTAATTCTTGATTTTCGTCAAATTTTCTGCCTTTCAATTCGACGTGTGTTCCGTTGTCTCGAATCTGTTTACTCTCAGTCAGTTTTCTCATGGTCTTCTCTCCCCCGATTCTGCGGCATGTCGGTTGCGTCGGTTAGGTCGGTTAGAAGGAAAGTGCCTGGTCAGAGGCTATATACCGATGTCGGTTAGGGACGTCGGTTAGGGCCTAACCGACATGAGTCCGGGGTCCGATTGCCTATCTGACGACTCGTCAAGGTGTACATAGAGTGATGTCGGAAAATTGCTAGTGTCGTGTGTTTGGTCGTATGGTGGTTACGTTGTGTGGTGTATTTGGTTATATGTTCGTCGTGTAGGGCTAGAGTGTTTGCATTTGCAGATTGGTCTAGTTCGATCGGATGAACGCGACACGCGCGAAGTCGGAGAGTGTGACTCAGGTCACACACCCGCGTGAAAGCCTCTGTGCGGCTGTGTAACAAGATCAGATGTCCATTGGAACTAGAGGGCCGATAGTCACTGTTAGAGCGTCACAGAGGCGTATAAGTACCTTCGTGACCTATCGAGCCTTACGCTCGTTGTGCGACCTACCTAGAATCTTCGTTCGGTCTAACTTTCTTCGTCATGTAGTTGACTCTGCCTGTCGTATCCCCTAACTTAGAAGAAGAACGAACGACGGAGAGACCGGCGCAAAGGTCCCGGAAGACACGGCGGATCGTATGAAGCTCGAACTTGACAACAGAATCTCTCTACCTATCGTGAACGTCAGTCGTTCGTAGCCATACTCTATCTTGAGTTTGTCGAGTACGAAGACTTATCAGATGTTCAAAGGTAGACGGCGAATGAGCCTTAATAGATTCACATGCTGATACGTGCTGTGCCGTAGGCTAGAGAATAGGTTTACTTAGACGTAAAGAGAACGAAGTTACGTTGGCGTAGACAATGGATCGAACGCATACTTCTCTAAACGTATCTCGTAACGGAGAGCTAACTATGTTGTAGGCAGTGATCACAACATGAGGACCCACCGTTACGCCTACCGAGTGTGAGTGAACCTCATAGAGTAGGGTGAAACTTAGACGATGCTGTGACATACTCTAGGTAGATGGTCAAGGGTGTTGGTCACTGGAACCAATGTCCTTAATCACCAATCGGGAGGAACCAGTCATGGCAGAGAACAAGTCTCAGAAGTCGTTCAACTTCGGTGATGCGCTTAGCAAGGCGACGCTTACTGAAGAGATGACGACTCAGAAGACGGGCGGTCGTACGCGTACGCCGAGTGACTTTGACTCTCCGCTTACAGAGGCTTGGAATGCTAAGAAGGTTCTTGCCTTCGAGCTTCCGAGTGCCGCCGTAGAAGATGCGCTTAAGGAAGCGCGTTCGTCTGCACGTTACCTTGGCTTCCGTCTTGAAGTTGGGCAGACGGATAAGGGTAAGGGTGTTACGGCTCTTGAGCTTAAGCCTGTTCCGAAGCGTGCGCGCAAGACGAAAGCTCAGGTAGAGGCGGAAAAGGCTGAGGCTGCTAAGGCTGAGTAGAAGAGACTTACTCGGTTATGGCGGTACACGTTCCAAACACTTTATGTGTGCGGAACGCGTACCGCCATAGTCGTTTAAGGAAGTAGGTATATGACTAAAAAGAATCGTAAACCAGAGTGTAAGTTAAAGGACTGTGGTAATCCGAATTGTCCAAAGCACAGAAAGAAAGCTAAGTACGGAAAGAAACCAGGTTCCACGGGTGTTGCTCCTGTGATAGCAACACCAAAGAAGTTTACTGCTAAGTCTGTAAAGTCGGTTATTACAACGGCTTTCGAAACGAAGCGATGTAAGCATTAAGGAATGTTTGAACGACAGCAATGCACACGGTTTGTTGAGATTCGTAGACCGTGTGCATTGCTGCGTTTGCGCATTTTCGCGTAAACGTATCGTGCGGCCATCACCGAATCCGAGAGGACTCGAAGCATGAACATCGGAGAAATCGTCACTACGGTTGTCGGCAACCTTGCCGGAACTCCGGAACTTCGCTTTACCGCTAGTGGTAAGGCAGTCGCGAATTTCACGATTGCTGAGAACCACAGCAAGAAGGTTGGGAATGATTGGGTGGACGACGGAGCGTCGTTCATTCGCGTGACCGTTTGGGGGAACCTTGCGGAAAACGTAGTCGAGTCGTTCCCGGAACAGGGTATGCCGATTATGGCGTATGGAAGCCTTCGCATGAAGCAGTGGGAAGGTGACGACGGTGTGAATCGCGTTCAGCCGGAACTTACTGCAATGGCAGTAGGGCCGAACCTTGCGCTTTCGGTTGCAGAAGTTAGGCAGCCTCAGCGTAAGTGGGCAAAGAAGAACGTTGCAGACGAGATGTTTGACGATAAGTCGTCTGAGACGAAGTCAAAGACAGAGACCAAGGCAGACTTTACGGACGATGCTAAGGGCTCTGAGTCGCCTTCTAAGACCGTTCCTGCGGCACGGAAGAAGACGACGCCAGAAAAGGCCGAAAGTAAGTGAGAGTGATACGGGCGGAAGTCGTAAGGCTTCCGCCCGTTCGGAGAGAGGTTGTCACAGTGTCAGACGAAGAAATGAAGGACTTTCTTCGCATGAGGCTACAGCCTGAGACTACGCTAGAGCTTCCGCCGGTAGATAGGCGAAAGCCTCTGCGGGAGGCTTTCGGTTTGTCACAAGCTGAGCTAGGTAAACAGCTTGGAGTTTCAGACGCGTCTGTTTCCAAATGGGAAAGTGGAAAGAGTACACCTAGGGGTGACACTCGTAAGCGTTATCTCGCGTTCTGTAAAGCTGCGGAGGAAATCCTTAAGGAAAGGGAAGGAGGAACGTCGGATGGGGCTACGACGGAAGAAGAGTAATAGCCTAGAGTCAAAGCCAAAGCCAAAGGTACGCGGAACAATCGACATTGAGACGATTGGTAAACGCGCATCGATCGTAGCATATGTATTCATGCTTGCGGCAATTGGAAGCATCTTTGTTTTGTCTTGGGATGGCCTTACACACTTCGGTGAAAAGGTCCTAGGACTTGACGGATGGATGGTCCATATTGTTCCCGGAAGTCTAGACGGTTCAGTCATCATGTTCGGATGCATGGCTATCGTCTCAATGATTGCGGGAGAGAACGCAACAGGGCTACGATTTTTCGTCCAACTTTGTGCCGTTGGATCTGCGGTATTCAACGGGTATCAAGGGTGGATTAGTGCGGACAAGGGTAACCGCTACTTCGCGGGAGCGTATTACGCTTGTCTGTCACTTCTAGTTGCTTTGATCGCGCATTGGTTCTTCCGTCGCATTCGCCGTGCAGCGCGAATTGAAGACGGAACACTCAAAGTGGATACAGTGCATTTCTCGATGGCGGAATGGACGAAGTTTCCTATCCGTCGATGGAAGGCACGTACACTTGCACTTGAGTACGGAATCACAGATCCGCGTTTGGCAATCACGCTCGAAGCGTCAAAGAATGGGCGAATTGATGCGCGAATCATGCATGCATTGGAAGCCCATGAGAAAGACGAATCGACTCGTGTCTATGAGTTTTTCGGATCAAACGCGGTTGTTCCCAACGATGGGAAACCCGATATTCCGAAGTCTCTCCCTGTGGGAACGTTCATCCCTCTTCCCGTCAGCGAGAACGGACATGGGAACGACGTTGAAAACGTTGGGAATCTGTTTCTAAACCACGGGAACGGCGAAAGTCAAGCGGGAAAAGACGACGCGTCGGAAGACAAGCCGGATGGTTCATCCGACGCGCAAGAGGGTATGCCGGACACCAGTGAGATTCCCAGGAACGAGCCTGAGAATGAGACGAGAATCCCAGGTCAGCGCGATTTGTGCTCTCTCTGTGGTCCGGCGGATTCCCAGGTTCCTCCGGAGTCTTGCAGTCATTCCCATGAGCTTTCGAAGTTGGGAAATCATTCGGAAGCCGTTGAATATGCCGTTCGAGTAGTGGGAATGGAAGGCGGAACGGTCTTGTCTAAGTGGCTCAATAGTCACGGATACGAGATTGGGAAGAGTTCTGTTTACCGGCTAGTCGAAACACGTCCGGGAACGAATCACTTGCGCATTGTTGGATCGGAACGCGAGTGAGAATCCAATGGGAATAGCGAAACGCGCACGGGAATGATTGCGGTGGTGTTCCGAAGTTCGTGGGAAAGAAAGTCGGAACACTTGCCGGAACTATTCTGGTGTGGGAATGGTTCATCTCATAGGAAGGGAAGCCTATGAATAACCTTACGTGGGGCGTCGTTATCTTCTTCGTTTTCTACTTCCTGTTCAAGCCGAAACGGCGAGTAGATAGCAGTAGAGGAATGACTATAACGATCCTCGCGTATCTCTTTGGACGACGGAACAAAGAGTCTGGCGATTCAGAAAAGCTAAAGCTAACGTACGACCAAATAGAGCGAAAGAAACGACGGAATGCAGTGCTCTTGTCACTGCTTATGTTCGTCGCAATTTGGCTCTACGGAGTCCGCAACGAATGGGGTTCCGGAACTGTCACCCTGGTTTATGCGGGAACGCTTACCGGTATCATATGCGTCTGTGTGCACGCATGGACGGATCATCGACGTAACGTAGTGATGCCTCTCTACGTAACGCTGTGCCGAATGCAGAACGCTACATGGGGACTTGAAGACAGGGTTTCACGTTGGCTTACCGTACCGCGTGGTGCATCGCGTACGGGCATCCCGTCAGCGGTTGCGTGGTTCCTTACGTCGGGAACTATCACGGTTGGAAAGTCGGAACCGTTGACGGAAGAGGAACGGCGCAAAGGGAAGCAACGACGGTCAAAGGAAATCCGCCTTATTCCAATGAAGACGCAAGTTTGGTTGCGAGATCATTCGGGATGGGCGGATAAGTGTTGGCCAGTAGGTAAGTCGGAGATTCGCGTAAAGTTGCCGAAAGACACGAACGCTACTGCTGACTTGTTGACGAAGATTGAACGACTGATGGAGTCGCGCTTTCCTGGTCAATGGAAGATGCAGAACAATACGCGGAAGTTCCGAGTTAGCTTCGTGCCAACTAGGCCGTTGCCTTCTCTCGTAACTTTGCCCGATAGGTGGATTGTCGAGAATAAGCGTAAAGAATTCTCGGTACCTCTCGGAATGGTCGATAACGAAACGTGGTCGTTCATCGAATTGGAATCCGAAACGCCGCATACCCTAGTAGCAGGTGCTACAGGGTCCGGTAAAACGGTGACAATCACGATGATTATTGCATGGGTTCTCATGCACGGCGGAATCGTGGATATCTTCGACCCTAAGCGAGTGGGTTTTGCAGATCACCGAAAAGGCCGAATTGATCTGCGGAACATCCCCGGAGTCCGAATCCACACCGATCCCGAAAGCTGGGAAATGGTGATGACGGAATACAGGGACTCAATGGAACAGGTCTACAAGGACCTGGAATTGGGTGAAGACATTGACGATCGCGCAAAGTATCCGACTCGTCTACTCGTGATTGACGAAAAGGGTGCGTACACTCGCGCGATGAAATCGCATTGGAAGCGCAAGGGTGGGAAGGGTATTCCGCCCGCGTTCGACTATGAAGACGACGTATTGCAGCAAGGTCGCTTTGCCCGGCATTTCTTGGTAGTCGGTGCACAGCAAGCAAACGCGTACGTTCTACGTAGCTCTGACGCACGCTTCAACTACGGTGCGAAGATTGGTGCCGGACCGCAAGACGCTATGTCATGGCGAATGCTGTTCGGAGGAAAGCGCCAATCAACTCCAGTACAGAAAGGCCGTGGACACTGGAGTAATGGAGCCGAACCAATGGCTATTCAGTTGGTCTACATCACGCAAGAACAGGTAGTCCAAATGGCAGCCATCGGAGAAGCCATCCGGCGCCGTCTGGCCACAGAGGCCGGACAGCCCATAGAGGCTCCCACAGAGCCTCTGACAGCCCCTGTGGCGAGTGTCCCGGTACACAGGGACACAACGGCGGTGCCAGGGGAGACAGCCGCGAGTGTCCCGGTACAGAGGGACGCAGAGCCCGCTGTCATCGTCGGCCTGGACGCGGCGGCATCCTTCCTTGGATACACGAAGGAAGCCTTTATAGGTGCGCGAAAGCGGGCACCAATTCCCGGAGAAACAAAGAAGGGAAGGCAGCCCGCATGGAATGTTGTGGACTTGCGCGAATGGCATTCCAAGCGTCCGCGTGCTGGTAAGCGTTCGCTCGAACCCTCAGAGGTTATTCTCTCGAAGGAACGAGACGAAGCGTCCGGCGAATAGTCGCAGTATCGGAGTACGTTAGGTCACCCGAATTCGGTTCGGGTGACCTTTCGTATTCCTGTACGCGTTGCGTCAGGGATAAGAAAAGAGGTGAGTCTATGAGTTCGGGCGAATCAAAGGGATTCGTAGCGGCAATTCAGGAAGCATCCTTTGGGCAAGTTCTTGTGTGGATACTTCTTATCGTCGCTATCGTATGGGGTTTCGCAGTCACTACGGCAATGGTTATCGGGATGCTCATAGCGCTAGCTATCTGCGCTATCTGTCTCACGGTGATGATTGGGTTTATCCGACCCATGATGCCTACGCGGGACAAGAATTCCGGCAAGTGATCCGCATTCGTTCGAGTAGAAATCGCCAGTAACTCAGAGTGACAGAATGCCCATGCCGGCGGACACACAGAGTAATCGGTGTGTCGGCCATTTGAGTGGTCGTCAATTCATGATCAGAGGTTTACTCTGAGAGATCGCGTCGGTTTCTTCCCGAACGTGCAGGAAGCCGGTAGGCGGCCATCACGTCGCTTACCGGCTTCCGCAACACAATTTCCAACTCCGTTGCTCCGGTCAAAGATCGACGGAATTGGTTGCCCCCTCTGTGTCAGAAGGCTTGGAAGCGAGTGTAGCAAATGACCGACCCCAACGAAACTAGGCCGGACAGTGGCTCGTATCGCGTCCCGAATGGTTGGGGCGGATCGAATGCAGATCAAACGGCGGAGACAACGTCGAACAACATTCCTGCCCAACGCGAATGGATGACGGAAGCAGTACGTATTCCGTTTCCTCAGACCGAACTCTACGAAATTCCGGATGGAGTTAAGGAAGATGGTTCGCGTTGGATTAAGACTTTCTCTCTGACCCGTAGCGGTCCGGCACAGTCGCTTAAGCGAAACCTTGTTATCCCCGGAATCGTCAGTATTGACGCCGTGTATCAACCGGCATCATTGACGGAACGACGGACGAAAAGTAAGACGGATGACAGCAATCTGAACTATACCGTTCGGATTGAGCTAGGCGACGAACGGCCCGATCCTATCGTTGGCACAGTGTGCGACGAAGATATTATGGCTATGGGAAACCTAAGCGGTCGATGGGTGCGAAAGCTAGAAGCACAGCACTTCATCCATTCGCGACAGTATCAAAGCCTAAAGTACGTCATTTGGTCGAAAGCTCGAAGCGGTCTCAAAGACGGAAGTCTTACCAAAGATGAAGTCTTTGCAGAAACCGGAATGTTCCGCGCAATCGAGCCGGACCCTTCGTCAGATGGCGAACTACTCGTGTTCTTGACTCCGGGCGAAAACGGATCGCTAGGACACGACGGCTGGGTACACCGCTACAAGACGGAATTGCCCGAAGGACTGCAACAGAACGAACGGATTAGCAGTCTCGGTTACCGTCCGGCGAATCCTGAGACTGTAAAGAAGTCGTTCACCGAACTGTTTCAGATGTACGATGTAACTCCGAAACATCAATGGATTCCCGCCGGATTGCTCGGAACAACGGGCATCGCTCCAATGTACGGAATTCATCGGAGTGCACAAGTAGCGTTGGCTATCGTCGGTCCGACGAAGCAAGGTAAGACGACGCTAGCGAAGTTGGTACAACCAAATCAGTCCGCAACTGAACGCGGAGGAAAAACACTAGAGCCGACGATTAACGCGCGCTCTATGAACAACGGTTCAACTGCATTCGGTATCGAGACGGTTACATCTCGACTCGGCGGATTCGTCGTCCCAATTGACGACATGCTTACGCCACAACACATGTTGCCCAATAACGCATCTCTCTTGCGGAAAGCATTGGGAAACATTGAAGGACTCGTAAGTAAGATTGGTGGCGGGGGAGCCCTTAAGGGAGACGGATTCGATCCGGTAACTAAAGCGGCTCGGTTGAAGAAAAACGCGAAGTTGAAGACGTCAGTAATTCTGACATTGGAAGACTTCCCCCGTCAGCCGGAATACGAGTCGGTGTTTAACCGAATGGTTGTGATGACACACGACTCTCGGGAAGACATTTCACAAGACGTACTCTTTCATCTGTGGTCGGAAGAGTCGGAAGCACATCGGTTCAATGCACAGTGCTATTACGTGCAAGAATTGATGAAGAATCCAGAGCTGTTTGATTCGGCTTGGATTAAGGCCGGTGAACTTACCGATAAATGGGAGTTCGCAGACTTTGAAAGGGAACGCGACAATTACCGTCGAATTCTCGCCGGAAACATCGCGCTTCTGAGCGTCGGTCAAACAGTCGGTGCAAAGGGTCCATCAATCGCTCAAGTAGCCGGATGGCTACACGATGCCGCGAAGCTGCAAAGCGAATGGGGCATCGTAGAGACGACAGAAGAAAACGATCCGCTGACGCAATTCCGGTTGGAATTTGCATTGCAGATGGAAAAGACGCTAGGACCGTTCACAGCTCCCCGTGTAGACGGAGAAAAAACAACTGTTGTCTATCCCGAACGAAGTGGTTTGGGACCGCTCGAATTCCACCACATTGGATATATTGCCGGTAAGGCAAAACTCAATGTCGATGGACAGAACGGTTCAGACGACATCGAAGAAGGTTCCGAATGGATTAAACCCATGCGTCCGGGTAAGCCAGTTGGAACGTTCGTTGCATGGACCCCAGGTAGAGGGAAACGACCTAAGTTCGTTCGTCGGTTTGAATTCACAACGGCAGAATTCAGTCAACTCTATGCGAGGATCGAACAGGGGTTGATTCGGCGGAATCTAACTGTTCCATCAAAGACGGAGTTTATTCGTCTAATGGAAAAAGAAGATGTCGCACGAGAAACTACCGGACCAAAGTCGCAGGGTTCGCCTAGGGTGCTTCAAATCAACGCAGATTGGTTGTCTCAAGTAGACGACTATGAGTAAACCGGAAGCGGCACGATTCATAAGGAGTCGTGCCGCTTCTCTGTGCGGAAGGAGGTAGAACGGTGCCGTTGCCCGAAGGTGCGTCGTATGAACGTGGTTCAGAACGGCGGATGGTTATTCTTTCTGATGGACGGATTGTTTCGCGTCAGGAAGCAATGAATATAGGGGCTCAAGAAATTGACCCCTACTTTCGTAGTGATTACATGCTTAGGATGGCTCGTAAGGAAATTAAGACTGCACAGCATTCGGAGCGATATAAGCAGGATCGCGCGGAGATGCGACGCAATAACCCTGACGTTAAACAACGTGACATTGACCGCGTTATGTTGCGTCTGTATGCAGAGAAGCAACGACAGAGGGAAGGCGGACGCGCGACGATGAAGAATGCGGATCGTTCTATGGGGTCTGCCGTACAGGAATGGAATGCTCTTACGGGTAGGGCAGTCGGTAGGGATTGGAGTAGGTACTAAGATGCTTCCTTGGTTCCGGTCTCAGATCAAACAAATTGTGTCCGTCGATGGTGAAGGTAATGACATCGACGGAGTACACGCGTACACGATGGTTTGTGCTGCGGATGATAAGGGCTTTGAGAAGTCCATCATTCACGACGGATCGCGACGCGAACGAGACGACGAAAGGATGCCGAACTACGGTCTTAAGACCGAAGACATCCTAGAGTTTCTGCTGAACTGTAAGCAGTACAACTCTACACTAGTCGTTTCGTTTGCGTTTTCATACGACGTAACGAAGCTGTTGGCCGACGTTCCGAAAGACATTCTGCAAGCTATTTCAGATGCAGGAGGAAACGGCGGTACTAGGTGGGGAAAGTACGAAATCAAGTACCGGCCTAAGAAGTGGTTCGAGATTACGGATGTCTCAGCCGGTAAGAGGCAGAATGGTACTCGGATGGAGTACCGGCGAACGGTGCGAGTGTGGGACGTATTCACGTTCTTTCAGTCTTCCTTTGTCAATGCCCTTTGGGGCGCAAAGGAACTGTTCGACACGTCGTTTATTCGGACGATCGCTGACATGAAGGCTAAGCGTTCTCAGTTTGAGAATGAGTCTACAGAAGACATCTTGGCTTACTGCTACAGCGAATGCCGGTATCTCTCGGTTCTGTGTAGGGACTTGCTTTCCCACATGGATCACGTCGGATTGCAACCGAATTCGTTCGACGGTCCGGGCGCGTTGGCTTCAACGTGGTTCACGCAAGAGGGAATCAAGAAGCACATTTCTCTAGCGGGACTTCCGGAAGATGTAGCATTAGCCGGTTACTACGGCGGTCGCTTTGAGATTTCGCACGTCGGTTACATCGGTGATGCATGGGCGTACGACATCAATAGTGCGTATCCGCACATCACGCGTTCGCTTCCTTGTCTGGCACATGGGAAGTTTCGGAAGACGGATAGGTTCGAGCCTGGAAAGGTTGGAATCTATCGGGTGAGTACGCGTACGTCTGGCCGTTGGGCACCGTTCCCGTTCCGTGTTCCGAAGGAACTGTCTAAGGAACAAAGGGAAGAGAACAAGCGTAATGGTGTGCCGAGTAAGGCAGAGTCAGACCGAAACATCTCGCTTCTGTCCGAAGGTACGGTCTGCTTTCCGCACGGTGGTGAACGGTGGGTTTGGCAAGACGAAGTAGCCGTAGCTATCAAGCATTACGGGGCGGAAGCTATCCCCGTGCTTGAAGGTTGGGTCTTCGAAGCAAAGTGCAATCACAAGCCGTTCGCTAAGCTAACTGATCTGTACGACGAAAGGAAGCGTCTTAAGGCGGAAGGGAATGGAGCCCAAAAGGTTCTTAAGTTGCTCATCAATAGTCTGTATGGCAAGACTGCACAGTCTATTGGTTGGCGACTCGTCAAGACTGACGACGGATGGAATGCGGAACGTCCGCCGTTCCAGTCGTACATTTGGGCCGGTCTCATTACGTCGGGATGTAGGGCAATGGTCCTCGACCTAGCCCTAAACGAAAGTGCCGACGTTGTGTCATTCGCAACGGATGGCATCATTTCGCGTACGAAGATTGACGGAGTAGAAAACTCTTCAGAACTCGGAGAGTGGGAGGCTGAAGAATACCGAAACGTCTACCTCTTCCAATCCGGAATCTATACGTACGAGTCGTACGACAAGGTTCTAGACGAAGACATGAACCCGACGGGCGAAAAGAAGTGGAAGCAACACACGAAGACTCGCGGTTTCGCTCTACGCGACTTGCCCGCATCTAAGATCATTGATGCTTGGCATGACGGAGCATGGTACGTAGAAACCGACCCGTACAACCACGTTACGGGAGAGGGACCACGAGCATTCATTCCTCTGAAACTAGGGCTTCAACGGACAGACCCTCTGTCGATTATTGGGCAGTGGGTACCGTCGAAGAAAAGGATTTCGTTTGACCCTTCAAAGCGAGCTGGCCGATACGAAATCGGAGACGACTTCATTCCGGATCGTACGGGGAATCTGTTCCTGACAGACCCGTACGAACTTCCGGAAGATGCCGTCTCATCTCCGTATGTTCCGAAGCAGACGTGGGAAGACGTAATGGAAGGAAGGCATCACGAAGACGAAGAAATCGAAGCAGATGTAGAGACAGAACTCATCCCGATTGAACACCCTAGGCCAATGCGGATTCTCGTCACAGGATCGCGCAACTGGGGTCAAGGGTCGCGCGTGGAGCGGCAACGGCTAGAGACGGCTCTCTCTGCCCTGTGGACGGCTCACGGCCCTACCTCAGTCCTTGTGTCCGGCGCGTGTCCCACAGGGGCTGACAGGCTCGCTGAGGGCCTGTGGCAGACATGGGGCGGGACCGTAGAGCGGCACCCTGCCGACTGGCGTATGGGCCGTTCGGCCGAACCTAAGCGCAATCGACGGATGGTCGAAAGTGGAGCCGACATCTGCCTAGCGTTTATCCGTGACGCATCTCCGGGCGCAACAGGATGCGCGAAGTTGGCAGAACAAGCCGGAATCAAAGTCGAAAGGTATGAAGTCTAGTGCGAGTCGAAATCACAACTATCTGCGGTTCAATGCGGTTCTATGACCGAATGTTGGTCTTAGCCGCAGACCTTACGCGGTTGGGTGAAATCGTACTCATGCCGCACGCAGTAAAGAACGGAACCGAAGAGGACAAGAAGAGGCTTGACGCACTTCACCGCGAGAAAATTCGTCGGTCCGATCGCGTAATGGTCGTAACTGACGAAAGTGGTTACATCGGCGAAAGTACGTCGGGTGAAATCGCATACTCCGAACTTGTCGGGGTCCCGTTCCAAATCGTTTCGCTTTCTAATGAGCGATTGGAGAATGAAAAGAAGTAATTGATAGCCGTGTGAAGCAAAGGAGAAAGGTACGAAGTATGAGCGCAATAGGAGTAGCTCACGCTTACTGTTTGGATTGCGTGCCAACTCTCGTCTACGGAAAGACGAAAGCATTCTGCGGCAGCGTAATCAAAACTCCCGAAGTACGGCGCGTACCTATCAACCGTAAGTGTGGCGCATGCAAGAGCGCTATGCAGAAACATAAGGGAGAACATTCGTGACAGATGTTTGGAAAGGCAAGGCTCTCGTTGATCGGGAGCCGTTATCCGACGTAGATTTGCATTACCGAATCTACAACGCGAAAACGGGAGAACTGTTGAGCTTTAGCTCTAACGGTGGCCTCGGATCGCTGAACGGATGCGTTCAGGACGCAATCAACGTTCTGAGAGAGAATCCCGGAATTCGTATCTACGTCGAACAGTTCGACGGCCCAGTCTACGAAAGGTAAGCAATGAGTAAGGCATTGAATCCGCCGAAAGGAGAATGTCGTCAATGCTGGCAACACGCCTACGACAAGTCGATTCACAGAGCGCAAAATCAGCGCGAAGACTGCGGACCATGCGTAGATCACATGCGCAATGGACATCCTGACAACATGATTGTCAGGTGAAGGATGAAACTCGGTATTCCCGTTGAAGGAAAGATGTACTTCGTCATCTTGAACGTGCGTACCGGCGTCAGTCGGTATGTCGTAGACGGAGAACACATCACTTTGACGGAATACGGTGTGGTCGTTGGAGAAAGACAAATCGAAAACTACAGCGACCATACCGGCAAGTGGGAAAGCACAATTAAGGGTGAAATGGTATTTCACCCTTGGCACATGGTCGAACGGATTGAGGAGATGAGCAACGAATGAAGCTCGAAATTCCGTCAGATCTTGAACGGATGCTTCCTCATGAGATGAGCGAATGGCTTTCGTCGGTAGAGGAAGACGAAAGCTATACCGAAACTCAGGTAAAGGAAGCGCGTAAGGCAGTCTCCATCGCGTTGGGTGTAGACGCGTAGATTCCAGGCACTAGGCTAGGCACAATGTGCGGAAGCCCCACCATTCCAAACATGGTGGGGCTCCCGCGTTCTCAGTATAGGGGAGTTCAGTGCCTAGGGGAGATCACAAGGATGACTCAGAACACACGTGTATGCAGCCAGTCAATGGCAAACGATGCGGAAAGCCTGCCAAGTACGCTCTAGCTATCGAATTCCATTTCTTCATCGAAGAGACGGAGAAATACGAAGGACTAGGCTGGTTCACTTGTGGCGACCATAAGTACGACATGACCGTAACGATACAGATGCGGGAAGTAGATAGATAAAATAGACGCATAGTCGTCTATCACGGGGGAACAGAATGTACGACGAAACGCAAAGGTTGGCCATAACTCTAGGGTTGTTACTCCTCACAGGCGGAATTCTCATAGGAAGCCAACTCATAGGAGTATGGCCGACCTTTAGTGTCTCAACATCTATAATTGTTGGAGTGTACATAGGAACTCAAATAAAACGCGAAATCGAAGTACGAGCATTTGTTAAATGGATGCGTCGTCACTGGTAGATCGACGTTGTAATAGAGGAGGCTAGCAACATGTTCGGTAGGGCACCGAAGTGCGAAGCAAATGTTTGCAAGAATCAAGCCGAAACAACGGAGGTAGTACGCGGAACAGGTGCACCTATGGTCACGGCTATTGGGGTGTGCAATGCTCATGAACAAGAGCTCATCACAGGCTCAAAAATTCGCATTCGTGTGGACGGAGCATCATACGACGCTAAGCGGGCATAAAACAAAAAACAGGAAAGAGGGAAGCAAAAATGACGACGCCTAATTTTCCGTGGCACGGAGATGCATCGAGCGTAGATCTAGCGGATGCGATTGAGCATCTAAACGCATTCGCATCTTCGCTTCGGTTGCCTATCTCTCCACTCGAAACGGGAGAAAGGCGAAGGCAAGAGTATGTGTCGGTAGAACTCATCTCGGAGTGGATTCACCTCGCTGCACGATCGCTAGCAGACTCAATCGACGTCCAATCGAAATCGGAAGGAGAAGAATAGGCGAAATAAGTCAAAAGAAAGACACAAGAAAACTTATGAACTTCGGAACTCAAGTCGAGCTTTTGGCAATTGACTTCGATAGCACAAAGAAAAACGAAACAATGTGACGAAAATTCCCCCGAATTCCATCCGGAATTCGGGGGGATTTTTTCATGCCCAAATTTAGGGACAATGTAAGGAGATAAAATTGACGAAAGTCAAGGATTATAGAAAGGAAAAAGTTTGACGGAACACAAGGATTTTGCGAGAGCAAAGGTCAACCTCCCCGGGCGCGTCGAGGCACGGCGGCAGGGTGGCAGACTGGTCATCCGGCAGAGCTGAGCTCACGTACGTAC
>NZ_JBFAAD010000070.1:0-12887 GCF_040639555.1 Streptomyces sp. NPDC023838
GACTTCAACACTCTTCCCCTCCACGCCGCACTTCCGATCTCGCGCGGTCTGCTCCGCAGACACGACGCGCCGCCGCTACGCGGCGGTACCCGGACGCTGCGCGTCCGGGATATCGGCGCTCCGCGCCGATGCCATAACCGTGCTCCGCACGGTTATCCGGGACTTCGTCCCGGGAATCCGGTCCACTCCGTGGCCCGGCTGAGCCGCCTGACGGCGGCTCAGGGTCTGGGGCGCTCCGCTGCCAAGACCAAGGCACGCGCTCCGCGCGTGCCGAAAGCTAGCTACAGGGGCGGGGGTGGCTTGAGGTGATAGGGCGTCAAACCCTGGGCGAGAATGTCAGAAACGAAACGAACCGGTCGCCATAGCTAGGTAAGCCTAGCAGGAGAGGACACTTTCAGACAGTCTCAGCGAACCCATGTGCGTCAAACTTCGAAGCCGGATATCTTATGGGTTGAGAGACGAGGTCCAGATCCTCCAGACACCCCTGATTGGTCTGCTCCTCGCCGGTGCCGGTAGGTACCGGTTCGGTTCGTCTGAAGGCTACCAAGGTTTCCTGTTGAAAGGGGAGGTCGGAATGCCAGGTATGAAGCTAAGGCCACATCAAGTCGAGGCTGTCGACGCGGCCCTGAGAACGCTTCAGACACCCTTGGGCGGAATTCCCCTCGAGGGTCTGCGCACCCAAGTAATTGCCGCGACCGGGTCCGGCAAGACCCTTATCGCTGTCGCCTCCGCCCAGCGCCTCCGTGCGCGCCGGGTGCTGGTCCTGGTGCCCACCTTGGACTTGCTGACGCAGATGGCGGCCGCCTGGCGAGCCGGCGGCCGCACGGGTGCGATGGTCGGGGTGTGCTCGCTGCGGGCCGAAGAGTCCGACGGCATCCCCTGCACCACCGACCCGCACGAACTCGTCGCCTGGCTCAGCGGCCTGGAGACCGTGACCGTCTTCGCCACCTACGCCTCCGTCGGCCTGGGCATCCTCCAGCGCGCCCACGAAGCCGGCCTCGATGCCTGGGACCTGATGGTCGTGGACGAGGCGCACCGCACCAGCGGGGACGCGGGGAAACCGTGGGCGGCCGTGCACGACCAGGAGAAGATCCCCGCCGTGCGCCGGCTGTACATGACCGCCACCGCCCGCATTTGGGAAGCCCCCGACAGCCAACGCGGCACAGGCCGGCTCGTGGCCAGCATGGACGAGGACTCGACGGTCTTCGGACCGGTCGCGTACAAGCTCAAGCTCTCCCAAGCCATCAACCGGGGCCTGGTCGCCCCCTACCAGGTCATCTGCGTCGACATCCGCGACCCCGAGCTGCACCAGGCCCACATGCTCGGTGAGCGGGCATCGGACGCCGTGCGCGGGGCGCGCCTGGCCGCCTTGCAAACCGGGCTCCTCACCGCGGCCGCCAAGGAGAACCTGCGCAAGATCCTGACCTTCCACAGTCGGGTCGCCGAAGCCGAAGCCATGGCCCAAGGCATCGTGGGCGTCGCGGAGCAGCTGCGTGCCCGGGAGCCGCGCAGGTTCCCGTCGGCCGAGCGAGTGTGGGCGGACTGGCTGTGCGGCGAACACGCCCCCGGACACCGCCGCACTGTGCTGGACACCTTCGCCTCCGACATCATCGAACCGGCGACAGCCAAGGAGGGTGCTCGAGCGAAGCAGCTTCCCGCTGCATTGCGGGTGCTGAGTTCCGTGAAAGTCCTTGGCGAAGGCGTTGACACAGCCCAATGCGATGCCGTTGCTTTTTGTGACGCACGCGGGTCGATGGTCGACATCGTGCAAATGGTCGGACGCGCCCTCCGCATGAACCCCGGTGAAGGGAAAATCGCCTCCCTCATCGTCCCGGTATTCCTCGGACCGGACGAAGAACCCGGCGAAATGCTCACCTCCGACGCCTACGGCACCCTCGCGAAGATCCTCGAAGCGCTGCGCGCACACGACACCGAGACCATCGAAGCCCTCACCGATCCTCGTGTGCGCAGCGGCAGTTGGGCACAGGGCGATGACGACGGCGCCGGCCTGGCCGTGGCCGACGGCGGCGACGAGGACGACCAGGGCGACAGGACGGCGGTGAGCGGGGCGGCGGCGCAGCTGCTGAAGTTCAGCACCCCGAGGGATCCGGCGGAGCTGGCACGGTTCGTGAAGCTGCGGGTAATCGAGCCAGAGAACGAGTACTGGCGCCGCGGCATCCAAGCCGCCACCCGATACGTGAAAGAGACCGGCGCGGCGGAGCTGAGGGTGCCGTACGACTACGTCACCCCCGAGGACTGGAAGCCCGCCGCCTTCCCACTCGGGACATGGCTCGCCGACCAGCGCCGCTACAACAACGCCGGACGCCTCACCAAGGAACGCGTCGAGCAGCTGGACGCGCTCGGCATGGTCTGGTCCCACCAGGACGTCGCCTTCGAAGAAGGGCTGTCCGTGGCGCGGGCCTGGGCGGCTGTTCACGGGCACTTCCTGCCGCCCGCCACCGCCGTGTGGGAGGGCTACCCGATCGGCGTGTGGGCCAAGAACCAACGGGCCGCGGGAAGGAAGGCCCTGGTGAACATCGTCCGCCGCGAAGCCGGACTACCCGTCGACGCCGCTGGCGCGATGCCGCAGACCCGCCTGGACGCCCTCGACGACATCGACCCCGGCTGGTGCCCCGCCTGGGACGCCAACTGGCAACGCTGCTTCCAACTCACCAAAACCCACCTCGCAAGCGGCGCCCGAGTGCCGACGACTACGGGCGAGGTGATCGTGCAGGGCGAAGACCTCGGACGCTGGATCACCGCACAACGCCACGGATGGGACCAGCTCATGATCGGACAACAAGTCCTGCTGGAAATCCTCGGACTCGAACCCGCCGGCCCCCACGAGCAGCCCGTCACGACCCCCACCCGAGACGACAAATGGGCCCTCAACCTCACCGCCGCCCGCCAATACCACGCACGGGAAGGGCATCTGAACGTACCCAGGAAACACGTCGAGCGACTGGAGCGACCAGAAACCGGGGACGGCCCCGCCGGGCCCCAGACAGGCGACGACGGCCCGGTAGAAGTCAAACTCGGCACCTTCCTCGACAACACACGCCGACGCGCAGACAAGCTGTCGGAGGAGCGACACAACGAACTCGACGCATTGGGCATGCGCTGGTAACGAGTACGGCCGCAGCACACACTGGTCGCGGTACCAGACGAGGGGGCGCACGAGAGTCTTCCTGATCGCTTCATCGACCGGGAACGGCGGGCGCGCTGGGCGCCGCCGGGACCCATTTCCACTTCTTCCGTGTCTGATCTCTGTCGAACTCTGGTGATGACGTACCGCGCGCTCCTATGCTTTCGGGATGCGTATCTCGGTCGGGGTGGGGCCTGTCAGGGCGACTCGGCGGCACCAGGTCGCGTTCGCGTCGACCAAGCCTTCCCCCACGCCGTCTGACAAGCTGGGAACGCAGGGTATTGCGGATGCTGTTCGTCGACTGGTGGTACAAGCCGCCGGTGAAGCCGCCTGCACCCCGCCTCGATCCCAGCCAGGTGGCCACGACCACGTACAACGTCACCGCCATGCCAGTAAATGTCGGGTGGAGCCTGCGGGTAGAGAGCGTCGGCCGGACTACCTGCTCCCACATGGGAGAAATCGAGACCGCCGCCCGCGAACTGATCGTCTCCTCCCTCGGAATGCCACCCGAGCGCGTCCTCATCAACATCATCGTGTCGTAAAGCTCGCACACTGGACCGCCTGTGACGACCCGGTACTCCTTGCCCGACCCGGCTGTGCAACCCTGGCGTGCCGGGGCCCGGTGGACACGGTCCGCGCACCCGCACAGACCATGGTCGTGACCGAACACCAAGCCCCGGCACTGGTGGACTCACTCACTGTGCCGCGGACCATGCATGGGGATGTCTCGGCTGTTGCGAGACTCCGTCGACGGACCCACGGCACCCGCCGAGCAAGGGGCAGGCGACATTTTGATTACGGGCCGTGAGGTTCCGCCGGATCGGCTCCCAGGCTCTCAGATCGCCTCTCAGGAACGTCACCACCTGGAAAAACAAGCTCCAGCCTCCTAGGCATCTCAGATATAAAGTGACATTTGGGATGTCAGGCTCCTAGCTACCTCCCAGCTTCCTGGGAGGTAACCCACCGTAAGAATCACCGGGGCTGAGCTCGATGACCGTCGAGCACCCTCGTGGCCTGCCGCTCCCCCGGTCTGCGCGCTACTTCGGCATGTAGGCAGCGTCAGTTCCGTCAGGTGAGCGGGTAGGGCTTGGCGTAGCCCCTGCGCTCGTACTCCGCGGTGTCCGCGTCGACCCGCTCCAGGGCACCGGCGCGACCGTATGCCTCCAGCATCGTGACCACGGCGCAGACCGCGACCGTATGGATCTGATCTAGCAGCGCCACACCCTCCACCACACAGGCGAGCCCCGCCTCCTTCGCCCGGCGCACAGCCTCCGCCGTCGCGAACCCCGTCTCCAGTGGCGCCAAAGCCGCCGCCGCATCGATCCCGCGCACGCGCTACTGCTGCCCGCCGCGCCACGGTGCGATCGGACAGGCTGAAGTATCAGGCCGTCACGCGATGTACCGCGAGCCAATCTTGAGCGTAGTCAACGGCGTCCACGAAGCTCAGCAGCCTGGACTGCGCCGATCCGACCAGACCAGTTCGCGAGCTCTCGCTTGCTGACGCCCCTTCAAAGTCTGCTCCCAGACGACCGAAGTCACTGTCGTCCAAGGCGACGTCTGTGTACTCCCACCATTGTCGCAGGCCGTCCCTTTGGACTACACACCTGTAGGTGCGTCGGGGCGGATTCGCGACACGGTACTCACCGAGATGGAATGCCGTGCATCGATCGAAGCCGACCCCAAGCAGAAGTACCTGAGCTTGCAAGTCGTACAGCCGCGCAAGAGGAGAGTGCTCACCGAGATGACAGTCGGGGTGGTGGCCATCAATGATCTTTGCAGCCTGGGCACCCAACGCTGCAAACGATGTCTGCGGATGGACGCTGCGCCTGGAGTCCGCCTGGGAACGCACCGTCTCTGCCAGTGCACCCATCTCAGTGGATGGTGTCGTCGCCGGATCGAAGGCGGGCATGCTGTCCCAAAATGCGATGCGGTCCTCTTCACTCAACCCATGTGTCTGTTTCCGATGAGCGGCTGATGTGTCCGAGTTGTCCGATGTGAAGGTGGGGACCACGAGGGTACCGTCCGGCCCCAGCACGTGCCTCAGCGCACTCATCACAGAGACGGCACCGCCTTTGACCCTCCCCACAGACCTCAACGAGGCATGCACCAAGAGGGTACCTCCGGATTGGATCCCCAGTTCAGCCGCCTGTTCGGTGATTTCAGACTCGGTGATCTCTTCCATCGCAGTGAGCACAGCTCCCCATTTCTGTCGCCCCCCAACGGCTAGGTGGGCGGCACGTAGCGACGACTGCTCATCTTAGGGCTCGAGGCCAAGCAGGTTCTGCATGATGAGCAAGAGCGACACTCCGAACATAGTCATCATTACCACTGATGAGGAGCGTAGAACCTAACCGCGAGCCGAGGCGCTACGAAGCTCGGTCTCTGCGCCCTTCAGGCAGTGCAGCGTCCTCTCGTAACGATCACCAGCCGCGTCCGTCACACGCACACGAATCTCGAAGTCCTGCAACTCCTTGGTAGCTTGCTCCGAGAATCGTCCGACGTAGACGGTGCCCAGGACGGCACCTCGCCCAATGGTGTTGAGGTCGAAGTCTTTGCCGATCTCTAGGTGCAACCTCTCCAATCCCTGGACCATTGACTGATGGTCCACCCACTCGCCGCCCCACCCCTGCCTGTGGCGGAGCCGGTAGCTCACTTCGTCCACAGCGACACAGTGAGCTCCCCCGTTTCCCATCTTCACGTGCCAGATATAGCGTCCGTTCATCCCGAAGCTGTTGCTCTCGGCCTCAGCCACCCACCCGATCAACGGACGGACAGCGCGGGCGTACTGTGCACGAGCGAACGTCAGCCCCATAGCGACAGCCAGCAGGCTGGCCGCTGATGAGCGGTCTAAAATGGCCAGATGTCCAATACCTGACTCTCTGGCAGTCGGTTGTAGATTTACGCGAACTATCTCCCACAGCAACACCAGGACCAGCAGGATCGTTAGCCCCATTGGAATCTTGAACAGCACGAAACTTCGCCCAATTTTTCGCGTAAGTTCTTGATCTTCGAACTGCTGCATGCCGAGCCCCCCAGTTCGCGCCATACGCGACATGCTCTCCCCTGTGCATACCGAACGCAAGATTACCCCCAGGGGACGGAAAAATGCCTACCGTCAAACAATCACCAGTCCTGATCACCTCGTTGGCGGGCGCCCGGTTGTTTTCGGTGGTGGCTGCATCGGATCCTCCACCGTCGGAGCTCTACACGGCACCGGCGTACTCCCGATTGAGGTCCAGGCGGAAGAGGCATTCTCTGCCGAAGTTCGGAGGTTCCCCCGAGACTTCACCGATCTGTGGATCGCCCCTAGCCTGCCGTGCATCGGCTCACTAGTGACCAGTTCGAACGAAGCTCCCGGGGGCTGCCCGCTACTAATGTTCCGTTGAAGGAACAGGCGTTGGGGAAGCCAAACCGACGCTGCGGCGACGGCTCGCCTCCGGCCGGACGGAAGGCCGGGCGGCCGGGTGCCCCCGGCCGGCTCGACTGGCGCGGCCCCGCCACCTGGCCCGGCCTTACCGCCTCTCCGTCTTCCCTGAGGATGCCGCGGCCCCGGTCAGCCAGCTCCGGCGCCCGACACAAGGGTGCTGCACAGCGGAAGCCCAGCGATCCCGGCAGCAGTCCAGCACCGGCGAAGACCGAAGGCCACGGCGTCCCTGGGCCCTTCCGGCTGGGCGATCTGCTCGCCGATTGCACGACTTCTCCGACGGCCGACATTGAGGACGACCTTGACCGGCTCGCCTTCGGATCCCCATCCAAGGTCCTCGGTCGTGCGATCCCGACCGGAACGGTGCTGTCCCTTGCGGGTGCCCTCGCCCGGGAACGGGCGGGATGGAGCCGGCAGTCGGGTCCGTCAGCCACCACGGGCTGGTGGTCACGCTCGCACGCCCCTGTCCCAGTACACCTCCAAATGGACCTGCTCGAGGATTGGACGGCGCTTCTGTGCCCGACGCCGCGCTGCTCCCAGCACGCGATCGACTACAGAGCCTTCGACCGCTGCCCCGACCACCTCGCCGCATGCGACATCCCCACGCTCATCCGGATGGCCACGGGGTGGAGACAGGCTCACCGTGACGCCCACGACGCTGATCCCGAACGACTCGGAGCTACCGCAAGGCCGCGCTCCTCGTCCAGGCCGCAGTCGTCCGAGGCGGCAGCGAGGACGTCATCGAGGCGCTGCTGCTCACGTTCTTCGAGGACGAGGCCGACATCGAGGAGAGCATCTGGGACGAAGCCGAGGCACTGGCCATGCGCCGCGCCATCGGCCGCGAACGCGTACGGCTGAGAGGTATCGCGCGAGACCAGGCCCGCCCTCTGCGCAAAACAGTCGACGGCTGCCCCGCCTGCGGCAAGGGCCTCCTCTTTCTGCCGGAAAGCCCCGCCCTACCCGCCGCAGTACTGCGGCCGCAGTGCGCGGCCTCGCCGCCGCCCCCCACCTCTTTCCGCCGCGCGGGGGGTCAGCGGCCCTCAGCCGCGCCGCCGGAACAGGCCCTCTGTGAAGCTCTCCTTCAGGACCCGCCGCAGGGTCAGCGGTGGCGGAGTCTTCAGCTCCTCTCGGCAGACGGCGCAGTGCCGGCCGTCGTCCGGCTCCCGAAGGCCGGACTCGTCGAAGCCCTCGTGCGTTGTACGGTCGACGGGCTCGCCGCAGCGTACGCAACGCGGTGCGGGACGTTGGAGTTCGGCAAGCTTCTGCCGGGCGCGGGTGCGCTCAGCTTCCCGTGCCCGCCGCTGGCGCTCTTGCTCAGCCTGTTCTGCCGCTTCGCGCTGCTTCTGCTCTTCGGCCAGGCGGCGCTTGCGCCGCTCTTCGTCCCGCCGCCAGAACGCCTCGTGGTCTCTCGGGTTTTTGAGGGCGTCGGGGAGGGTCTCGGGCCGGCGGTGCCCGAAGCGCAGCCAGATCGGGGACTGTAAATCGAACGGTGTAACTCCTGATCAAGGAAGATGCACCGTTCGATTTACAGTCCCTTCCGTAAGCGTGGGCCCGGTCGGGCGGGCATTCGTGGATTGACCGGCGGGTATGAGGGCGGTGCCGGCGATCAGGCCCGGCGGGCCCGCCACAGCCATGCGGCCGTACCGGCCAGCAGGGCGAGCATCGCCAGGCTGGCCAGGAGGGCCGGGGTGTCGCCCGCCGGGCCGCCGCTGGACAGGTTCCAGGCGCTGATGACGGCGGTCGGCAGGACGGCCGTGAGCAGTACGCCGGCGGTCTTGTGGACGGCGGCCCAGTGGACCGAGGTGCACAGCGTGCCCCCACCCTGCACCGCGACAGCACCGACGGCCAGGCTCAACGCGGCCGCAGCCGCAGCCAGAACCACCGCAACACGCCTCGACACACTCATCGCGCTCCACCCCTCGTGCGGCAGGAGCCAGACGACTGAGCGGGCGCCCCCCGGGCCGGCATCGTCGGCCTCACCATCTGGCCTCGTCACGCTGAGGACGGCCACCCGCCGAAGTGCCGCGTCGACGGGAGGTCGAAATTGACCTCAAATTTCAGTGCAAAATTGCACTCCGTTGAGGGTCTTTCGGGTTCGTAGAGTAGTGATCACAGCGACACCGAGTCGCTGGAGAACCCGAGGGGGAACCGCCATGAACAGCGAGAACACCAGCGCGATCACCAGCGAGACCGCCGACCTCGACGCTCTGCTGACTCGCGCCGGCGAAGCCGAGACGTGTGCCGACCCGAGCAGCGTGATGACGCTGCTGGCCGACACGGACGGCCCGGAGGGCGGGTTCACCACGTACCGCTCCACCTTCGCCAAGGGAGCCGTCGGCGCTCCCGCGCACTTCCACACCAAGGCCACGGAGCTCTTCTTCGTGATCAGCGGCTCCCTCCAGGTGCTGGTCGGCGAGGAGGTCACCGTCCTGAACGCCGGCGACTTCCTCGCCGTGCCCCCGCACACCCCCCACGCCTTCGCCGCCGCCCCGGGCTGCGAGGCCGACGTCCTGTTCACCTTCACCCCCGGCATGGGCCGCTTCGACTACCTGCGCCTGCTCGGCAGCGTGATGCGCGGCGAGACCGACCCCAAGAAGATCGCCGAGTCCTCCCAGCGCTACGACAACCACTACGTCGACAGCCCCGCCTGGCGTACCGCCCTCGCCGCGTCGTGAACAGGCGGGTGCGGCGGCTCGCCATTGAGCCCCGTGAGCCCCGTTGCCAGTCGGCGCGTCCGCCGTCGAGTGGTGCCGGAAGCCGTGGTGTGTCGCAGGGCTTGCCGGTTCTCACACCGACGTGGCCGACGGTGGTGCGGTGTTCTTCGCCGCGTTGGGGTGGACGGCGTCGCGGAGGGTCCGCAGGCCGGTGACGAGGGTGTGGAGTTGCTCCGGGGTGTAGAGGATGGTGAACCAGCGCTTCGCCGGGCGCCCCCGCGCACTTCCACACGAAGGCGACGGAGCTGTTCCTCGTGCTCGACGGCACGATGCGCATCCTCGTCGAGGACGAGGTGCACACGCTGGAGAAGGGCGACTTCCCCAGCGTGCCGCCCCGGGTGCCGCCCGCCTTCGCGCCCGCGCCGGGCAGCACGGCCTAGTTGCTCGTTTTCACGCCGGGCCTGCAACGGTTCGATTACTACCGGCTGCTGGAGCGCGCATACCGCGGCGAGGCGTCCGTCCAGGAGATCCGGGACAGCTCGCACACGTACGACAACCACTACTTCGAAAGCCCGGTGTGGCAGGCCTCCCTGGCCGAGGCCGCCGCGTACGGCACCAGCCTCTGAGCAACCCCGCCCCGCTTCCCCCTTCGCATGCCCACACCGACAACTCGCATGCCCACACCGACAACCCCCTTACCCGCGCAGAGAGTTGGTTCCGCCATGCCCGACATCACGTACGAGCACACCACGCCGGTGCCGCGCCGCCGTCTGGGACTGACCCTGGCCCTGCTGGCGTTCGCCCAGCTGATCATCTCCATCGACTACAACATCGTGTACGTCGCACTCCCCGAGATCGGCTCCGGACTCGGCTTCTCCGCGCAAAGCCTGCAATGGGTGATCAGCGCCTACGCGGTCGCCTTCGGCGGGTTCCTGCTGCTCGGCGGCCGGGCGAGCGACCTGTTCGGGCCGCGCCGCATGTTCGCGCTCGGCCTGGCCCTCTACGCCGGGTCCTCGCTGCTCGGCGGCCTGGCCACCGACCCCGGGACGCTCATCGCGGCGCGCGCCGTCCAGGGCGTCGGCGGCGCCTTCCTCTTCCCCGCGACCCTGACCCTGGTGTCCACCAGCTTCGCCGAAGGCAAGGAGCGCAACCGGGCGTTCGCCGTGTGGGGCACCGCGGGCGGCAGCGGAATGATCCTCGGCTCCCTCCTCGGAGGCGTGCTCACCGACGCGTTCGGCTGGCAGGCGGTCTTCTACGTCAACGTCCCCCTCGCCGGCGCCGCCGCGCTGCTGTCCTTCAAGCTGATCACCCCCGACGCGCCGCGTACCGGCGACCCCTCCTCGTTCGACCTGGCGGGCGCGCTCACCTCCACGCTCGGCATCACCGCACTGGTCTTCACGCTCGTCCAGGGCCCCGAGTCCGGCTGGACCTCCCCGCTCGTACTGGCCGCAGCACTCTCCGGCGTACTGCTGCTCGCCGCGTTCGTCACGGTCGAAATACGCAGCACCCACCCACTGCTCCCGCTGGACCTGTTCCGCAACCGCAACCTGGCGGTCGGCAGCGTCATCACCTTCCTCTACATGGGCACCTTCGGCACCCTGCTGTACTTTCTCACCGTCTACTTCCAGAGCGTGCACGGGTACGGCCCGATGACCACCGGCCTCGCCTTCCTCGTCCCGATGGTCGCCATCGCGACCGGCGCGCAGACCGCGGGCCGCCTCGCCACCAAGTACGGCATCCGGCCAGTCATGATCGCCGCGCTGGCCGTGGGCGGGGCCGGCACCGTGCTGGTCGCCCTGACGATGTCGACCGGGGCGTCCTACCTCGCCCTGGTGCCGGGCCTGATCGTGCTGGGCATCGGCCAGGGCGCCGGCTACACCCTGATGTTCGGCGCCGCGGCCCTCGGCGTCCCCGCCGAGGAGCAGGGCATCGCCTCCGGCGTCGCCTCGACCAGCCAGCAGATCGGCGGCGCGGTCGGCCTCGCACTCCTCGTCGCCATCGCCAACTCCGGCCTCGACGGCCTCACCGGCGAAGCACTCCGCTCGGCGACCGCCGACGGCCTGCGCAAGGCGGTCCTCATCGCGGTCGCCGGCATCGCCCTCACCGCCCTGGCCGCACTCGGCCTGCGCAAGCCCACACCCCGCGAGGTCGGCGGGCACACCACCGCCGAGTCCCGCCCGGTGGTCCACGTCTGATCCCCCGCCCCCGCACTTGCGGAGGTCGGGTTCCCGCCCCGAGTCGACCGAAGGCACAGTGCCGCACCTGCTGGTCGATGCGAGTGCGGCCGTACGCCGGAGAGAGGAATGCGGTGACACAACCTTCAAGTGATCATGACAGGGTACGTTTCAAGTCAAGCAAATGGCCTAATCAGGGGGTTGGTATGAAGAATCTGTGGCGTTCGTTGCTGATGGCCTGCTCGGTACTGGCAGCAGGACTGGCGGGCCCCGCGACCGCACAGGCCGCGACCGAGGAAGTGAAGATCTGCTACCGCGCCCACCTCGCCAACTACGGCTGGCAGAAGTGGAAGTGCAACGGCGAGTTCGCCGGCACCGCGGGAGAGAACCGGGCCGTCGAGGCCGCCGAGGTGCAGATCTGGGGCAAGGGCACCTTCTCGGCCAGCGCGCACGTGCGCAATGAGGGCTCGCAGATCCCCCAGTTCGCCGCCTCCGGCGAGGTGATCCGGGTCGGGACGGTCGGCAAGGCACTGCCGATGGAGTCCTTGACCGTCTCCCTCGGCCAGTTCAACGGAACCCTGGAAGGCTACGCGCACATCCAGAACCTCGGCTGGGTCGGCCCGTACCAGGGGTACGCGGTCGAGGTCGGCACCCGGGGACAGGTACTGCAGCTCGAGGGCTTCAGCCTGAAGATCCTCAACTGAGCCCACCGCACCGTCCGTTGACCGATACCGCGGGGCCGGGAAGCGTCAAGCTTCCCGGCCCCGCGGCGTGCGTACTCCTGTCGCGCGACTCAGGAGCTGTGAGCGATCATGAAATTCCCCAGGTAGGGCGGGTTCTGTGCATCTGCCGGAGCTTGGTTACACCTGGGTCTGGGTCTTCTGCTTGAGGCGTTCGTAAGGCGTCTGGCCGCCGAGGGCGCCGTGGGGGCGATGGTAGTTGTAGTAGTCCTCCCACTCGCGGAGCTTGTCGTTGAAGACGCCGGTGTCATCGATGACGACGCCGTCGAGCATGCGGTAGAACTCCTCGGCGTCGATGCGGTGAGAGCGTTCGACCTTGCCGTTGAGGTGTGGTGATGCCGGTTTGATGTAGGTGTGGGCGATGCCTTTGTCGAGGACGTTCCAGTGGAAGGCGGACTGGAACTCTGCTCCGTTGTCGGTCTGGATCACCTCGACGCGGAAGGGCAGGCGCTCCAGGACGTAGTCGAGGAACTGCACGGCGGTCTTCTGGTCGCATCGAGGGTAGATCCGGAGCACTCGCAGCCGGGTGCAGTCGTCGATTGCGGTGAACTGGTAGTACTTCGCCCGGCGCCGCTGCTTGGGCAAAGTCCCGCTCACCGGCGCCGCGGCAGGGGCCTGCTTCGGGAGGCCGATCGGTTCATGGCGGCGGCCCGGTTTCGATGAATGTGACGTCGATCTGAACGCGGTTGCCGGGCAGCTGCTTCTCGTAGCGGGTGTAGCGCTTGTCGTGCCGCTTATAGCGCTGGGACG
>NZ_JBFAAD010000071.1:0-8092 GCF_040639555.1 Streptomyces sp. NPDC023838
AAATTCCCGTCGTCGCCCGAAGGGCGGTCCGGCGGCGTCTGGTGCGTGCTCTCGGCGCGCCGGGCGAGAGCCCTCGTACTGGACGTACGTGGGCTCTCGCCCGGTGCGGCGAGAGTGCGTGCCAGGCGTCGCAGGACAGACGGGAATTTGACGACAGGCCCTAGGCCGCCATGCCCGCGACCGGGCTACCGCCGGCGGTCCTGCCACGGTTCGCGCAACCATCGTGCCGGTCTCACCCACCCTGCCGGCGGAACTGCACCAGCCGCGCGGCTTCGGCGGAAGGCTCGGCAGTCACCTCCTCAGCGAGCCCCCCGAGGTGACATCCGTCTTCGACATCGATGACCTCGCCGAAGACGGCCCCAGCCTGATCACCGCCACATCCACTCTCGCCACCGGCCTCATCCAGCACTTCGGCTACCCTGAAGCACTCCAGATGACCGCCGAGGGCTCCATCCGTAAGCAGTACTGGAGCACCGAGCGATACGGACCGCGCGTGTGGCAATGGGCCGAAGAGGCCGGTGTCCTCGTGGTCGAGGACACCGTTGGCTGACCTTCGCTTAGGGCGTGCAGATCTTTAATTCGTGGCTCTCCGCTCGGTGGTTCGTTGGACTGGCGTGAGCGTGTTGGAAGGTCAGCGGGCTGTGCTGGAAGCTAACGAGTTGGTGCGTGATTGCGGGTGGGCTGTGTTTGCCCTGCTCGGGGCCGTTGTCAGAGGTTGATCGCGCGGTCGGAGACGAGACCGGCGATGGCTCGGTAGGTGTCGGGCAGGCCGTCGCGGCGGTGGGTCCGGCACATGAGTTGTTTCCAGCGTTTGTGGTCGGCCAGTGCGTGCCCGACGGTGATGCGGTCGCTGGAGTGGTCGTGCCGGTCACGTTCCCACTGTTCGACTCTGCCGGGCAGTGCTCCTGGCCGGGGCTTTCGGGGCGGCGTGACAGCCTGGCCGGGATGGTCACGGCCCAGGCCCAGGTAGCCGTCGTCCAGCAGAACCTCGACCAGGTCGAAGTGGCGGAAGCAGCCGCTGATGCCTGCGGCTCGGGCCGCGGTCACATCGTGCATCCGCCCTGGCCGCAAAGCATCACTCCGTGCGGCCTTTGAAGTCCGCGATGACGGTGGCCTTCATCGTATTCTGCTTCTTCTTGCCCGACGCGAACGCACGCCGTCCGCCCCGCCCCGCGGCCGGGCGGCGGACCTGGATCTCAGTGGCGTCCAGCCTCAGTTCGACACCTTCGGCCTGGGCGTAGGCGAACACGTCCGCCAGCGAGCGAAGCCGCAGACCAGGCCGGTCGGGAACGGCGAAGCCCCGTTCGGCCAGCAGCCGGCGCACCTCGCCGATGCCCCGGATGACCGTCGAGCGGTCGACACCGAACAGCACACCCAGGACGGCGTGTGGCAGGTCGTGCCGCAGATGAATCAGGGTGACCACCAGCCGGTCTACGAACACCAGCCGATACCGGGCGCCCGCACCCGGCGCACGCTTGCGCGACCCGCCCCGCGCAGCGAACCGGTGGCCCTCAGCTGACGCCACCCACGGTTTGGCCAACTCCTCGACCAGAAGCGCCAGATGAGCCGTCGAGACCCCCGTGAACAACGGATGTGCCAACACCGCCCGATCAACCATGCCCCTCACCACCAGAGCATGCCCACCCGCAATCACGCACCAACTCGTAAGAAACCGCTCCTGGTGAATCGGGTGGTGCATGGGAGGGGTGGCTCGTCATGCTGGTGTCGAGGTGAGGAGGGGGCGCGTGGTACGCGATCAGTTGGAGATCGAGCGGAAGAACCAGCATTGTCTTGAGGCGTTTGTGGTGCGAGCCCGCCGTGTGGCCGAGCACTCCCTGGTAGAGGACCGGGAGAGCCTCGAAGCGTTCGCCGACCCGAGGGTCGTGTTCTGGTGGGACGAGAACGGCAAGATGCGCCTCCGGAATCAGCTGCCGGCCGAGGAAGCAGTCGAGTCCGCCGCGGCGCGGATCCGGCCGATCCTGCTGGAGACCGAGGACTGCTTCCACATGAAGGCGCTGAAGGCACTGGGCTACGCCTGCCGGACGTCGCCGAAGGACGCGGAGTGGGTCCAGGCAGCGCGTGCCGAGTGGAAGACACGGGTAGCCCCCGCCACGCCCGCGGGGGCCGCCTACCGGGTCATGATCTCCAACACGGCTACAGGCGAACAGCACGAGCTCGATTCGCACAGGCTTGCCCTGGCCTGGATCTACGGCGATGTGGTGCATCACGACATGGAGCGGCGAAAGGAAGGCGACCCGTTCGGATTGCGGGACCGGTTCCGGGCCGCCGTGCCGCTGGTCGCCTGGACCATGGCCGCGACGATCGAGCTCCTCGGATACATCGAAGCTCTGCAAAAGGATGGGCTTCTGCACCTACGGCCGGCAGTCTTTGACGCGCAGGTCGCCTTGAAGACGACTGAATGGGAGGAGGGTGAGGTACAGGCGTTCTATGCCCCTGAAGGGGCGGAGATGCCATCCGATGCATCTCCCGAAGGGTGGATCCCGCTGACCAAGGACACTGACCTCTCCGTCTTGCGGCACCGTTCGGGAGCACAGCTCCTCCACCCGACGAGTGCCGTGGGCGCCACCGCCCCATCCAACGAAGTCGATGTGAGTCACCTCGACGGTGTCGGCAGCACCGTGCCAGTCGCCCACGACGTTCCACGGCAGCCCGCGAGGGACTGGCAAGCCGAGCTGATCGAGCGCTGGAAGGCGATGCAGACCTGACGGGCCGCCAGCGCCCCGCGCTGGCTGGACGGCTGGTCTGGGGCGCTGGTACGGCGGCAGCTGGGCAAGCCCAGGGCGACCGGTGCAAGCCATCCGTGAAGGAGGTTTGCCCATGCCTGGCTACAGAGTCCCGCGTCCCCGGAGCAGGACGTCGGCGTAACCCGGGCGCGGACACAGGGCTCGCCGGGGACGCGCCAGATGCGGGTGATGCCGGAGGTCGCCCACATCTGTTGGAGGCGGTCCATGATCTTGCGGGCGGTGTCCTCGTTGGCGGCGGTGATGTCCAGGAGGGCCAGGCCGGGTTCGTTGAGGTGGGCCGCGTCGTGCTGCATGCCCCGAGGGACGGATCCGGGTCTGTCCGTGGGTGTCGGCGCAGGCGGAATGCGTCCCTACGAGGGAATGCCGTGTGCGTGGGTGACGGGCCCGGTCGCGTGGAGAGTATTCGGGCCGTACATATGGACGGGGCAGTCGGGTCCGCTGACAGGCCGGGCCGGTTGTGGCCCCGTGGCCGGGGGCCGTGCCTGCCCCCGAGCGGTACGGCCCCCTATCCACGAGCGAGGTTGTGGTGGTGCTTGGTCCGCCGGTGGAGCCGATGCTCGCCCAGGCCCGCGAGACGCTGCCCGGCCCGGGCGCCCTGCCGGGCGGGCTGGCCTACGAGGCGAAGTTCGACGGTTAGCTTGACGTCTAACCATGGCCTGGGATCGAGATGGGTGCAGACGGGGACAGCTTTGTGCTCCTGGCCTGCTGTGGTTGAGGTGGTGCTGGCTGCGGGACGCGTCGGGGGTTGAGTTACGTCCGCTTACACCGGCGAGGTCACGGCAGCGCCTACGCAGCCCTGGCAAGAGGACAGGTGCATGGCTCGACGAACGCTCCCACGAGGAGATCGCGGAACAGGTCGAACTGTTCTCCGCCGGAATGCCGCCGGGCACCCGACGCGCAGCTCGCCCTCTTCGGCGACATCGACGTACGGGCCGACCTCGCGCGGATCGCGGTACCGGTCCTCGTCGTCTCGCCCCTCGGGGACCTCCTCATCACTCCCGTTCACTCCCGCGAACTCGCGGAAGGTATTCCGGGAGCCAGGCTGGCGACGCTGGACTGCGGTCACGCCAACGCCTCGAAGGGGCCGGCCGAGTGGGCCGAGCTCATCACCAAGTTCCTCGCCGCCGTCGACGACTGACGCCCGCGGGCGGCATAGGCAGGCCCGGCGCCCGGCCCCGCCGCCCCTGGATCGGGGCGGCGCGGCCCAGGGGTGGGCGCCGGGCCCGGTCTCAGAAGCGCCCGGACGAGGGAGCCTTGCCCAGCGCCGTCACTGCGAGGGCCGCGACGGCGAGCCCGCCGCCCAGCCACATCACCGCGGTGACCCCGGCACCGTCCGCGGCCAGCCCCCCGGCCAACGCACCGAGGGCGATCGCCCCGTTGAAGACACCGACGAACAGCGCGGAGGCGGCCTCCCGCGTCTCGGGAGCCGAAGCGAGCAGCCAGGTCTGGGTGCTGACCGATACGCCGCCGTAGGACAGGCCCCAGACAGCGAGCAGCACGCCGGCGGTCAGGACGGAGCCGCCGAGCACCGGTACCAGCGCGACCGTGGCCGCCAGCACCGCGCTGATCACCAGCAGGGTGGAACGCGGTGACCGCCCGGCGCCCGCGCCGGCCGCGAAGTTGCCCGCCACACCGGCGACTCCGTACACCAGCAGCAGCGTGCCGATCATCCCGGCGCTCGCACCCGAGACCTCCTCCAGCACGGGGCGCACATACGTGTAGGCGGCGAAGTGACCCGTGACCAGAAACGCCACCACGGCCAGTCCGGTCCGCACCCGCGCCTCGCCGAACAGCCACATCACACCGCTGAGCCGCACGTCCTGCTCGGCGGGCAGCCGCGGCAGCAGGACCGCCAGGGCGGCCAGCACCACCAGCGCCAGCGCGCCCACCGTCACGAACGCTGTCCGCCAGTCGGCCAGTTCGCCGATGTACGTACCCGCCGGGACACCGAGCACCGACGCCACCGCGATACCGCTGAAGATCAACGAGGTCGCGGAGCCGATCGACTTCGGCGGCACCAGACGTACCGCCAGGCCCGCCGCGATCGCCCAGACGCCGCCCATGCCTACGCCGACCAGCACGCGTGCGGCCACTATCACAGCGAAGTTCGGCGACCACGCGGCGAGCAGGTTGCCCACCATCAGGACCGCCATCAGCGCACATAGCACCGTCCGCCGGTCGAAGCGCCCCAACAGCGGTGTCAGCAGCGGCGCCGACACCGCACCGACCACGCCGGTGATGGTCAAGGTCAGCCCGACGGTGCCCTCGGTCACCTTCAGCGCGTCCCCGATGGGCGTCAGCAGGCCCACGGGCAGCATCTCGGACGTCACCACCGTGAACGTCGCACTCGCGACGGCCGCGACGCCCAGCCAGCCGCGGGTCGCCGAGCGCTCCGGCACCCCAGTGGCGCCTGCAATTTCCTCAGTCTGTGCCATGCGACCAGCCAACCCGTCCCGACCTGCGGGAACAACGGCCGATCCCTCATGCTTCGATAAGTGGGACTACTCGATCGGCCGCCCGGAGCGGCGGTGTAGAACGGGACCATGAGCGGTGTCGAGATACGCGAGCTGGAGTCATTCCTCGTGCTCGCCCAGGAGTTGCACTTCGGACGGGCGGGTGAGCGGCTGTACGTCTCCCAGAGCCGGGTCAGCCAGCTGCTGCGCTCCCTGGAGAGCCGCATTGGCGCCCCGCTCGTCGAACGCACCAGCCGCCGGGTGCGCCTGACCCCGCTGGGCGAGAGCTTCCTCGCGGGCCTGCGCCCCGCGTACGACGCCCTGCGCGCCACGGTCGACGAGGCTCGGGCCGCCGCCCGGGGCATGGGCGGGGAGCTGCGCATTGGCTTCCAGGGCACCGTCGACGACTACCTCAGCCGGGCGATCGCACGGTTCGGGGACCGGTATCCCGAGTGCGCGATCGACATTGTCGAGATCCCGCTCTCCGACCCCTTCGGGCCGCTGCGCCGCCAGGAGGTGGACTGCGCGGTGGTCCTGCTGCCGGTGGCCGAGGACGACCTCATCCTCGGCCCGGTCTTCTCCCAGCAGCCGCAGACTCTCGCCGTGTCGGTCCGACACCCCTTCGCCGCCCGGGACTCGCTCTCGGCCGAGGAGCTCGCCGACTGCCGGCTCATCGGCATCGACGGCGGAGCCCCCGAGTACTGGCGCCAAGCCCAGGCTCCCGGCCTGACCCCGGGCGGCCTCCCCGTGCCGGCCGGGCCCAGCGTCAACACCCTCCAGGAAGGGCTGAGTCTGACGGCGGCCAACCGCGGCGCCATGCTGCTGTGCCGGTCCACAGCCGACTACCACGGGCGCCACGACTCGCTCACCTTCGTCCCGGTGCAAGGCTTGCCCCACTCCGAGCTGGGCCTCATCCGCCATCGCCTGCGGCCCTCCGCACAGGCGGAGGCCTTCGCACTGGCCGTCAGCGAGGCCGCCGGGACGCCGGCCTGACGGCCCACGGCCTTCACAGGGCGCCCCGGAACGGACGCCAGAGGGGCCCCCGGCCACGCCCTCGCACAGGGAGTCCACCCGTCGGCGGTGCCCCCACTGGGATTGTGCGCGGGGTTCCGGTGGTTAGCTTGTGATTTATCCAGCGGCCTCGAACAGGCGGACCCGGTGATCACTCGTCAGGGTGTTCCCGGGACGGCAGTGCGGCCTTCGCGTGATCCTGAACTCGACTAAGAGGTACAGGACTTGACGCGAAGGCCGTAATGGTGAGTGTGGTGGAACAGGGCGATCCGTTCGCGGAACTGTCACGCTTCCGGGGGGTCTTCTACGACTGCCTGACCGGCCGACGCGACGCCATGTTCGAGCTCGCCGATGCGGTGCTGTGCACCGACGGTCCGGTGAAGACCCTGGTCGGCTTGGCGCTGGCGCCCGAGCGCCGGCGCGGACACGGCGCCCTGTACGGCGCGCTGAATCGGGGCCGGGTGGATGTCGACCGGTTGCGGACCGCGCTGGCCCGCCTGCCGTTGCCCCGGGCCGCCGACGGCCGCCTGGTGCTCGCGGTGGATGTCTCCCCCTGGCTGCGACCGGACGCCGACACGAGCAACGCCCGCTCGTTCTGCCACACCTACGGCCGCGGCGACGCCAAGCACCAGATGATCCCCGGCTGGCCCTACTCGTGGGTCGTCGCCCTGGAATCGGGCCGGACCTCGTGGGTCGCACCGTTGGATGCCGTACGACTGCGGCCGGGCGACGACCTTGGCGCGGCGACCGCCTCACAACTGCGGGGCCTGGTCGAGCGCCTGGTCGCCGCGGACCAGTGGTGCGCGGGCGACCCGCTGATGTGGATCGTGGCCGACGCGGGCTACGACGTGATGCGTCTGGCCTGGCTCCTGCGCGACCTGCCCGTCGAGATCCTGGGGCGCCTGCGTTCGGACCGGGTGATGCGGCGTCCGGCGCCGACCCGCGCGGAGTTCGCTCAGGCCAACCCGGCAGGGGGCCGGCCGCCCAAGCACGGCGGGGAGTTCATCTTCAAGGACGCCCGGACCTGGGGCGCCCCGGACGCGGAGACGAAGGCGGAGACCACCCGCTACGGCACCGTCCACGCCCAGGGGTGGAACCGGCTCCACCCTGAACTCCAGCAGCGCGCCGCCTGGCGGGACCACCCCGGCAAACTTCCGGTCATCGAGGGCACCGTGGTCCGCCTCCAGGTCGACTACCTGCCAAGCGGCGGCGACCCCAAGCCTCTGCGGCTGTGGTGGTCCCGACCGACAGCCAGCCCAGCGGACACCGACCTGGCCTGGCAGACTTTCCTGCGGCGCTTCGACATCGAGCACTTCTTCAGGATGATCAAGCAGACGCTCGGCTGGACAGCCCCGAGGCTGCGAGATGCCGAGGCGGCGGATCGTTGGACCTGGCTGACCGTGGCCGCGCACACCCAACTCCGCCTCGCCCGCCCCCTGGCCATCGACCTACGACGCCCATGGGAGAAGCCGACCGAACCGAACAAGCTCACCCCCGCCCGGGTCCGCCGAGGGTTCCGACACCTGCACGCTCGAACCTCAACACCGGCCGCAGTGCCGAAACCCTCCCGCCCCGGCCCCGGACGCCCACCCGGCTCGAAAAACCGGCGGCCGGCGAACCGCTACGACGTGGGCCTGCTCCTGGTCACCGGCGAGCCCTACCGCAGACCGACCCACCACAAGGTCGGCACCAAACCCCGCCGCACCGGATAAATCACAAGCTGAGGAACGGTGGGAATCGCCTCGCCCACTGCCGGTTCGTACGTCCTCTAGGGCCTGTCTGACAAAGGATCTCGGAGGGGTTCGCGGAGCCAGAGGATGAGTGCGGCGAGGTGGACTCCGGCCATGTAGCGGGCGGCGAGTT
>NZ_JBFAAD010000072.1:0-8051 GCF_040639555.1 Streptomyces sp. NPDC023838
ATGGAGGGCGCGATCTCGGCCCTCGGCAAGGACAAGGTCATCGGCGTCTACTCCGCCAACGACGGCATGGCGGGCGGCATCATCACCGCCCTCAAAGCCGCCGGTATCGCCAAACTTCCCCCGGTCACCGGCCAGGACGCCGAACTCGCCGGCGTCCAGCGCATCGTCATGGGCGAGCAGTTCATGAGCGTCTACAAGCCGTACGTCCAAGAAGGCCCCGTCGCCGCGCAGATGGCCGTCGCCCTCGCGAAGGGCCAGCCGCTGACCATCATCACCAAGACCACGGTCGACTCCCCCACGCGGAAGGCCGTCCCCTCCGTGATCATCCCGATCGTCGCCCTCACCCAGGCCAACATCAAGGAGACGGTCATCCGCGACGGCGTCTACTCGACCTCCGAGATCTGCACGCCCAACGTCAAGGACGCCTGCACGGAGATGGGCCTGAAGTAACCGCCACGACAGGCGTCGGGGCCGGCCGTGGGCGTGTGGTGCGGTCCCGCGCTCAGTGCGCCTGGTCCAGGGCCGTCGTGATCCGTCCGAGGAGCTGCTGGAGCGAGAGGACCTCCTGCACGGACAGACCCGTGGCCGAGAGGATCTTCAGGGGTACGGGCAGCGCCCGTACCCGCAGGTCAGAGCCTTCTTCCGTGAGGCGGACCGTTACCGAGCGCTCATCCTCGGCGCTGCGCTCACGGGTCACCAGGCCCGCCGCCTCCAGCCGCTTCAGGAGGGGCGAGAGCGTGCCCGAGTCGAGCCGCAGGCGCTCGCCGATCACCTTGACGGGCTGCGGGCCGTGTTCCCACAGCACCAGCATCACCAGGTACTGCGGATACGTGAGGCCGAGCTCCTTGAGCGCCTCCCGGTAGACGCCTCCGAAAGCGCGCGACGCGGCGTGCAGGGAGAAGCAGACCTGGTGGTCGAGGCGGAGCAGATCCACGTCGGACGCCAGGGGCGGGTGCGACGCGGCGGGAGTCGACGAGGAGCTCATGGGACCAGGGTAGCTTGTCGCCCATCATTGAGTTGCGCACAATTTAGTTGTGTGCAACTCTTTAGCGCAGAGGAGAGCGGACGCCGCTCACCACCGGACGGAAGAAGAGGCATCCCATGGACGCGCTGTACACCGCCGCCGCCACCGCCAACGGGCGCGAGGGCCGGGCCGTGAGCTCGGACGGCCGGCTCGACCTCCCGCTGGCCATGCCCCCGGCGCTCGGCGGAAACGGCGAGGGCACCAACCCCGAGCAGCTCTTCGCCGCCGGGTACGCGGCCTGCTTCGCCAGCGCCATGGGAGCCGTCGGCCGTCAGATGAAGGTCGACACCAAGGACGTCTCGGTCACCGCCGAGGTCTCCATAGGCAAGGACGACACCGGCTTCGGCCTCGCGGTCGTCATGCGCGTCGAGCTGCCGGACGAGCTCGCGGGCGAGACCGGCCGCCGGCTCGTGGAGGCGACTCACGCCTACTGCCCGTACTCCAAGGCGACGCGCGGCAACATCGAGGTCGAGCTCGTCATCGAGTAGTCAGCGGCCGAACCAGCGGCTCCCGCTCAGGGCGAAGCCCGGGTCCACGAGGTATCCCCTCGCGGCCCCGGGCTTCGTCGTGCGCGAGGCGAACCGCGCCGCACGGGCGCCGCTCAGCCCGCCGCCACCTCCGCCCGGATGCGGTCGAACTGGGCCCCCATGGCTTCCGCGAGCGCGTGGGCGCCGGACAGCGGGCGGACCATCACCGTGAAGTCGTCGATGCGACCGCCCTCGTCGAAGTGGAGGAAGTCGCAGCCGTTGACCTCCAGCCCGTCGACCGTGGCCGTGAAGACCAGCGCCTGGTCACGGCCGTCGGCGCTGATGATCTCCCGTACATAGCGGAAGTCGGTGAAGACGCGGCTCACGGCCCGCAGGATCGCCGCTGTGATCGCCTTGCCCGGGTACGGCTTGAACGCCACCGGGCTGGTGAACACCACGTTCTCCGCGAGCAGTTCCTCGATCGCGGCGTGATCCCCGGACTCCACGGCCTTACGGAAGGCACTCGTCGCCATCGGCCACCTCTCCCCTCGCACCTCGATACTCAATTTTTTGAGTAGGTGCGGGCGACAGTAGCCACCTTCGTAGCCGCGCGTCCAGACGTAGGCGACCAGTGGCCACTTTCCAGCCACAACGGATTGTGACAGCCGGATTACAGCTTGACCTGCGACGACCAGGTGCTCCGGAAATCCCTTGGCCGGAAAGCCACTTCTGCGTCCACCCCGGCTCACCGCCGCACAGATGCTTTCCAGTCATTCTCCGGATACCTCAATGACATGTACGCGCCCCTGCTGCAACGCTGTGCTCGCACGTGGCACCCGCACCCCCCACCTCCCCCAGAAAGGGACGCTCGCGTGACCTCTCGTATAACGCGTTCTACGCGTGTCGCCGGCTCCGTCGCCGCCGCCGCACTGCTCGCCGCAGGTCTCACCGGCCTGGCCTCCGGATCCGCCGGCGCCTCCCCCACGCCCGACGGTTCCTCGGCGCAGCCACTCCGTCTCTCCGCCTCCCAGCGCGCCGAGCTGATCCGCGAGGCGAACGCCACCACCGCCAAGACCGCCGGTGAACTGGGCCTCGGCGCCCAGGAGAAGCTGGTCGTCCGCGATGTCATCAAGGACGCCGACGGCACCGTCCACACCCGCTACGAGCGCACCTACGCCGGACTGCCCGTCCTCGGCGGCGACCTCGTCGTGCACGAGACCCAGGCGGGCAAGGCGGCGGGCGTGACCCGGGCGACCAGAGCCGCCATCAAGGTCGCCTCCACCACCCCCGCCCTCGGCGCGGCCACCGTCCAGCAGAAGGCGCTCACCGCCGCCAAGGGCGCGGGCGCGGCGAAGGCCACGGCCGACCAGGCGCCCCGCAAGGTGATCTGGGCGGCGAGCGGCACCCCGGTGCTCGCCTACGAGACCGTCGTCGGCGGTTTCCAGGACGACGGCACGCCGAGCCAGCTGCACGTCGTCACGGACGCCACCACCGGCAAGAAGCTCTCGCAGTGGCAGGCCGTCAAGACCGGTACCGGCAACAGCGAGTACAGCGGCAAGGTGACGCTCGGCACCACCAAGTCCGGCTCGACGTACCAGCTCAGCGACTCCGCGCGGGGCGCCCACAAGACGTACGACCTCGCCCACAAGACGGCGGGCAAGGGCACGCTCCTCACCGACGCGGACGACGTGTGGGGCAACGGTCTGGCCTCCAACGCCCAGACCGCGGCCGTGGACGCGCACTACGGCGCGGCGACCACCTGGGACTTCTACAAGAACGTGCTGGGCCGCAACGGCATCAAGAACGACGGCGTGGCGTCCTACAGCCGCGTCCACTACGGCAAGGCCTACGTCAACGCGTTCTGGGACGACGGCTGCTTCTGCATGACGTACGGCGACGGGACCGGCGACGCCGCCCCGCTGACCTCGCTGGACGTGGCCGGGCACGAGATGTCGCACGGTCTGACGGCGGCCACCGCGAACCTCAACTACAGCGGTGAGTCCGGCGGCCTCAACGAGGCGACCTCGGACATCTTCGGCACCTCGGTGGAGTTCTACGCGAAGAACTCCACCGATGTCGGCGACTACCTCATCGGCGAGAAGATCGACATCAACGGTGACGGCACGCCGCTGCGGTACATGGACAAGCCGAGCAAGGACGGCGGCTCCAAGGACAGCTGGTCCTCCACCCTCGGCAACCTCGACGTGCACTACTCGTCGGGCCCGGCCAACCACTTCTTCTATCTGCTCTCCGAGGGCAGCGGCGCCAAGACCATCAACGGCGTCAGCTACAACTCGCCCACGTCGAACGGCTCCACGGTCACCGGCATCGGCCGCGACAAGGCCGTCCAGATCTGGTACAAGGCGCTCACCACGTACATGACGTCGACGACCAACTACGCGGGCGCCCGCACCGCCACGCTCAGCGCGGCGAGCGCGCTCTACGGCGCGAGCAGCGCGGAGTACAAGGCGGTGAACGCGGCCTGGGCCGCGGTCAACGTGAGCTGATCCGGCTGCGAAACCGCATGAGAACGGGCGCCCACCCCTGCCGGGGGCGGGCGCCCGTTCTCGTTGCGTCAGAGGCCCGCGCCGCGCAGCGGCGCACCGCCGAAGAGGCTGCCGAGCACATGGCCCGCGAACTCCAGGCCCGCCTGCTCGCGGGGCGTCAGTTCGCGGGGGTCGTCGGAGGAGACGGCGGCCGCCGCCGTTCCGCCGGTGAGGCAGGCAGCGGCGGAGAGGCTCACGAGGACGACGGCGAGGCGACGGAGCATGGGGAGTTCCTTGGCTGGTGGGCGGGCCGGCGTGTGCGGCTGATCGTGTACGACTCTCGCCAACCTGGCCCGCGGGGCGCGGTAGACAGGCTGGGGGTTGCCCCGATCGGATCAGCGGGCCCGGCCCGGGCTGACGGCCACCCGCCCGAGCCGTCGACGGCCGCGCCAAAAACCCCGATGGTGGCGCCGGCTCCCCAGGGGATCAACCTGGACAGCGCCTGAACCGGGCGTGAAGCGGGGGTGTGGGGAAGGTCTCCTCCACGACCGGGCGCCACGGGCGTACTCTCATGGCATGACTCTTCTCGTGATGCGCCGACACGTGGACTACGTGCGCGTCACCAGCATGAGCTGTCGCCCGCAGGACTGACCTTCGCGGCCTTCGCGGCCATGGCCCGGCCCGGCTCTCCGCCCGCCCCGGCCCTTCGCCCTTCTGCCAACGGTCCTGTCGCGGTCCCTCCGGTTCCGGCGCACCCACACGCCGATCCGTCCCGGCCGTCCTCCCGCCAACCCCGGGAACAGGACCTCCGTACATCCCGGAACGGAAACGGAACCCGCTCATGTCCAGCACCACCCTGCTTCCCACCTCACTTCCCGTGGTCGACCTCTCGCAGGCCGATGACCCGGCCACGCGTGACGCCTTCCGCGAGGGGCTGCACCGAGCGGCTCGCGACACCGGGTTCTTCCATCTGACCGGGCATGGGATCGAGGACGCGGAGGTCGCCCGCATATTGCGGCTGACCAGGGAGTTCTTCGCCCTGTCTGAGGCCGATCGGCTCGCCCTGAGCAATCTGCGCTCGCCGCACTTCCGGGGTTACACCCGCATCGGCCACGAGCTGACGGGCGGGCGTTCGGACTGGCGCGACCAGCTGGACGTCGGAGCCGAGCGGCCCGCGCCCGTGGTGGGGCCCGACGACCCGGCGTACCGCTGGCTGGAGGGGCCGAACCAGTGGCCGGACGCGCTGCCCGAGCTGCGGACCGTGGTGCTCGACTGGCAGGACCGGCTCGCGGCCGTCGCGCACCGGCTGCTCCAGGAGCTGCTCGCCTCGATCGGCGCCCCGGCCGACTTCTTCGACGCCGCCTTCGCGGACCGCCCGCATCTGCACACCAAGCTGATCCGCTACCCCGGCAGCGCTCCGGAGGGCGACGGGCAGGGCGTCGGCGCCCACAAGGACTACGGCTTCCTCACGCTGCTGCTCCAGGACTCCGTGGGCGGACTCCAAGTCCGGCTCGGTGACGGGTTCGTGGACGTTCCGCCGCTGCCCGGCGCCTTCGTCGTCAACCTCGGTGAGCTCCTGGAGATCGCTACGGAGGGCTATCTCTCCGCGACCGACCACCGGGTGGTCTCGCCACCCGGAGCGGTGGAGCGGTACTCGGTGCCGTTCTTCTACAACCCGCGCCTGGACGCCCGTATCGACACCGTCCCCGGCGGCTATCTGGCGCACGCGCCGGGTGTGGCGCACAGCGCCGACAACCCGCTGCACGCCGAGTACGGCCGCAACGAGCTGAAGGGCTGGCTGCGGGCCCACCCGCAGGTGGCGCGGCTGCACCACCCGGAGCTGGTGAGCTGAGCGGGTCCGCACGCGGGCACGTTTTCGGGGCGCCGTCCTCCCGCGACCGGCGGCGCCCCAAAGAGAGCGGGGCCGTCTGCTCGGGGATAGACGACCCGGCTCCGATTCCAGCTTGCGCCGTACTTCCGCGAAATGCACGGGTTGTGCGACCACTTAAAGTGGCCAATTCGGCTGCGCCAGGCCCGCCCTGCGAGCCGCGGGGCGGGTGGTACACATGCGGTCACACGGTGTGACCGGACGAGCACGTTCGGAATGACCGGGCGTCAGGCCGCCCCCGGCCCGGACCCGACGCCCACGACCAGCTTGATCGTGCGCTGGGCGAGGGCGGTGGGCGCCGTCCATATCGAGGCACAGGCCACCGCGTTCCTGTCCGGCGCGGACCCCACGGCGCCGCCCGCCGGGCACGAGCCGTCTACCACGAGCGACCTACCGCCCAGGTATGAGCCGTCTCCCGGGACTGCCACCGAAGTTCATATGGGTTCAAACCCACGGTGAATGCCAGGCGGTAGCCGCGATTCCTAGGGTGTTCCACACACCGAGGACATGAGTCCTTCGGGGATCACTCAGGAAAGGAACGATTCCATGAGTACGGTACGGGGGAAGTCCAAGTTCGCGTACGGCGCCGTCGTCGCGATGGCCGTCACCGGGATCGGCGTCCTGCCGGCGCACGCCGCGCCGACGCCCGCCAAGGCCGCACAGCAGCTGTCGGCCGTGTCGGCCACCAGCGCCACGACCACCAAGGCCGCCGCGTCCCGCAGCTACACGTACCTCTCCTTCAAGATCAACCGCAAGGACACCTCAAACTCGCGGCTGAGCCTGGTCTACGTCCAGGTCGTCAATCCGGACAAGGTCCACACGTATACCGTGAAGAGCTGGCGTGCCGGGTCGGGGACGGGCAGCACGAACTCGTGCCTGTCGAAGCGAGGGGTGCTGCCCAGCGCCACGTACGACATCAAGACCTTCGACGCGCACCACCCCGGCGGCCCGCACGGCGTCAACGGCATCTCCTGGTACATCGGGGACAAGCACTGCAAGCCCCACGGGAAGGGCACCAACCGCACGGAGCTCTTCATCCACAGCGAGATGCTCCCCAGCGGCAAGCAGGGTTCCAGCGAGCCCTACCGCTGGGACGGCAACAGCGACTACAAGTCGAACGGCTGCATAAAGCTCAAGCCGTCCGACGCCCGTGACCTGGCCGGCTACCGGTCCACCTACCCGCGCCCCGGGAAGCTCTACGTGTCGTGACGCCGACGCGTTCGGGGCCCTCGTCGACACCGGGCGGCGAGGGCCCCGGCCGTGCGCTAACCGGCGACGAACTCCTCGGCCCCGTACCGCACCTCCGCCGTGTTCCAGTCCACGCCCAGCTCGCCCACGAACTTCTTGGCGAGGTCGAGGTCGGCGAGGGGGGCGATGAGGATCAGGCGGCCGCCCCGGGCCGTGACCGAGCCGCCGCCGAGTTCGTCGCGGGCGGCGGGGTCCGCGAGGAGCGCGTCGTGCAGTTCGCCCGAGGTCACTCCGGTCGCCTCGATGTCGACCGCGTTGGTCTCGGGCGAGGTACGCGGCAGGTGGCGGAAGGTCAGGACGGACTCCTGCTTGTACTGCTTGCGGATGATGTCGGCGATGTGGTGCAGCCCGGCCGCGCCGACGTGGTTGACGTCGAACTCGCGCGAGCGCTCGTACGTCGCCTGCTTGAGGTCCGACGACCAGAACACGCCGTCCAGAAGCGTCGAACGACCGGCCTCGCCGCCGTGGGTGCGGATGACGTCGCGGACCTCGCGGTCGAAGCGGGTCAGGCGGGTCCTGAGGCGGGGGTCGGCGGGGTCGGTGATGGTGGCCGTGTTGTTGGTGGCGAAGATCTCGGCCGTCGCCGTGTGGCCCGCCCCGGACGAGGACGAGGACGGGGCCGACGCCGCCGCCGTGCCCGCGCCGGTCACGCCGAGGGTCAGCGCGCCGACCGCGACGAGGGTGCCCAACCGTCGATTCATTCCCGCGACTCCCTGGCCCGAGGCCCCCGCGGGCCCTGTGGTGCTGCGCCGGCCGACGCATCCGGGATCACGCTAAGGGGCGCGAGGGGGCATCTTCCGGGATATGTACGCGTATGGCCGATAACCGATGTCGCCGGGGCGCCGCCCTAGGGCCTGTCGTCAAATTCCCGTCTGTCCTGCGACGCCTGGCACGCACTCTCGCCGCACCGGGCGAAAGCCCACGTACGTCCAGTACGA
>NZ_JBFAAD010000073.1:0-7768 GCF_040639555.1 Streptomyces sp. NPDC023838
TCCCCGCGCCCCTGGATGCGCCCCTTCGGGGCGCCCAGGGGATTGCCGCGCAGCGGCATCTAAGGGGCGCGGGGAACTGCGCGACCAGCCCCCACCGGGCCGCAGACGAAAAGGAGCCCCCGGGGGCCAAGGCGCCGGACGTGCAGCGACCCCGTACCCCTCAGGGGCGCGGGGAACTGCGCGGCCAGCCCCCACTCAGCCGCAGACAAAGGCCGGGCGCAAAAGGGACGCGGGGAACTGCGCGAGCAACCCACCACCGGGCCACAGACAAAGGCCGGGCCTGAAAGGGGCGCGGGCAGCCCCCGCCGGGTCGTAGGCGAAGGGAGCCGGGGGCCGGGCCCCGGGGAGGGGCTCAGGCGGCCAGTTCGGGGGCCGGGGTCGGGCGGACCCGCTTCGCGTCCCGCATCACCACCGCCGCCACCACCGCCGCCACCAGCACCCCCACCCCACTGACCGCGAACGTCGTCGACATCGAGGACGCGAAGGCCTCCCGCGCCGCCCGCACCAGGGACGCGTCACCGTGGGCCGCGACCAGCGCCCCCGCGATCGAGTGCCGAGCGGAATCCGGCGCGTCCGAAGGCATCTCCGCCGCGAAGCCGCTCGACAGCATCGAGCCGAGGATCGCGATGCCCAGCGCCGTACCGGCCTGCTGGATCGTGTCGTTGAGGGCCGACCCCACCCCCGCCTTGTCCGCCGGGATCGTACCCATCAGCGCCCCCACCGCCGCCGGCATCGCCAGCCCCGCACCGAGGCCGAGCAGGCCGAGGGCGACCGCCGGGACGGTGAAGCCGGAGTCCGCCGTGACGGCGGTCAGCAGCGCGAAGGACGAGGCCATGGTCAGCATCCCGGCCAGCACGAGCCACCGGTTGCCCACCTTCGCCGCCAGCCGCGCCCCCACCGTGTTGCCAGCCAGCGCCGTCACCGCCAGCGGCAGGAACGCGAGCCCCGCCTTGACCGGCGAGTACCCGAGGACGAACTGGAGGTACTGGGTGAGGACGAGCAGCAGCCCACCCGTACCGATCTGCACGAGCGCCAGCGACACCGAACCGCCGCTGAAGTTGCGGTGCTTGAACAGGACCAGCGGCACCATCGGCGCGGAGGTGACGTTCTCCCAGACCACGAACCCGGCGAGGGCGACGACCGCGACCGCCAGCGTGACCAGCGAGCGGCCGCCGAACGCCCCGTGCTGCGGGATCTCGATGATCCACCAGATCAGCGCGGTCATCCCCGCCGCCGACAGCACCGCCCCCAGCGGATCCGGCTTCTGCCACGGCGCCTTCGACTCCGGCATCAGGACCAGACCCGCCAGGACAGCCAGCGCCACGACCGGGATGTTGATGAAGAAGATCGAGTGCCAGGAGAAGTGGTCGATGAGTACGCCGCCGAGCACCGGGCTGCCGACCAGGCCGAGCATCGACACCGACCCCCACGCCGCCATCGCCTTGCCGCGCTCCTCCTCGTCGAAGACGGTGATGAGGATCGACAGCGTCGAGGGCATGATCAGCGCCCCGCCGACGCCCATCGCGACCCGTACGGCGATGACTTCACCCGGGTCGGCGCAGAAGACCGCCGCCAGCGAGGCCGCCCCGAAGAGCAGCAGGCCGATGATCATGACCTTCCGGCGGCCGAAGCGGTCGCCGAGGCTGCCGGAGGTGAGCAGCAGGCCCGCGAACACCAGGATGTAGGAGTCGAGGATCCACTGCGTGTCCTGGGCGCTCGCCCCGAGGTCCTCCGTCATCGACGGCACCGCCACGGTCAGCGCCATGCTGTCGATCACCAGCACGAGCGAGCTGAGGCACAGCACGATCAGGATCCACCAGCGGCGTGGGTTACGGGTCTCCATGGTTCCTTCTCCTTCTCAGCGACCTTCTCAGCGACCTTCGGAGCGACGTTCTCAGCGTTGCGTACACCGTTCCGTCGATGCGCACACTGTACGCAGCTGCGTGCACCGTTCGCAAGGATCAATCGCTGTACGCTGGATGCGAACGTCGTACGCACGCACCGCACGCACGTGCCGCAGTGAAGGAGTGCCATGGCCGCCAAGGCGAAGCCGATCCCCTCCGTATGGGCCCGCCAGTCGCGCGAGCCCGACCAGCCCGCGCTCAGCCGGGCGGCGATCGTCCGCGAGGCGGTCGCGATGCTGGACGCCGACGGCGTCGAGGCGCTCAGCATGCGCAAGCTCGGCGCCCGGCTGAACGCGGGCGCGACCTCCCTCTACCGGCACGTCGCCACCAAGGACGAGCTGATGGAGCTCGCGGTGGACGAGGTGTTCGGGGAGATCGCCGTCCCGGCCGCCGACAGCCCCGACTGGCGCGCCGCCACCACCGAGGCCGCCGGGTCCTTCCGCGCGACGGCCCTGCGCCACCGCTGGCTGGCCTCGGTCCTCGGCCAGGCGGGCCTCGCCTATCTGGGCCCCAACCTGATGGCGTTCTCCGAGCGGCTCGCCGCCCTCTTCGCGGGCGCGGGGTTCCCCGAGCCGGAGCGGGCGATCGAGACCGTGCTGTCGTACGTGATCGGGATGAGCACCACGGAGGCGGCCTGGCTCACCACGGTGGCCCGCTCCGGCCGGTCCGAGGCGGACTTCGTCGCCCAGCTCATGCCCGCCGCGCGGCAGGCCGCGGCCGACCACGCGCATCTGGCCGAGTCGTACGCGGCCGCGCAGGCCGTGGACCCGGCCGGGCTGCGCGACGGCAAGTTCGCGTACGGCCTGAACGTGGTCCTGGACGGCCTGGCGCTGCGGCGCGGTCCGGACGCGCGGTAGCCGCGCCTACACCTCCACTTCCAGGGCGGCGAGGCCCCGGATCACGTACCCCGGCTTCCACCGCGGCTCGGCGAGCAGCCGCATGCGCGGGGCCTCGCGCAGCAACAGGCCGAAGGATGCCGCCAGTTCGACGCGGGCGAGGGGGGCGCCGAGGCAGTAGTGGATGCCCGCGCCGAAGCTGAGGTGACGGTTGGCGGCGGCCGGACGGCGTACGTCGAAGGTGTCCGGGGCGTCGAACACGGCCGGGTCCCGGTTGGCGGAGCCGAAGAGCAGCGCGACTTCCGACCCTCGCGGTATGACGGTGCCGCCCACCTCGATGGCGTCGAGCACCCAGCGCTCGAAGAGCTGCAACGGCGTGTCGTAGCGCAGCAGTTCCTCGATGGCGCCGGGCAGCAGTCCGGGCTCGGCGCGCAGCAGGGCGAGCTGCTCGGGGTGGCGGAAGAGCGTCCACCATCCGTTGGCGGTGGTGTTGACGGTGGCTTCGTGGCCCGCGTTGAGGAGCAGGACGCAGGTGGAGATCATCTCCTGCTCGGTGAGGCGGGTGCCGTCGGTGTCGTGGACGGCGATGAGGGCGGAGATGAGGTCGGGGGCGGGGGCGGAGGTGGGGGCGGGGCCGGGGCCAGAGCCGGAGGCTGAAGCCGGGGACCGTCGCCGCTCCCGGATCAACCCCCTCAGGTACTCGGAGAATTCAACGGCCGCTCGGACCGCGCGGGTGGCGGTGTCCTCGGACGGGTTGAGCTCGTACATCCCGCAGATGTCGGCGGACCAGGGCCGCAGGAGGTGCCGGTCGGCTTCCGGGATGCCGAGCATTTCCGCGATGACGGTGACGGGGAGGGGCTCGGCCACGTCGGCGAGGAGGTCTCCGCCGCCGACCGCGACAAAGTCCGTGACGAGGCCGTGGGCGATCCGCTGGACGACGGGTGCGAGTTCCTCGACGCGCCGGGGGGTGAAGGCCTGCGCGACGAGCCGCCGGATCCGGGTGTGATCGGGGGCTTCGAGATCAAGGATCCCCTGGTCGTTGAGGGTGTGGAACGGCTCGTGGGCGGCGGGCGGGGGCGTACGGCCGAACTCCTCGTGGGTGAACCGGTGGAGGTACGTCCGCCCGAGGCGGCGGTCCCTCAGCAGCGCGGAGACATCGGCGTGGTGGGTCACCAGCCACTGGTCGGTGGCGGGGTGGTGGAGCGCGCGGCCGGTGCGGCGGAGCTCCGCGTAGGCGGGGTAGGGGTCGGCCACGAACTGGGCGGAGCCGGGCCGGAAGAGGCTGCTGGTGTCCATGGGGTTTCCTTTCCCCACCCCACCCCTTCCCGAAAGCCCTGGGCCGGGCGGCCGGTCGTCTGCCTGCGGGCCGGTGGGGGCTTGTCGCGCAGTTCCCCGCGCCCCTGAACCTCCCTTCGTCCGCAGCCCGTATGTGGCTGGTCGCGCAGTTCCCCGCGCCCCTGGAAGCGCCCCTTCGGGGCGCCCAGGGATGCCGCGCAGCGGCATTCAAGGGGCGCGGGGCTGTGACATGTGCGGCTCCGCCGCGTGGGCGCGACCAGCCCCCACTCAGCCGCAGACAAAGGCCGGGCCTGAAAGGGGCGCGGGGTGGGGGCGGGCTAGGACGGGGTGATCAGGCGGGACTCGTACGCGTACACCGCCGCCTGGGTCCGGTCCCGCAGCCCCAGTTTCACCAGCACCCGGCTCACATGCGTCTTGATCGTCGACTCCGCCACCACCAGCCGGTCCGCGATCTCCGCGTTGGAGAGGCCCTGGGCGATCAGGATCAGGACCTCCGTCTCGCGGTCCGTCAGCTCCTCGACCTGGACGCCGGTACCCACCCCCCGCCGCCCCGGCGCCGCCCGCGCGAACTCCGTGATCAGGCGGCGCGTCACCGACGGCGCGAGCAGCGCGTCGCCGGAGGCCACCACCCGTACCCCCTCCGCCAGTTGACGCGCGGACGCGTCCTTCAGGAGGAACCCGGACGCCCCCGCCCGCAGCGCCTGGTACACGTACTCGTCCAGGTCGAACGTGGTCAGCACCAGAACCCGCGCCTCCGTTTCCGCCGCCACGATCTTCCGCGTCGCCTCGATGCCGTTCATCTCGGGCATCCGGATGTCCATCAGGACGACGTCCGGGCGGAGTTCGCGCACCTTGGCCACCGCCTCCCGGCCGTCCACCGCCTCGCCGACCACCTCGATGTCGCGCTGCGCGTTGAGCAGGACCGAGAAGCCCTCCCGGACCATCATCTGGTCGTCGACGATCAGTACGCGGATGCTCGTACCGCTCATGCGCCCGTCTCCACCGGGGCCGCCGGGGCCCCCGGGGCCGCCTGGGCCGTCGGCACCGGGATGAAGACCGTCACCTCGTACCCGCCGCCGTCCTCGCCCGCCACCTCGCCCGCCGTCATCTCGCCGCCCAGCATCGCCACCCGCTCCCGCATCCCCGTGATCCCGTGCCCGCTGCCGGGCGACGCGGCGGCCGGGGCCGTCGGCGGGCCGTTGACCACCCGCAGGCCCACCCCGCCCAGCACATAGCCGACCTCCACCCGCGCGGCCGCGCCCGGCGCGTGCCGCAGGGCGTTGCTGAGGGCCTCCTGGATGATGCGGTACGCCGACAGCTCGACGCCCTGCGGGAGTTCGCGCGCCGCGCCCGTGACCACCTTGGTCACATCGAGCCCGGCGTCGCGCACGTTCGTCAGGAGCCGGTCGAGGTCGGCGAGGGTGGGCTGGGGCGCGTCCGGAGCCTCGTAGTCCTCCGCGCGTACGACACCGAGCACGCGGCGCAGCTCGGTCAGCGCGGCCACCGCGTTCTCGCGGATCGTGGCGAACGCCGCCGTCAGCTCCTCGGGCGGGTCCTCGACGCGGTACGGAGCCGCCTCCGCCTGGATGGCGACCACCGACATGTGGTGCGCGACCACGTCGTGCAGCTCGCGCGCGATGGTGGTGCGCTCTTCGAGCACGGTCCGCTTGTCCCGTTCGACGGCGGTGACCGACTGCTCGACGGTGATCTTCCGCTCCGCGTCCCGGCGTACGTTCACGACGATGGCGATCAGGAGCAGGATCGCGGACGTGACGCTCATCAGCCCGGTGTTCGTCTGCCTGCCGTACTCGGGCGCGGAGAGCTGCATCACGAAACCGAGCAGCAGCGTCAGGACCCACATCCACACGGCGGTCCGGGGCCGCGTGCGCAGCGTCACCACGACCATCACGGCGAGCTGCGCGAGCAACGCGCCCGGCCCCCACCCCCAGCCGGAGAAGCCGGAGTGCCCGCCGAGGAAGTTGTCGAGCATCGTGGCCGCGCACACCGCCCACCAGGCGCCGACCGGCCGTATGAGGGTCAGGGCGACGGGCACCCCGGCGAGCAGGCCCGACCCCGCCCACACGACGACCCCCAGCCCTCCGCCCTGGGTCCGCTCGGTGTACGTGATCATCGTGGCGCAGAACGCGACGAAGACCACGGCCGCGTGCGGGCTCCAGGCGGCGTAGTGGCGCAGCCGGTCGGGCAGATGGCGGGTGAGCGGGCCGTCCGTACGCATCGGCGGCAGCGGCCGGTAGGCGAAGGCGTCCCGGAACAGGTCCCGGCGGAGCCCGCCGAACACGTCCATGGCGAGCAGGAATTCGGGGCTGCGGCCGCCGTTGCCGGGCGTGCCCCCCGGCGAGGGGCTGATGGTCTCGGTCTCGGTCACGTGCCCACGGTAGGCGGGGGCGGGTGCCCGGGGCGTCCCCTGCGGTGCGGATCCGGCGGGGTCCGTCTCAGGTACTACGGGGGCGTCTTACGGGGGTGTCTTACGGGGGTGTCTTACGGGGGTGTCTTACGGGGGCCTCTTACGGGGGCGTCTGCGGGCCGGGGCGCTAGTAAGCCAGCTGCGCGATCTCCTCGGCCACGACCGCGCAGGCGTCGGCGGCGGGGTCGATGAGGGGGAAGTGGCCGACGCCTTCGAGGAGCGTGAACCCGACGGGCTCCCCGGCCCGGGCGGCGGCATCGGCGTACGCCTCGGCCACGGCCCGCGGCACGACGATGTCGTCCCGGCCCTGGACGAGGGTGGTGGCGATGCCGGTGGGGAGGAGGGCGGAGGGATCGGAGAACGGGGCGCGTTCCTCCAGCTTCCCCGCCCCTCCGAGGAGTTGAAGGACCGCCCCGTCACAGACGTCCAGCGCCAACGCCGTGGTGAAGTCGGCGATGGGGGCGAGGGCGACGACGCCGCGGAGGGGGACGGGGGCGGGGGCGTGCCACGGGGAGCCGGGCGGCAGTACGTGGCGGGCCGCGGCCCACAGGGCGAGGTGGCCGCCGGCGGAGTGGCCGGTGAGAACGGTACGGCGGAGGTCGGCGGTGGGCAGGTGCGTACGGGCGAGGGCGGGGAGGGCGTCGAGGGCGGCGGCCACGTCGTCGAACGTGTCCGGCCACCGTCCGGCGACGGGGCCGTCGCCGCCCTGCTTGGGCAGCAGGCCGCCGCGCCGGTACTCGACGTTGGCGACGGCGAACCCGCGGCGGGCGAGGAAGTCCACGAACGGGGTGAGATGCGCCCGGTCGTACCGCTCGCGCCAGGCGCCGCCGTGGAGGGCGACGACGAGGGGAGCGCCGGGCTCGTCCCTCCTGGGTGCATAGAAGTCGACGACCTGGTCGGGGTGGGGGCCGTACGGGGCGGTGGCGTCCGGGGCGACGACGGGATGCGCGAAGGCCGCGGCGGCCTCGGCGGCGTCTTGGGCGACGGGGTCGTCGTGCATGCGGCACCTCTTCTTCGGTGGGGGCGGACGCGGACGCGGACGCGGACGCTACCAGCGGGGTGGGGTGCGGGCACGCCCCGCCCGGCCCGGCCCGGCGCGCCCTGGGAGCTCCGCGCCCCTTATCGGCCCGGTGCTCGCCTGCGGCCCGGTGGTGGGCTGATCGCGCAGTTCCCCGCGCCCCTAAAAGATCCGGTCGGCTGCGGACCGTGCCGGGTTGCTCGCGCAGTTCCCCGCGCCCCTGGATGCGCCCCTTCGGGGCGCCCAGGGGATTGCCGCGCAGCGGCATCTAAGGGGCGCGGGGAACTGC
>NZ_JBFAAD010000074.1:0-7768 GCF_040639555.1 Streptomyces sp. NPDC023838
GACGTCGGCTTCGGTGGCATGGGGGCAGTGGTGGGGCTTGCTGGAGCGATCCCGCAGGCCCTCGAGGCCCTCGTCCTGGTACCGGCGCAGCCACTGGTAGAAGCAGGTGCGGCTGATGCCGTAGTAGCGGCAGGTCAGCGCAACGTTTCCGGTGACTTCCTCGGCGTGACGAGGACCGCCAGGCGATGCTGGGCCTGACGGTCCTGTTGCTGTTGCAGCGAAGGGGGCATGGCAGATCTCCGTAGTGATCGGAGACCCGAGTGTCAACAACGTCCGGCAGTTTTATAGCTAGGGCGTGTTGCGAAAGTCGATCTTGGTGACGCTAGGGTTCCTATCAGTCGGCTTTCGTGTAGGAGGGGCGGGGACCGTGGACGCTCACGTACAGACTCGTGTTTCGGCATACGCAATCGCGGTGGAGGACGATCGACTGCTGCTGATCCGGCTGTCGGACGCCTCGCCAGTCTTCACACCGGGTTTGTGGCACATGCCAGGCGGCGGAATTGACCCGGGCGAACAGCCTGTGGAGGCCTTGTCCCGTGAACTCCGGGAGGAGACAGGGCTTGAACTCGTTGATGCTCGACTGCTCGACGCGCGGACCTACGCGGTCCGGCGGGATGGAGTGAGCTGGAGCCTCACGGCGTTGTTCTACGTCGTTGCCCTCAAGGGCGGGGCGCCGGCGGTGACCGAGATCGACGGCTCCACCGACGCCGCGGTGTGGATTCCTCTGGCCGACTTGCAGGACGACACCATGCTGTCACCAGCAGCAACCGACGCGCTCCGCATACTTGAGCAGGCCGAAGGCACTGTTCACAGCCACTCGTTGAGGACTGCGACCAGCACGGTTCGGCCTGAGCCTGTAGCTGGGTGACGATACAGGCCCAGGTGCCGTCCCGCTGCCAGCGCCGGAACAAGTCGTAGGTCCGATCCCACGGACCGTAACGTTCTGGCACGTCCCGCCACGGGGCGCCGGTCCGGGTCCGCCAGCGTATGCCGTCTATCAGCTGCCGCCGAGTCCACACTTGCGGACGACCCGGCTTGACGCCCCGCGGCAGCAACAGCTCAAGCCGGACCCACTGGCTATCCGTCAGGTCCCCGCGCCCCATGAGACGTGATCATCCTCGATCAAGATCGACTTTCACAACAGGCCCTAGTACTACAACGGTGTTTGCCGTGACTGGTGGGCAGGTGTCATGGGCTGTGTCCGCGTCGTTTGTAGTGACTGGTGCGGGCCTGGTGCTGGCGTCGGCGTCGCCAGGTCGACCAGTGCAGAACGTGGGCGAGAGGCGGTGGCTGGCGGTGGTTGAGGCGGGTGATCAGGCGTCTGATCTCGGGAAGGCTGAGGCGGATGAGCTGGGAGGATCCGTTTCTGCTTTGTCCGTGTCGAGTTCGCGGGCCCGCAGGACGGTGAGGCAGGCGTGGGCGGCCATGGCCAGGGTCATGTGGCGGTGCCAGCCGTCGTAACGTCGGACCTGGTAGTCGTCCAGACCGCACTCCTGCTTCGCGCTCTGGAAGCATTCCTCAACCGCCCACCGGCTGCCCGCGACATGGATCAGTTCGTCCAGAGTGGTGTCGGCGGGGCAGTAGGCGATCCGTCCGGCCGGTCACAGGAGATGCGCAGCGGGACACGGGGTACGGCCATGGGATGCGCGAGTCCGAACCGCAGTGTGTACGTCAGCAGGTCATCGGCGAGGTGCTCAGCGTCTCCCGGCAAGTCCACTCCAACTCACCGGCCCTGTCCTGCCATTGGGCAGCCGGGACGCCTTCGAGGACACCGACGCAGTAGGCCACGGCCTGGCGCACATGCTGTCCGCTCACCGGCACGTGTGGTTTCCCGAGCTGTGCTTCCCCCGAGTGTGACATGGGGGTGAGACTACAAGGGCGAGACCGCGTACCGGTCGGTGTGCGGTGGGCGTGATGGCAGGATGTGTGGATGGTGACGAAACAGCCCTGGTCAGGGCTTCACGGGGACCTCTTGGCGGCGAAGGAGCTGGTGTACGACCCGAGCGGCTTCGTCTGCACACCGCCGGTGCCCGAGCCCGAGAGCGCGCAGTACGCGGCTCACGCATTCACTCTGGACGGGCTGTCGGTGAGGTTTCGTGTGGGGAAGACGACCCCGACGAAGGTGGGTCAGTTCGTCACCGTGTGGCAACGGTCCGTCGAAGGCCCGATCCGTCCCTTTGACGCCGAGGACGGCGTCGATCTGTTCGTCATCAGCAGCCGCGACAGCGGCCGTTTCGGGCAGTTCGTGTTTCCGCGAGAGGTGCTGTGCGAGCGCGGCGTCGTGTCTCAGGCCGGGGTCGGCGGAAAACGGGGATTCCGCGTCTATCCGCCGTGGGTGACGACGCCCAGCCGTCAGGCCGGCAGCACGCAGGCGTGGCAGGGGGAATACTTTCTGCCTCTTGATGAGGGACGGCCCCTCGTTGCCGCGCGAGTGCAGGCCCTCTATCACCCGTAGGCCTCAGGCAAGGCAATGGCAGGCCACCGGGCCCAGTACTCCCCCCCCTCCTCCCGGCGTGGGTAACCGCCGCGACGGGCGTGGGTGGAACACGGTAGGGTCCGGATCTTCGGTTGCTGCAAGCCGCCCGGAGTCCCCTTGAGGCTGTGCCGACAATGTTGAACCTCGACGACACTCCGCACGGATCCGGCTCGACCGTGCTCTGGACCGCCTGGACGCCACCTTTCGCGGAATGACCGCCCGCAGTGATGAGGCCCAGTGCGACTGCCACTGGGGCAGCGCCGAAGAGCTCGCGCTGCTGAAGGTGCCGGACGTAGTGCTCGACCCGGACCTGCTGCGTCGTACCTGGGATGTTCCGAACGAGACGATCACGGTGCGGTGCTGCGCCGTATCCTGCCGCAATTCGCCGGGGCGCTGGTCAGTGGCCACGTGAAGCCCATGTTCGGCACGTACGAGGTCGGTCTCTCGTTCGCTCGCGGCCACTGGCGGCAGTGGCCTACGGAGCAGAGCTCGGCCGTTTGGGAGTTCCTGCATGCCTGGTGGGCCTGCACCCTCATTGCCTCGGATCCACCCGTACCCGCGTACGAACTCCTCGCGCTGTGCACCGAGGCGACCGCTGCCTACTGGGAGTCCGATCTGCTGGGCGATCTCCTTCCCTGGGACGCGTGGGACAACGCGGACGCCTTCCTCGCCGAGCTCACCGCCTGGTTGGTCCATCACGCCCCGGCGCGGCTTCACCGCAGGGGGCTCCCGAGGGATTGCTGCAACGGATACGGCTCCTCGCACTCACCGGCACCGCCCGCTGGGAGGACCCGTACTGGCCCGACTACCGCTACTGAGCGAGCTGTACGGCCAAGGTAGGGAGCGGGGGGAAGGTACGGAGTTCGAAGTGGGTGCCCTCAAGGCCCCGGGTACCACCGCCACCACCTCGCCCTGACCTGCCTGCACACGGCCTTCTGCGACACGTTTTAGTCCCGTAGCTCGTTTGCGTGGAACAGGAGGCTGTCGGGTCCCGGGAGGTGCCGGCCAGGCGGGTAGTAGCGCCGTCGCCCGTTCCGGTCGCTCACGGCGGTGAACCCGGCGGCCTCCAACCGCCTCGTGTACTTGGTGGAGCCGCGCCGCGTGTACGCGATCCCCAGGAGGATGAGAGCCGAGAAGAGGACGAGGGAACTGCCCGCGAGGACAAAGCCGACGGTCCTGTTCTCCGGCTCGAACTCGGACCACAGGCCATAGGCGGCCGTCAAGGAGGGGATGAGTGCGATCACCGCCCGGTGCCTGGTCGAATACTGGCGGTGGAGGTCTGTGAGCATGCGGGCCTTGAGGAGTTCGCGTGCCTCGGGCTCGTCGGGCGGCAGTGAGTGTCCGTCGGGCGCGTGGGGATAGCGGGCCCAGTTCGCCGCCGCCCGGGCCCGGGCGTGCTCGCTGCGGTCGGGCACGAGGAGCATGGTGAAGCACCGTCCCTCGACGTCCATGTGCAGGTCCATGTACACGTATCACGAGAGGTCGGACCCACCGGCACTCCCGCCGCTGGGGTCTCCCTGGGCCTGGTCGGAAATGATGCCCTACTAGGGAGTGTTGCGAAAGTAGATCAGGAGCCGTAGTTGGCTCGGGTGGTTGTCTGGTCTGACCAGCCCTGCGACAAGGCGAGATGGCCGGAGCGGAGCGCGCCGCGCTGTTGGGTAACCCATTGCTCAACCTGATCTGCGGATTCCGCGACCGGCTGATCCGTGGTGTCGATCAGGTGGGTGCACCATCGTCGGCCGTCCAGCCGGTCCAGCGGTGTCAGGCCATACGGGGCCAGCTGTCGTCGATGATGACGTCGGGTCGGTATTGGGGATCCTCGGCGTGCTGGCGGTGCCAGGCGGCCCAGTCGAGGAAGGCGTCAACCGCCGGAGCCTCCCATCGGCCGGAGTCGCGCATGGTGAGCCTGCCGCGCCGGACCTCGTCGGACACGTCGACCAGACACACCGCGATGCCATCAAGCAACGGGGCGGAAGGGCTGGCCAGGACCTCTCCCATCGGGGACTGCCCGGTCAGCAGGAGGTCCACTCCACGGTCCTGGTACTCCAGCGCGCGACGCACCCACATCTCCGTCATGCGGTTGCGCCACCGGCGATCGGCGCCTTCCGGTACGCCGAGCTCGTCGAAGTCGTGCACGGCGACCCGCTTCAGCCGCTCGCCCACGGAGTAGGCGAGCGTGGTCTTGCCCGAACAGCTGGAGCCGGTCAGTTTGAGCAGCATCTGACCAGGATGTCAGGCCAGTTGTGGTGTCCTCGAAAGGTTTTCTTCGGGGCCTTCCCGCTCTGGCTTGTCACAGCCACTCGTTGATGGCCGCGACCAGCACGGTCGCCTCATAGCGAACGGCGAGCTTGTCATACCTCGTGGCCACGGCTCGGTGGCGTTTCAGGCGATTGATCCCGCACTCCACCGCGTGTCGCTCCTCGTAGTCGTCCTTGTCGAACTTGGGCGGGCGCCCGCCGCGGTAGCCGAGCTTCTTGCGGTTGCGGACCTGGTCAGCCTTCTCCGGGATCGTGCAGCCGATCCCGCCTCGGCGGCGGATTTGTCCGCCGCACTCGCGTACTGGCGGGCCTGGGCGGCGTAGCTGTCGGCCTGTTTGGCTGAATCCACCGCCTTTTGGGCCCACTCCTGGGCCCCGGCATCCCGGGCTACCGCTGCGACCTGGGAGGCGAGTGCTGCGTCCTTCTGTGCATCCTGGGCGATCTTGGCGGCTGCCGCGATGGTGGCTTGCATGGCGGCGGCGTGGCTCAGGGAGTCGTAGTCGAGCTGGGCCGCCTGGTGCTGGACGGGTTCGATGAAGTGCCGGCGCATCCAGGCAGGGCCTTCCATGGCGACATGGGCGTACGCCGTGGAGTAGGCGTCGCCGGAGGCGATCACCTTCATGGTGGCGACGGCGTCGTCCGGCAGGAGTGAGCCGTGAACATCGACTCGACCTCCTGCCGGGCGCATCAGCACGCGGCCGGAGCACCTCGCAAGCCTCCGGCCGACCACCCGCAAAAGGGGGCGGGGCCCGTGAGGAGGCCGATGGACGCGAGGCGCTGGGGCGTTCACGGGGCGGACGGACCAGCAAGGTCCATCTGCTCTCCGACGACCGTGCCCGCCCACTGACCTGGCAGACCTCACCCGGTCAGCGGGGCGACACCCCGATGTTCGCCCCGGTCCTGGATGGACTGCGCATCCGCCGCCGTGGACCGAGCCGCCCGCGCAGCAGGCCGGACCGGGTGCGCGGCGACAAGGCGTACTCCAGCCGCGACAACCGCGCCTACCTGCGGCGGCGCGGCATCAAAGCCACCATCGCGCAGCCCGACGATCAGCGGGACCACCGCCGGCACCGCGGACGCTTGGGCGGTCGGCCCCCGGCCTTCGACAAGGCCCAGCACCGCCGCCGCAACGCCGTCGAGCGGTGCGTGAACAAGTGGAAGCAGTTCCGCGCCGTGGCCACCCGCTACGACAAGCGCGACTACATTTTCAACAGCACCCTGACCGTCACCGCGATCGTCATCTGGCTCCGCGACACCGTCCAAGAGCCATCAGAAACGACCTAGTTGGAGCGTTACGCAATCGAGACGGCCGGTCGGTCGGAAGGGCTGAAAAGAAGCCATGGAACCGCTATGACCATGCCGATACTCGCTTCATGGAAGCATCCGAACTGACGGCCTGGGTCACGACGCTGCTGACCCAGGCATCGAACGGGGCGGCGGGTGCCATCGGCGGGGCGGCCGGCGCCGAGGCGTCACGGCTGATGCGGGAGCGGTTAGGGGCCTCTCCAGAAGACCGTGCGACCCTTGATCCGGGGAGCGGGGACCCCGGCGAGATGCAGCGGCAGGTCGCCGCCGCCCTCGCCGCGGACCCCGAATTCGCCCGTCGAATTGAGCAGTTGTACGAGGCGACGCGACGCCACCCAACAGCGGCGCCGCACGCGGGAAGAGACCTCTACCAGGCTCACATCGGCGACCGCGCCAAGAACAACACCATCTCGTTCGGCCCGCTGACCCTGCGCAAGGAAAGCCTGACACCCACCACGGTGACGGCGATGCTGCTCGCCGTGGCACTCGTCATAGGACTCGCGGGCTACGGGCTCACCAAGGCCGTAGGGGGCGATGGCGATGCGGTGCGGACGCCCTCAATAGGGGCGGACGCGGGCGGCGGCGGATCGGAGGACCTGGCCGCCGGCAGCGGATCCGGGGCGAAGGGTGGCGGGAAGGGGCGCAAGGCCGCACCGGTCAAAGACCTCACACTCCTCAAAAAGGTCCTGCCCGACGTACAGAGCATGCCGTCGGGGTGGTCGTTGTTCGAGCCCGCGGACGTCGAGGAGGCGACCACGGACGCCTCCTGCCGCGAGGACGGATGCGCAGGGGTGCGCGGAACGGGCGGAGTCGCCTATGCCGATTCGGGTGCTTCCAACAAGGCATACATCGCAATCGAGGCATTCGACAGCGCCGAGACAGCGGCAGCGGGCTACAAGCGGTGGAGCGAGGGGGTGGGAAAGAAAGGCGGTGAGTCGCGGATGTCGTTGGGATCGATCGGCGATCAGAGCGTTGCCTACTCCGGCCGAGAGTCCACCGATTCGGCAAGCACGTTTCACATGCGAGCGATCGCCCGTGCGGGGACCGTCATGATCGACATTTTCTACGGCGGCGGTTACCACGAACTCGACCCGACGGTGCTGACGCGCATTGCCCAAATGGTGGCCGAGCGCGCCCGCCAGGCCCAGAACGCGGAACAGCCGTCGGCCACGTTTGCGGAGACTCACTGAGGTCGAGTATCCGTACCTTGCACTCCATTGGGGCCCGTACTCCCGACGTCCTCGTACGAGACCGAGCCGCATGCGATGAACGCCCGCTCGGGCATGGTGACTTCAGCGGGGCGGCTCCGGGGCGCGATCGCCCCCGAGGCGTCCACCGGGAAGACGTGCACCTATCCGGCACCGGCACCGGCAGCCCGGCCGACCCAGCAAGCGCGTCGCCCGGAAGCTGCTGGCTCCTGACAGTCCGGACCGCTCTACGCTTCGAGCTTCGGCAGGACCTCTCCGTGCGACGGAAGCACTGCCGGCGCACGTACCGGCGGTCGGTGACGATCTCCCAGCCCTTGTCACCGGCACTCCTGGCCTGCAAGACGGCTTCAGGGTCTGCTGCAGGTTTGGGTGACAGGTTCGGTCACGCGACCTGGAGGGCCGGTGTGGTCATGACGGTCTCGAATTCGATGGGTGTCAGCCGGCCGAGCGAGGCTTGCCTGCGGCGTCGGTGGTAGGTCCTCTCGGTCCAGGTCACGATCGCGATCCGTAGTTCCTCGCGG
>NZ_JBFAAD010000075.1:0-6608 GCF_040639555.1 Streptomyces sp. NPDC023838
CCTCGTACTGGACGTACGTGGGCTTTCGCCCGGTGCGGCGAGAGTGCGTGCCAGGCGTCGCAGGACAGACGGGAATTTGACGACAGGCCCTAGCAGCGGGCGAGTGTGCCGCTCGCCAAGGTGGATTTGTCGCTGAACAGCCAGCCTTCGGTGTTCGTGCCCTGGATGCGGCCGTAGATCCACTTGTTGCCCTGGGCATTGGTGGCGTAGCAGTGGTAGTAGACCTTCACGCCGGACTTGACCGCGGTCACGTAGGAGCACACCGCGTACGGCCCGGTGTAGAGGTGGGTGCTTTGAGCCGTGTAACCGTAGCCGTCGCTGCGGTTGGAGTGGGCCCAGCCGGTGCATGTCGTCGACACCGGGACGGGCTCCTTCACCGTGGAACTGGGCGTTGCCTTCGGCGAGTCGGACGGGTTGGCGGCCGACTTGCCTCCGCTGGTGCCGGGCTTCGGCGTGGGACCCTTCCCTCGGTCCCCGCCCTTCTTCGAGGGGTTGCTGGACGGCGTCTCGCTGGGGCCTATGCCCGTCAGGTCTCCCGCGGAGGTCGAGCCGTCGGTCGTGCCGCCCGTGTCGGACATGTCACCGTCGGCGGGGGAGCTCGCCGCGGAGAGCGCCGGGTTCGACCCGCCGCCCGCATCGCCCTGCATGCCCACCAGGGCGTAGGCGACTCCGCCGCAGGTGACGACGGTGGCAGCCGCCACCGCGACGACGGTACGGGTGCGGCGGCGCCGCGCGCCGACGACCGTGGCCCGGGTCTCGGAACGGGGGCCGTGACCGGCGGGCATGCCAGGAGCCATGCCCGCGTGCGGAGGGGCGCCGTAGGCGTCGGTCGGCGTGTAGGAGGCGACGGTCTGGGGGCCGGGCTGGGAGAACGGCGCTGCGGCGGGACCGAAGGCCGGGGGAGTGACGGGCTGGAGGGCCGGTGCCGGCGCGAGGTCCACCGGCCTGCCCCCGGCCACCGCCTCCAGCATCTCCCGCGCCTGCCCGGCGTCGGGCCGCTGCAACGGGTCCTTGGCCATCAGCGCCTGCAGCACCGTGGTGAGTGGTCCGGCTCGCCGGGGCTCCGGCAGCGGTTCGCCGACGATCGCCGCCAGCGTGGACCACACCGACGTACGGCGGAAGGGCGAAGAGCCCTCCACGGCCGCGTACAGAGTCATGCCGAGCGCCCAGATGTCCGAGGCGGCACCCGGTTCCCGGCCCTGTGCGCGCTCCGGCGGCAGATAGTCGAGGGAGCCGACGATCTGACCGCTCTGGGTCAGCTTGGCCAGGGCTTCATCGCCGGAGGTCTCCATGCTGGCGATGCCGAAGTCCGTGAGCACGACCCGGCCGCTGCGCTCCAGCAGTACGTTGCCGGGCTTGACGTCCCGGTGGAGGACCCCGGCCCGGTGTGCCGCGTCGAGCGCGTCCATCAGCTTGGCGCCGATCGCGGCCGCTTCGCGCGGGTCCAGCGAGCCGCGCTCCGCCAGAACGTCGTCGAGGGAGGGCCCGTCGACCAGCTCCATGACGATGACCGGCAGCCCCTTCTCCTCGACCACGTCGTGCACGGTGACCACACCGCTGTGCCGGATACGGGCGGCGGCCTGCGCCTCCCGCTGCATCCGGACCCGCAGATCGGCCAGTTCGGCCGGGGAAGCGTCGGTGTACGCCCGCAGGACCTTGACGGCGACCTCGCGGTTCAGCAGCTGGTCCACCGCCCGGGCGACCACACCCATGCCACCGCGCCCAATCGTCGCGGTCACGCGGTATCGCCCGCCCAGAACCTCTCCGACCAGATCCGCGCCGTTCGCGCCCGTCACCTGTCACGCTCCGTTCGTCGCACTGTTCAAGATCCGCCACGTGGCGGGCACCAGCGTAGGGGTACACGTGAGTACACGTGCGGGCGGGTTCACACGGCCCACCCCTCGGTGCGCATGTGCCCCTTCCAAAAGTCATGATCATCCGGATACCTGACATGAGTTCATGAGACTCGTGCCGTTCACCCCCCCCTCGGCGGCCCGCCCATTCGACGATCAGGAGCCCGCCCGCCAGGGACATGACGACTGCGGCCCCCCTGCGGCAGGAATGCGGGAGGCGATTCGGCAGGGCGGGGCCGAAGCGGTGCGAACCCAGACTTCCTGGCGCGCGACCATCACTGGACCAGCCTGAAAACCCGGCCCGGTTGGCGGGCCCTTCCCCTTCTCGGCGACCGGCGACCGGCGACCGGCGATCTGCGACCGGCGATCTGCGATCTGCGACCGGCGACCTGCGATCTGCGGGCTCACCCCACGCTCACCCATCAGGGCGACATCAGTCAGAAAATATGCTTGCGTCGGCACGTCTGCGGCTTCTGCGGCAGGACGGCCGGTGACCATCTGCCTCAAGGCGATCGTCGGCAGAAGGTGGTCAGGATGGGGCTTCGGCGCGGGCGTCCGCAGGCCCGACGAGCGGCGTTCGTCGCCGTGTGCACGATCGCTGCCGCGCTGCTCGCGGCTCTGGTGGACCGCGCGCCGACAGCCCGCGCCGGCGGGGTCGGGGAGAACGGTCTCGGGCTGTCGGTCACCGTCAACACCCGCCCCGGGCTCGGCGCGCTGCAGCCCGGCATCCGGGCCGGCACACCCGTCGTCAAGGTCTACCGGCTGACCAACTACAGCGGAGCCGACCTCGCCTCAGTGCGCCTGAACGACCCGGGCGTTCCGCCCTCGGCGGTCCGCTGCGGCGGCGGCTCCGCGCACCCCGGCACCCTGCGCGCGCTGTCGCGCACCGTCTGTACGGCCCGGTTTCCCGCCGCTCCCGGCCCCCACACCGACTGGGTCACGGCGACCGGCGTGATCCCTTCCCTGGGGATACGGATGACGACCTCCGCGCGCAGCGGCTACGCCGGTGTGGCCGGGCAGCTGTCCCTGTCCGAGAGCCCCCGGCTCATCAGTTTCACCGAGGCCGAGGTGCGTTACGTCCTGACCAACCCCGGCAACAGGACGGTGCTCGACGTCCAGCTGGCCGACCCGGAGCTGCTGCCCGCCCGCATCGACTGCTCCGGCCGGGCAGTCGTCCCCGAGCTTCCGCCCGGCACATCTGTGACGTGCACGGCGCAGATCACGCGGAGCCCGGGCACGTACCACAGCGCGGGCACGGCCACGGGCAGCGACTGGACGGCGACCCTGACCCCGACGGGAAGCAGTCAAGCGCCCCCTGCGCTCACCGCGCACGCCACTACCTCCTTCACTCTCCCCACTGCACCGGCTCTTCCTCCGGCAGCCCTTGCTCCGCCGCTCCCCCTGCCTCCGGGCTCCCCCCTCGGTACGCCGTTCCCCTTCCGTCCGCAGACGCCAGCACCTTCCCCTCCCCAGTACCGCCGCACCGTGCCCCCGCGACAGTCACCCACCGCAAGTGCGGCGCCGGGCCCTGCCGTTCCGCCTCCGGGCGTACAGCCACCGCCTGCCGCGCCGCCGGGCCAGCTGCCAGGCGCGGCCGGGCCGGCCGCACCCGGGGTACCCGCCGTACCACCGCCCATTGCCGCGCCCCTGACACCTCCCGGCCCCCTCGCGCCGGGAATCCCCGTGACGCCGCCTTTTGGAGGGGGCGTCCTGGGTGCCGCGCCGGCACCACCAGGCGGCGGGGCGCCGGGGACCGCGCCTGCCCAACCGGGCGGCGGGATCCTGGGCGCAGCGCCTGCCCAACCGGGCGGCGGGACCCTGGGCACCGCACCCGCCCCACCAGGTGGCGGCATCCAGGGCGCAGCGCCTGCCCAGCCTGGCGGCGGGATCCTGGGCGACGCGCCCGCCCAACCGCCCGCTCCGGTGACGCCCGCCCGGCCGAAGCCACCCGGTACTCGCGAGGCTCGCGGACAAGAGTCGTCGGTCCTCGCCAGGCTGCGGCGCCGATCCCGGGAGAACTCGAGCCTGTCCGTCGTGGCCGTGCTGCTGCTCCTCCTCGTTCCCGCCGCGCTCGTGGCGGCGCTGCTGGGCTCACGCCGCCCGTGATCCAAGGGGATTCCCGTGCCTGACACCCTGCAAAGCCTCGCCATTGTCCTCGGGGTGGCCATGCTCGCCGCCGCAGTGGTCGTGGCCAAGGGGCACTTGTACCCTCCGAGTCCCGACGAGGAGCCGCGCGAGGACGTCGCCGAGTACATCTCGATGATGGTCGGTGTCCTCTACGCGCTCGTGCTGGGACTCGCCCTCGTATCCGTATGGGAGACCAGCAGCAGCGCCTCCTCCCATGTACAGGCGGAGGCCAGCGCCCTGCACGAGACGTATCTGCTGGCCGAAGCCCTGCCGGCGGACGAGCGGGCGCGGGCGCGTACCCTCTCCGAGCAGTACGCCCATCACGTCGTCACCACCGAGTGGCCGCGGATGACGGCCGGCGGGGGCCTCGGTCCCGAGGGCTGGACGATGCTGAACCAACTGCGTGTGTCGAGCCGGCTTCCGGCCACCGCCACACCCACCCAGCAGATCGCCGCTCAGGAACTCCTCTCGCAACTGGGCACACTCGACGAGGCACGGCGTGGACGCGAGACCGATGCGCAGAGCAGCCTGTCGCCCGTCCTGTGGCTCGGCCTGATCATGGGCGGGGTGCTGACGATCGCCTTCATGTTCATGTTCGGAATCCGGCACAACTTCACTCATATCGTGATGGTCATGGGCCTGGCCGGGCTCATCACGTTCCTCGTCCTGCTCATCCGCGAACTCGACGCACCGTTCGGCGACGTCCTCGGCACCGACGCCACGGCTTTCACCCGGTACTTCCGCACGTGAACGGGAGGCGGGTCGGCGCGCGAGCAGCGCAGGAGACAGATACGCCTAGCCTCTGCGGGTCGAGGAGCAGCGAGGGACACAGGTCAGACAAGGACCGGCAGGGGCTCAAAATGAGCCTTGCCGCTCACCGAACCGCGCCGCTACCGTCCGCGGGTGCCTGATTCCTATGCTGACCTGTCGCGCTTCTACGACCTGGTCATGACCTCGGGATACTACGACTACGACGCCTACGCACAGGCTCTGGACTACTTCATCGAAGACCAGGGAGTGGTTGTGGCTCACCAGCGCCTTCGGTTCCGGCTCTTTCCCCGGGAAACGGCTGACCAGCTTCTGAAGCGATGCGGATTCCATCTCCAGGACAGCGATGGCGTGTTGTGGCAGCACAGTCGGCGGTAGGCGAGCCGCATTCGAGCACATGGCCCCGTCGGTCGATCAGACCTTCACCCCGCTCCACCGGACCAAACGCCTCGCGGTCCGCTGGGAACGGCGTATCGAAATCCACGACTCCTTCCTCTCGTTGGCTTGCCGACTCATCGGCTGGAGACGCCTCAAGGAGAGCGGATCGCGATCGCGTCACGAGCTCAGCGGAAAAGGTTTTGAACGAGGCTGCGCTCCGCTGCTACTTTCGCGGTGGACCGTGAAGTCGTCGTATGGAGGTGAGCCCCGTGAACACAGTTACCCATGGGTGCTCCCTCAACCCGTCACGGTCCGGCGGCTGACGTTCGGTGTCGCCAGGAGCGCCTGAGATCGAGGCACTCCTGGAAGGAGACTCCGATGAACACGAAGCCTTTCACTTCTGGCCTGAGCGAGAACGCGGTGATGATCACGCGCGTCGCGGACCGGCAATGGCATGCACTGGAAGACGACCTGGTGGTCGGCCGCGGGCATGCGGAACACCGGCCCGACGGGCGCTTGTTCGTCAGCATCGACGCCTGGCACGACGCCATCTTCGACCGGCTCGCCGAGGCGATGCTGGCGGAACTGCCGGCGCCGCTGTACACGGTGGTCGACGAAGCCGACGTCGAGTTGACAGCCGGCTGGCGGCGGGCCGGTTTCACGATCCGGCGCCGCGAGTGGGAGTACGTCGTACCGACTGACCCGCGAGTCACCGGGCTCGACGAAGTCCTGACGCCTTCGGGCGTGACGATCGTGCCCGCCGGCCAAGCGGACGAGAGTCTGCTGCGGGCGCTGGACCGCGCGATCCATGACGAAGTCGAGGCGGCCGTCGGGTGGCAGTCGATGCCCGCGGAGGTAATTCGCCGCCCTGAAGGTGACACGGTCGTCGACCCGTCGAAGTACGCGGTGGCGGTGGCGCCCGACCGCTATCTGGGCCTGATCCGCGTGGTGAGGGTGAAGCGGCCGCGCATCGGGCTGATCGCGGTCCGGGCCGACGAGCAGCGCCGGGGCATCGCGCGAGCGCTGCTGGCCCACGCGCTGGGGACGCTGCACCGCTCCGGGTCCGCCGCGGCCTGGACCGAAGTCCACGAGTCCAACCAAGCAGCCTCGGCGCTGTTCGAGGGCATCGGCGCCCGCCCGATGAGCAGCAACCTGGAGCTGGTGCGATGACAAAGAACAAGAACGTCATCGAAGTCGAGGGCAAGGTCGTCGAGTGCCTGCGCAGCGCCATGTTCACCGTGGAGCTCGAGAACGGCCACCAGGTGCTCGCGCACATCAGCGGGAAGATCCGCAAGAACTACATCAAGATCATGCTGGAGGACCGGGTGCTGGTCGAGCTCCCGCCGTACGACCTGACGCGCGGCCGGATCGTGTTCCGGTACCGGAACTAGGGCCTGTCGTCAAATTCCCGTCTGTCCTGCGACGCCTGGCACGCACTCTCGCCGCACCGGGCGAAAGCCCACGTACGTCCAGTACGAGGGC
>NZ_JBFAAD010000076.1:0-4483 GCF_040639555.1 Streptomyces sp. NPDC023838
AACTCGCCGCCCGCTACATGGCCGGAGTCCACCTCGCCGCACTCATCCTCTGGCTCCGCGAACCCCTCCGAGATCCTTTGTCAGACAGGCCCTAGGGCCCGGTCTTTGTCCGCGGCTGTGGGGTGGTTGCTCGCGCAGTTCCCCGCACCCCTCGGGTAGTCCCGGCACCCGGAGGAATCAGCTCGGCCACGGGCCTTTGGGGGCGCGGGGAACGGGGCGAGCAGCCGACCACGGGCCCGGGGAACGCCTGACGCGCGTCCGCACGGGCGAGCAACCGACCACCGGCCCGCGGACAAAGTCCTGGCCGACTATCGGGCGCTCAGTGCTGCTCGGCCTTCTTCGGGGTCACCTCGCTCGGGCGGACGATGACGTACCCCTCGCCCTGGAGCATCAGCTGCACGGCCTCGCCGGAGCCGCCGCGGATCATCGAGCCGATGGACTGCGAGCGGTGCAGCGAGGTGTTCAGGTTCGCGGTCCAGCCGACCACCGCGTCGGTGTCGACGTACACCGGCTGCTGTGCGGTGACCGGGATGACCAGCGGGTCGCCCTCGCAGACCAGGCCGAGCCGGCCCCACCCGGTGAAGACGCTGTTGAAGAGGCCGCCGCCGGCGATGCCGGAGCCCTTGACGGTCTTGATCTCGTACGAGAGGGAGGCGTCGAAGCAGAGGACGTTGCGGCCGTTGACGGTCAGGACGTCGCCCTGCTCGATGTCGACGACGAAGCAGTTCTGCGCCTCGTGCGCGAACCACGCCTCGCCCTGGCCCTTGACCGCCATCAGGGGCAGGCCCTCGCCGGTGACGGCGCGCTTGAGCATGCCGCCTATGCCCTGGCCACGGCGCTCGAACTGCAGGTCTCCGCGGTAAGCGATCATCGCTCCCTGGCGCGCGAGCATCTCGCCGTTGACCGCGTACTTGATGGACTTGGCGTTCTGCAGGGTCATTCCGGCCTCGGCGGCCGGCTGTGCCATGTGCGCCGACGAAAAAAGATCGCTCTTCATGGTCGGCATCCTGTCCCGGAAGGGTTCATTCCGCCAAGAAGCGGGGAATGGGCGGCTGGCAGACTGGTCGGGTGAGCAGTGAAGAAGCCCCCGAGACCCCCGCCCCGAGCCCGTTCCACCAGGAGCCGAACGTCCGCGACGAGGCCCCTCAATACGTCCTCCCGCTGGTCGTCCGCATCGAGAAGGCGGAGCCGCCCGCCCGCACCGACGCGCTGGAGACCGCCGCCCGGGCCGTCCTGGTGATGCTCAGCGACGAGCGGTCGCTCGGCGACGGCGAGTGGGCGCAGGCGATGCGCGACTGGCAGGATGCCAGGATCCGCAAGGTGGTGCGGCGGGCGCGCGGCGCGGAGTGGCGCAAGGCTTCGGGGCTGCCGGGCATCACGGTCACCGGGAAGTCGGCGGAGGTGCGGGTCTTTCCGCCGGTGCCGCTGGACGGCTGGCCCAAGGAGCTGGCCAAGCTCCAGGTCTCCGGGACGGACCTGGACGACCCGGCCGAGCCCGGCGCCCCCGACCCCCTCGCGCCGGTGCTGTGGCTCAACCCCGAGCTGGACATGTCGGCGGGCAAGACGATGGCCCAGGCCGGGCACGGGGCGCAGCTCGCCTGGTGGGAGCTGTCGGAGGCGGAGCGCACGGCGTGGCGCGAGTCGGACTTCGCGCTGTCGGTACGGGTGGCGCCGCGCGGGGAGTGGGTGGCGCTGACGGGCTGCGGGCTGCCGGTGGTCCGGGACGCGGGGTTCACGGAGATCGCGCCGGGGTCCTGCACGGTGGTGGCGGACCATCCGGGGCTGCGGAACCGGCTGCGCTGATCGCGAAGGGGTCGGCCGGGGCGGCCGGAGAGCCGGGCCGACCGCGGCGGCCGAAGCGGCACGGCTGAACCGGCACGACCGGATCGGTACGACCCCTTTGAACGCGCACCTTCTTGACGCGCACCCTTTTGACGCGAGCCTCTGAACGCGACACGTGTCCCATCCGTACCTCCCGGTACTGCCAAGTTGCCTGCCTGGGAGGCATGTTGATGGGACGCATCGGACGGACGGACCGGACCGTCGAACGGATCGGCATACTCGGCCGTTTCAATGGAACAGCCCTGATCATCGTGGCGCTGGCCGCCACCATCGGGGCGCTCGCCTTCCCCGTCTGGTCGTACGCCGACCGGCTCGGGACGGACCAGTCGAACCTCGACGCGGCGTCCGTGTCGACCCGCTGGGGCCCGCTCTCGCCCACCGACCGCGAGTTCGTGACCAAGGTGCGGCTGGCCGGCCTGTGGGAGCTGCCCGCCGGGCAGCAGGCGCAGGAGCGGGCGCCCAGCATGGCGGTCAAGATGGCCGGGGACCATCTCGTGACGGGCCACACCGCGCTCGACAAGCACGTACGGGACGTCGCCGCGCAGCTCGGCATGGAGCTGCCCAACCAGCCCAACGAGCAGCAGCAAGGATGGCTCAAGGAGCTGTCGGCGGCGCAGGGCCGCGACTACGAGGCCAAGTTCGCGAACCTGCTGCGGCGCGCCCACGGCAAGGTCTTCAGCCTGGTCGCCCAGGTCCGCGCCAACACCCGCAACTCGCTGGTCCGGGACCTGGCCCAGGACGCCAACCAGACGGTGCTCGACCACATCAACATGCTGGAGGCCACGGGCATGGTCGACTACGACTCGCTGGCCGCGCAGAAATAGCCCGGCCACGGCCCGCCCCGAACCTCAAATGAAGCTCTGAAGGTGGGGCGCGGCGGGTTGGCCGGGGCGCGCCGGGGCCATGACCCCTCCACACGTCATGCACGACGCCACACGTCATGCACGACGCCAGACCTCATGCACGACTCCACACGTCATGCACGACGCCACGACATCGACCCGCCGAGGAGACGACCATGGAGCTGGGGATCGGCATCGGCTGGCGGCCCGAGATCGCCGACGCGGTCGAGCGGCTGGCGGGCATCGACTGGGTGGAGGCGGTGGCCGAGAACCTCTGCCCCGGCCACCTTCCCGAGTCGTTGGTACGGCTGCGGCGGCGCGGGGTCACGGTCGTGCCGCACGGCGTCTCGCTGGGCCTGGGCGGCGCGGACCGGCCCGACGCGGGGCGCCTGGCCGATCTGGCGGCGCGGGCGGAAGCGCTGTCGGCTCCGCTGGTCACCGAGCACATCGCGTTCGTACGGGCCGGGGGCGCGCTCACCGCGTCGCCGCGTCTGGAGGCCGGGCATCTGCTGCCGGTGCCGCGCACCTGGGACGCGCTGGAGGTGCTCTGCGAGAACGTCCGCATCGCGCAGGACTGTCTGCCGGTGCCGCTCGCGCTGGAGAACATAGCGGCGCTGGTGAACTGGCCCGACGAGGACATGACGGAAGGCCAGTTCCTCGCGGAGCTGGTGGAGCGTACGGGCGTCCGGCTCCTCGTCGACGTGGCGAACCTCCACACGAACCGGGTGAACCGGGGGGAGGACCCCGCGAAGGCCCTCTCCGAGCTGCCGGTGGAGGCGATCGCGTACGTCCACGTGGCCGGCGGCGTCGAGAGGGACGGCGTGTGGCACGACACGCACGCGCATCCCGTGGGCCCGGAGGTGCTCGACGTCCTGGCGGAGCTGGTGTCGCGGGTGTCCCCGCCGGGGGTTTTGCTGGAGCGCGACGACGCGTTTCCGCCGGAGGCGGAGTTGGCGGGGGAGCTGAGGGCGATCCGTGGGGTGCTGGCGGAGGCTTCCCCCACCCCGCCCCTTCCCGAAGTCCCTCGCCGGGCGGCCGGGGGCGGAAGGAAGGGGTTCCCTGGGGGCTGCGTCCCCGGACCCCCGAGCGGGGGCTCCGCCCTTCGCACCCTCTCACGGCCCCTGAACCCCGCTTCGGCGCCCCGCCCCGGCCCCCGCTCATCAAGCGCCGGAGGGGCTGAATTGCCCGCGGCCGGGGCTCGGTCCTCCACAGGCGCGGGGAACTGCGCGACGAGCCCCAACCGGCCCGCGGAGGAAGAAACCAGCCGCCCGGCCGAGGGCGTTCGGGAAGGGGCGGGGCGGGGGACGCCCGCCGCAGGCGCCCGACTGCGCCTCGCTGTCGCGCAGGCCTCCCTGCTCTCCGCCCTCGTCGCCGGCACCCCCGTCCCGTACGGGTTCGACGCCACCCGCCTGCGCGTGCAGGCGCGGGCGCTCGCGGCGAAGCGGGCCGACGTCGTCGCGAAGGTGGCGCCGGAGCTGCCCCGCATCCTGGGGGACGCGTACCGGCCCGCGTACCTCGCGTACGCACGGAGCCGCCCCATGCGCGACGGCTACCGCCGCGACGCCCTCGACTTCGTGGAGTCCCTGCTCACCCAAGAGCTCGACGGCGACGTCGCACGGCAGTTGGGCCGCTGGTGGAAGGAGCGGGCCGGCACCCGGCCACGGGGACGGACCGCCCGCTTCCTGAAGGGGCTCGTCCGGGCCGCCTAGGGCCTGTCGTCAAATTCCCGTCTGTCCTGCGACGCCTGGCACGCACTCTCGCCGCACCGGGCGAAAGCCCACGTACGTCCAGTACGAGGG
>NZ_JBFAAD010000077.1:0-4232 GCF_040639555.1 Streptomyces sp. NPDC023838
GGGGGTGGCGGGGGTGGTGGGGTTGGCCCGGCGCGCCTTGGCGGTGCCCCCCGCCGGGGGGGGGGGGGCCCGGGTTACCTTGCCGGCGGCGGGCAGCCGTGCTGCCCGCAGCGGAGCCCCGGCCCTGCCGGGCTGCGCCCCCGCCCCGCCCTGGTCCCGGCGGGCTGCCCCCCGCCCCGCCCTGGTCCCGGCGGGTGCGCTCGCGGCTGCGGGCCGTGGGTGGCTGGTCGCGCAGTTCCCCGCGCCCCTAAAAGCCGTGGCTGAGCCCACCACTCCGGCTGCGGCCCCCCAGGGGGCGCGGGGCTGTGACATGTGCGGCTCCGCCGCGTGGGCGCGAGCAGCCCCCCACCGGCCCGCAGACAAACCCCGGGCCAAAAGGGGGCGCGGGGCTGTGACATGTGCGGCTCCGCCGCGTGGGCGCGAGCAACCCAGCACGTTCCGCAGTCGAACGGCCTCCCAGGGGGCCCGGGGAACTGCGCGAGCGGCTCCGCAGGGTCCGCAGGTGAGCAGCGATCTCGGGCGTGCCCCGCGCAAGGTGCGGCGTGTCACACCAGGTGGCGGTTCCGGGCGGGGCGCGGGCGCCCCTATCGTCGGGGCATGTTCGCCGCCTATGCCGCACGCATCGACCGTGACCAGCCGCTGACCGGTCTGGAGTTGGGGGAGCGGCCCGCCCCCGAGGTACGTCCGGGCTGGTCCCTCATCGACGTCCGGGCGGCCTCGCTCAACCACCACGACCTGTGGTCGTTGCGCGGGGTCGGCCTCGGCGAGGAGAAGCTGCCGATGATCCTGGGCTGCGACGCGGCCGGGGTCGACCAGGACGGCAACGAGGTCGTCCTGCACTCCGTGATCGGCCAGACCGGCCACGGCGTGGGGCCCGGCGAGGGCCGCTCCATCCTCACCGAGAAGTACCAGGGCACCTTCGCCGAGCAGGTCGCCGTGCCGACCTGGAACGTGCTGCCCAAGCCCAAGGAGCTCAGCTTCGCGGAGGCCGCCTGTCTGCCGACCGCCTGGCTCACCGCGTACCGGATGCTCTTCACCAACGCCGGGGTGCGGCCCGGCGACTCCGTGCTCGTGCAGGGCGCGGGCGGCGGGGTCGCGACCGCCGCGATCGTCCTCGGCAAGGCGGCCGGGCTGCGGGTCTTCGCGACCAGCCGCGACGAGGCCAAGCGGAAGCGGGCGGTCGAGCTGGGCGCGCTGGAGGCGTACGAGCCGGGCGCGCGGCTGCCGCAGCGCGTGGACGCGGTGATCGAGACGGTCGGCGCGGCCACCTGGTCGCACTCGGTCAAGTCGCTCAAGCCCGGCGGCACGCTGGTCATCTCGGGCGCGACCAGCGGCGACCGGCCCGCGCACGCGGAGCTGACCCGGATCTTCTTCCTGGAGCTGAAGGTGGTCGGCTCGACCATGGGCACCAAGGAGGAGCTGGAGGACCTGCTGGCGTTCTGCGCGGCCACCGGCGTACGGCCGGTCATCGACGAGGTGCTGCCGCTCGACCGGGCGCGCGAGGGCTTCGAGAAGATCGAGTCGGGCGACGTCTTCGGGAAGATCGTGCTGACGACCTCTTGATGGTTCGTCAGAAAGCCTGATCTCATCTCCGGCATGCTCACCGACGACATGCCGGAGGTGTCTCATGCGTACCGACAAGTTCCTCGCGGCCGTGGGGTGTTGTGCGGTCCTCGCGACCGGCGCGGTGGCGCCCGCCGCCGACGCGCGGGAGGCGGGCGGCATCCCCGGCACCCCCGGCACCCCCGGCATCCCCCGGCTCACCGACGAGCAGGGGCGCACGCTCACGCTCCGCGGCTGGAACGTGGAGGACAAGACGCACCGGGGTGACCAGGCGCTCTCCGCGATCACCGAGCGGACCTTCCGCGACCTGCGGGCGCACGGCTTCGGCTTCGCCCGGCTGCTGGTCTTCTGGGACGACCTGGAGCCGGTGCGGGGCCGGTACAGCCAGGCGTACCTCGCGAAGATCGAACGGATCCTGGACTGGGCGCACCGCCATGACGTCCGGGTGCTCATCGACGCCCACCAGGACGTCTTCGGCCCGGCGTTCGGGCACCGGGGCATCCCCGCGTGGGCGACGCGGACGGACGGGCTGCCGTTCACCCCGCACCCGGACGACTGGTTCTCCGAGTACTACGAGCCCGCCGTGCAGCGCGCGTTCACGCATCTGTACGGCGACGAGGACCTGCGGCGGGCGCAGGCCTCGATGTGGCGGGTGCTGGCGCGGCGGTTCGTGCACCACCCGGCCGTCCTCGGGTACGACCTGATCAACGAGCCGATGGGCGAGTTCCGGGCGGGCGAGGACCCGGCGACGGCGGCGCGCCGGATCGAGGCCGAGCAGCTCACGCCGATGTACGACCGGCTGGCGCGGGCGGTGCGTTCGGCGGACCGGCGGCACTGGGTCTTCGTGGAGCCCACGCCGGCGGTGGGGGAGGGGGTGCCGACGGGCCTGGGAAAGATCAAGGACCCCCGGGTGGTGTACGCGCCGCACTTCTACAACACCGCGATGGAGGCGGGCGCGGACTACGACCCGTCGGCGGGGTGGATCGAGTCGTACGAGGCGGCGGTGACCGCGTATCCGAAGAAGTACCGGGTGCCGGTCGTGGTGGGCGAGTGGGGCCCGCTCAACAGCGAACTCCCGCACATGGCCCGCTTCTACGCGGACGCGCTGGCCTCGCTGGCGCGCTACACCTCCGGGTGGGCGGGCTATGTGTGGTGCTACGGGGGCGGCTACTGCGCGGCCGACGCGGCGGGCGCGCTGCGGGGCAACAAGGCGCTGACCGCGACGCCGTACGCGCGGGCGGTCGCGGGGCGGGTGCGATCGGAGTCGTACGACCCGTCCACGCGGACCTACCGCCTGGTGTACGTGGCGGGGCGGGGCACGACGGAGCTGTCGGTCCCGGGGGACGCGCGGGGGTGGCGGGTCCGGGTCGCGGGGCCCGCGTCGGTGCGGGGGCCGGCGGTGCGGGCGGTGGCGGGGGCGACGGTGACCGTGACGGTGGCGCCGCGCGTCTGAGGCCCCTTCTCCGCGTCAGCCCCTGTGGACGAGGATGAAGTCCCCGTACGGATGGGAGCCCGGGCGGCCGTCGGTCTCCGCGAGCGCCCGGCGCAGGGTGTGCAGGTGCGCGGCGGTGAGCTGGAGCGGCGGCTCGTCCGGCTGGTAGGTGGTGCCCCGGGGGTAGTCCTCGCCCGGGGCGGTGGTCATCTCGATGTGGCAGCCCAGGACGTGGGTGACGGGCCGGGTGGCGCAGAAGTCGACGAGCCGGCCGGCGGTCTCGGCGTACGCGGCGGCGTCGTCGACGTACAGCCGGCCCGGGTACAGCGAGTCACCGGTCAGCAGGGTCGCGGTGTGCCGGTCGTAGAAGATGACGGCGTCGGGGTGGTGGCCCGGGCCGGGGATGAGGTCGAGCACGCGGCCGCCGAGGTCGAGCTCGACGGCCTGATGCGGCCAGTCGGCGAACCCGAAGTGGCGGACCACGTCGTCGAGTCCGGGCGGGACGACGGTGGTGCGGGGGCGGTCCGCGAACTGCGCGTCGGCGGCGATGTGGTCGCCGTGGCCGTGGGTGTGGGCGACGAGCAGTCCGTACTCCGGGCGGGGGTTGCGGGTCAGCCACTCGTCGATCAGGGCGTCGACGGTTTCGCGGAGCGGGAAGTGGGCGGGGTCGGCGGTGGCGCCGGTGTCCAGGAGGAGGGCGCGCTCATTGCCGAAGAGGAGGAAGAGGAAGGGGGCCTCGAAGTGGACGGACTTGTTCTGCCGGAGTACGAGGGTGTGGTCGCTGTAGGGGTGGACCTGGATCTCGGGGGCCGGGTCGTGCTTGGGGGAGGGCCAGCCGGCGTGCCAGTGGGTGGGGAGGGTGAGGGTGTCGGGGGTGCGGAGGAAGTCGATCACGGGCTTAGTCTGCCCCCACCCGCCCCTTCCCTGAACCCTCCGGGGGTTGGGGTGGGTTCAGCTGGTTTTCCCGGGGCCGATGCCCCCGGACCCCTGAGCGCGGGCTACGCCCCCGGACCCCCTTTGCGGGGCCTGCGGCCCCTGCACCCCGCCCCGGGCTCCTCTTTGTCTGCGGGCCGGTGGCGGGCTGGTCGCGCAGTTCCCCGCGCCCCTGAACCCGCTGTCGTCTGCGGGCCGTGTTGGGTTGCTCGCGCAGTTCCCCGCGCCCCTAAAAGCGCCCCTCCGGGGCGCCCCGGGGATGCCGCGCAGCGGCATTCAAGGGGCGCGGGGGCACGCTCCCGGC
>NZ_JBFAAD010000078.1:0-4166 GCF_040639555.1 Streptomyces sp. NPDC023838
TCAGCCCTTCCCCGACCGATGGTGAACGTCTGTCACCAAGGGGTTACCTCAGTGGGTCACCGTCGACGGGGTGCAGATCTGGGTGATCTGCTGCGTGCCGACCGGCAGGCCCAGGACGACCGCCGGGGAGGTGCTCTGGACCGCGCAGCTCGACACGACAGTGGCGCCGTCGTGGCCGCCGCCGTGGTGGCTGCCGCCGTGGCCGCCGCCGTAACCGCCGTCGTGGCCGCCGTCGTAACCTCCGCCGAAGGCGGAGAGCACGGCCCGCTCGGGCAGCAGTTCGCCCGTGAGGTTGTTGAGCTCCTCAAAGTTAACGGCAGACATTTTGCTTCCTTTCATCATGCGCTGCAGCTGACTGCCGCGCTTGGTCATTTGTACTTGTACCAGCAGTAAAGCACCGCAATCAATTCAGCGGCTGAATTCACTTATTCGGCTCTGCGGCTATTCGTATCATCCATTCTTGGAGTATGTGCCGAATGGACTACTCATCAGATGAATCATTGGTCGCTACCTCGATCCTTCGTGGTGGGCCGCCGACGGGATCGGCGGCCTATTCGTTATCGGTGGCCAAGGGCGGGCATGGCCGACGGCCCGGGTGCCGTCTCGGGTGAACGCCGGGTTCCGCTGCTCCGGACCGGGTGCTCTTCTTGTAGGGGCCGGTGAATTGCGGCTCAGCCGGGGTTCGGCAGGAGTGCGAGCCATTCGAGGGCAGTGGTGATCTCAGGGGTCCAGACCTTGGTCTGCGCGGTGTCGTGCAGGGGAAGGTTCCGCAGGCCGGTCGAACGCGCGGCCCGGATGCGGTCCTCCGCGGGGGTAGCAGCCAGTGACGGAGCTCGAGTTCGGCGATCGGCCGGCCGAGGGTGTTGGTGGCGAAGCTGGTGATCCGCATGGCGTCCGCGTCCGTGATCCTCAACTGGGTGCCGGGATGCGGCCGTTCTCAGCGGGCGATCAACCCCATCCCATCCGGCCACCCCTCCAAGACATCGCCGGTGACTTGGCCGCCATGCGCCGTCACGAACCTCGCCGTTCGACTCGACGGCCGGCCAACCGAGTAGGACAGCCGGCGTCCGCGCTGGGAGAGCCAGGCCACGAACTCAGGGGTGCCTGCGCCGGAGTCGCAGCGGATCAGCGTCTGCCGTCCCCGCCGGTACGCCCTGGGCAGTTGAGCGAGGGCGAGGCGGGCGGCGGATCTTCAACAGGGGGAGAGGGAGGCAACGGGGTCCCGTGGGTACGGGCAGTCGACCAAGACAACTTGCCCTGTCGTTCTGCCCTCTGAGAGCGGGACCCGGGCCGTGCTCGGAGCGGTGTTCGGCCTCACAGCCAAAGGCGAGACCGGCTATGCCCGGCACCTGCTTGCACCTCGTGACGCCGGACATGGTGGTGCTGTGGGACGAGGTTTCGACGGCAACGACTTCCTCAGCGCGGTCACCGCACGGACGGCAGGGTCCTGGGGCGGCGGCTTCGGAACAACCGGGGCACCCGTGCTCCTCCGGCTCGCCGACCGCTCGCACCGGGGCGATCGGCATGGGGCGTCAGCGGCCGGCGGTGGAGGGGTCCGCGAAGCCGACTGAGGTCTCCGGGTCCATGGGTTGATCTACCGCCTCCGGTGCACCCACCGTTGTCCGGAGCATGGTCTTGTGGGAGACGATCGCCTGCGAAGGGAGGCGTCGGTGGCCGTTGTCCGGCGAAACTCTCCTGGCGATGCCCATCCTCAGGGTCGTCTCCCAGACGTGCCCGGGCGAGTGGAGAACGGCTGCCGCATACTCAGCCGGACCTTTGTTTCTTTCGCATGGGATTGATCGCTCGCCGCCCATAATTGCGTCGCTCCAGAATGGCCCGACTCGTCCAACGGTGCGATCCCGTGAGGTGCCAATATCGGCAGTGGGGGCATAGATAGATGCGATCGGCTGGGGGCATATTTTCGAGCAATGGCTGTTTCGCCAGCCATTTGCGAGCTACATCCTCGCTCGGGAACTTTGCCTTCCCGCCGAGCGGGCAGCGTGGCAGGCTCACGTGGTCACACTCCTTTGGAATTCGGGAGTGGAGCCCTCACCTCAGCCGTGCTCGCAACACGTGACTGGCCTCCTGTCATTCCCAGGACGGAGACCCGTGACAACAGCGGTGGCCGCGCCCTCGGAACGATGTGCAAGGTTCGGCAGAAGCACACGTCGCTGGGCTCCATACGAAAGTCGGGGAAGCGCCGACGAGATCGTCAGCCCTTCCCCGACCGATGGTGAACGTCTGTCACCAAGGGGTTACCTCAGTGGGCCACCGTCGAGGGGGTGCAGATCTGGGTGATCTGCTGCGTGCCGACCGGCAGGCCGGCGACAAGCGCCGGAGAGGTGCTCTGGGTCGCGCAGCTCGACACGACGGTTGCGCCGCCGTCGCCGCCGCCGTAGCCGCCGCCGCCAAAGGCGGAGAGCACGGCCCGCTCGGGCAGCAGTTCGCCCGCGAGGTTGTTGATCTCCTCAAAGTTAACGGCAGACATTTTGCTTCCTTTCCTCATGCGCTGCAGGCGGATTGCTCCCGCCTGGAGATTTCATTTATAGCAGCCGCCAAACCAAGAAAACCAATTTACAGCAGCTGTGGCGGCAGGGTTCATCCATTCAGTCTCCATATGTCATTTCACGATACTGGTGTGCAGTGTGAAAAGGAGATCAGTCGTCACGGACTGCTGAAGTATCGGGCCGGGACTGCTGGGTTGCCCGGTCGCTGGTGAGGTGTGACCGCGGTCGAGGATGTGCATCGGCTGAGGCCGGCTGGGGTGCGGCTGCGGGTGGTGGGTGGCCGCGTTGGAGTCCGGGACGGTGCGCGCGTACGGGCAGGCGGCTGGGGTGTTCGGGGTCTCGCGTTTCAGGGAGGCGTGAAAGCTTTCGCAGGCCGCGTTGTCGGCGCTGGTGCCGACCGCGCCCATCGAACGGGTTGCCCCGAGCTGGTCGCAGAGCTCGGCGTCGGCCCCAGATCCGTACTGGGCTCCGTGGTCTGAGTGGAATACCGATCCGTGAAGGCTGCCGTGGGTCGAGGCGGCCATCCGCAGTGCGTCGGCGACCAGGCTGGTGCGCATGTGGTCGGCGATGGACCAGCCCACGATCTTGCGGCTGAAGCAGTCCAGCACGGTCGCGAGCCAGAGGAACTCCCCGCCTGCGAGCGGGAGATACGTGATGTCGCCCATGTACTTCCGCCCCGGCTCAGGGGCGGTGAAGTCCCGCTGGAACAGGTCTTCAACCGGTGCGGTCGATGGGTCGGGGAGGGTGGTGCGGACGCGTCTGCGCAGGCGGATGCCGGTGATGGAGTACGTCCGCATGTCCGGGCGACCCGTTTCTCGTTGACCCGCCGCCCTTTGTCGCGGAGCTCGGCGGTCACGCGCGCGGACCCGTAGGCGCCGCCGGACTCGCCGTGGACCTCGCGGATCTCCTCGGCCAGGATCCGGTCCTCGCGTTGCCGGGCGGCCCGGGTCTCGGCTCCGGCGAGCCACCTGTAGTAGCTGGACCGGTTGACGTCCAGGAGCTGGCAGAGCCGCTTCACCTCGTAGGTGGGCCGGTGGTCGTCAACGAACTGGAAGCGGCTGATCACCAGTTCGTCTCTCCGGCGACATACCTGGCCGCCTTGCGGAGGATGTCCCGCTCGGTGGCGAGCTTGCGCTCACTGGCCTCGAGATCCGCCACCCGGGCCTCCAGCTGTCGGACCCGCTCGTCCGGATCAGCGGGCGGCACCGCCGCCCGGGGGCCGACGGCCGGCTTCGCACCCCCGGCGGTGACGCCACGGCGTTCGCGGTCCCGCAGCACCCACTCGCGCAGGGTAGCCCGGTTGACACCCAGGTCGGTCGACACCCAGGTCAGCGGCGATGCTCTTGTACCTCGCCCTGGGTGTGGACTCGTACAGGGCCACGGCATCGGCCTTGAACTCGTCCGAATAGTCCTTCAGAGCCATCGGTGGTCTTCTCGCTTCCTCCGGATCAATCAAGATCCAGTATCAGCGTGTCAACGGGTCGTGCGTCAGATACGGGGACGAGCAGGGTTCACCCTCCTGCGCCATCGCGTTCTTCTTGGATTGCGGCACTTTCCGTTACCACTGAATGTGAGACGGGGCCGTTCATTTGGCCGACTCTGTCGTAGGCGAGGAAGCAGGTGCGTCGGTGGAAGGCTGGTCTGATGCCGGCGGCGGGG
>NZ_JBFAAD010000079.1:0-3672 GCF_040639555.1 Streptomyces sp. NPDC023838
CCCGACAGTGAACGGATCGCCCAGCTCCGCCTGTCGTACCAGGACGAACTGGCCCGTGGCACGGGCCGCTTCTTCCTGCCCCCTGCGGGGCGCCCCGAGGATGCCGCGCAGCGGCATTTAAGGGGCGCGGGGAACTGCGCGACCAGCCCACCACGGTCCGCAGACAAACGGGGGCTTCCGGGGCGTAGCCCCCGGGAAAACACCGCCGCCCCCACCCACCCCCGGAGGGTTAAGGGAAGGGGCGGGGTGGGGGCAAACACCCGTTACGACGACGCCGCGTCCGCCTCCTGGGCCCGGAGCGCTCGCTCCACGCCCGCCCGGGACTCCGAGATCAGACGGCGCAGGGCCGCGTTCGGGGCCGCCGAGGCCAGCCACGCGTCCGTCGTGTCCAGGGTCGCCTGGGAGACCTGGAGCGCCGGGTACAGACCCGTCGCGATCTGCTGCGCGATCTCGTGCGAGCGCGACTCCCACACACCCTTGACCGCCGCGAAGAACTTCTCCGTGTACGGCGCGAGCAGCTCGCGCTGGTCGGTCTGGACGAAGCCGCCGATCACCGCCTCCTGCACGGCATTGGGCAGCGAGTCACCCTCGACGACCTGCGCCCACGCCTCGGCCTTCGCCTCGGCCGTGGGACGCGCGGCGCGCGCGGTGGCCGCGTGGCGCTCACCCGCCGCCGTACGGTCGCGCTCCAGCTCGGCCGCGATGGCCTTCTCGTCCGCCCGCCCGGTGGCGGCGAGCCGCTCGACCAGGGCCCAGCGCAGCTCGGTGTCGACGGCCAGGCCGTCCACCGTCTCGGTGCCGTCGAGCAGCCCCTGCAGCAGGTCGAGCTGATCGGCCGTACGGGCCGTGGCAGCGAACGCCCGCGCCCACGCCAGCTGGTGGTCGCTGCCGGGCGCGGACGCCCGCAGCTGCTCCAGGGTCGCCTCGGTCCACCGCGCCAGACCCGTCTCGCGCCACTCGGGCGCCGCGTACAGCTCCAGGGCCAGCTTGACCTGGCGGTGCAGCGACTGCACCACGCCGATGTCCGACTCCTTGGCGATGCCGGACAGGACCAGCGCCAGGTAGTCGCGGGTCGCCAGCTCGCCGTCACGGGTCATGTCCCAGGCGGAAGCCCAGCACAGCGCGCGCGGCAGCGACTCGGCGAAGTCACCCAGGTGCGCGGTGACGACCTTCAGGGACTCCTCGTCCAGGCGCACCTTCGCGTACGAGAGGTCGTCGTCGTTGAGCAGGACGACGGCCGGGCGGCGGGTGCCCGCCGGGAGCTCCACGGCGGTGCGCGCCCCGTCCACGTCCAGCTCGAGGCGGTCGGTGCGCACCAGCTTGCCCGTCTCGTTCAGCTCGTAGAAGCCGATCGCGATGCGGTGCGGGCGCAGGGTCGGCTCGCCCTGGGCGCCGGCGGGCAGCGCCGGGGCCTCCTGCAGGACGGTGAAGGAGGTGATGTGGCCCTCGCCGTCGACCTCGATCTCCGGGCGCAGGATGTTGATGCCCGCCGTCTCCAGCCACGCCTTCGACCAGGTCTTCAGGTCACGCCCGGAGGTCTGCTCCAGCGCGCCCAGCAGGTCGGACAGGCGCGTGTTGCCGAACGCGTGCGCCTTGAAGTACGCCTGCACGCCCTGGAAGAACTCGTCCATGCCGACGTAGGCGACGAGCTGCTTGAGGACGGAGGCGCCCTTGGCGTACGTGATGCCGTCGAAGTTGACGAGCACGTCGTCGAGGTCGCGGATGTCCGCCATGATCGGGTGCGTGGACGGCAGCTGGTCCTGCCGGTACGCCCAGGTCTTCATGGAGTTGGCGAACGTGGTCCAGGCGTGCGGCCACTTCGAGCCCGGCGCGTACGCCTGGCAGGCGATCGAGGTGTAGGTGGCGAACGACTCGTTCAGCCACAGGTCGTTCCACCACTCCATGGTGACGAGGTCGCCGAACCACATGTGGGCGAGCTCGTGCAGGATGGTCTCGGCGCGCGTCTCGTACGCGGCGTCGGTCACCTTGGACCGGAACACGTACTGGTCGCGGATCGTCACCGCGCCCGCGTTCTCCATCGCGCCCGCGTTGAACTCCGGCACGAAGAGCTGGTCGTACTTGGCGAACGGGTAGTCGTAGTCGAACTTCTCCTGGAACCAGTCGAAGCCCTGCCGGGTCACGTCGAAGATCTCGTCCGCGTCGAGGAACTCGGCGAGCGAGGGACGGCAGTAGATGCCCAGCGGCACCGACTGGCCGTCCTTCTCGTACGAGGAGTGCACCGAGTGGTACGGACCGACGATCAGCGCCGTGATGTACGACGAGATCCGCGGGGTCGGCTCGAACCGCCACACGTTGTCGACCGGCCGCTCGGGGGTCGGCGAGTTCGAGACGACCGTCCAGCCCTCGGGAGCCTTCACGGTGAACTGGAAGGTCGCCTTCAGGTCGGGCTGCTCGAAGGAGGCGAAGACGCGGCGGGCGTCCGGGACCTCGAACTGGGTGTAGAGGTACGCCTGGTCGTCGACCGGGTCGACGAAGCGGTGCAGGCCCTCGCCGGTGTTGGTGTACGCGCAGTCCGCGACGACCCTCAGCTCGTTCGGGCCCGCCTCCAGACCGGCGAGCGCGATCCGCGAGTCGGCGAACACGGTGGCCGGGTCGAGCGCGCTCCCGTTCAGGACGACCTCGTGCACGGCCGGCGCGACGAGGTCGATGAAGGTCTCGGCGCCCGCCTCGGCCGAGTCGAAGCGCACCGTGGTGACGGACCGGTACGTCCCGCCCTCCTGCGCGCCGCTCAGATCGAGCTCGATCGCGTACGAGTCGACGCTCAGCAGCTTCGCGCGCTGCTGGGCCTCTTCACGGGTCAGATTCGTACCAGGCACCCGGCCATCTCCTTCAGAACTACAGATGGATCCATCAGATCGTGACGGTTCCGGCCATCCTTGCACGAGAGGTCCCCGGGCCGTACAGGGCTTTCCCCCCGCCGGCGGGGGGAAGCGCCACGTCCGAATTCCGCCGGTACGGGGCGCCGTGCGGCGGGAGGCTCGGTCCATGACGACCTACACCGCACGGCCCATCGGGCCGGAAGCGCTCAAGCAGCTCCGGGACACCGACGACGCGGGGCAGCCCTGCCGCCCCTTCACCGACGACGAGGGCGGCGCGCCCCTGCGCTGCTGTCTGCGCCTGAGCGAGCCCGGCGAGCGCATCGCGCTGGTCTCGTACGCCCCGCTGCGCCGCTGGGCGGCCCAGACGTGGGCGAAGCCGGGGGCGTACGACGAGCAGGGGCCGGTGTTCATCTGCGCGGCGTGCGACGGGCCGGGCCCTGGGGACGACTACCCCTTCGCCCACGCGGGCGCGCTGCGCACGGTCCGCCGCTACGACGCGGAGGGCCGCATCGTGGGCGGCCGCCTCCTGGAGATCCCCGAGGACACCACGGCGGGGTACGAGGCGGCCTTCGCGGAGGCGTTCGCGGACCCGGAGGTGGCGCTGGTCCACGTCAGGGCGCTGGAGTATGGCTGCTTCCACTTCGAGGTGCGCCGCCCCTGACCCGGCGCGCCACGGGGTGAGGTGTGTTGCCCCCACCCCACCCCTTACCTAAAGCCCTCTGGCGGGCGGCCGGGGGCTTCGCCCCTGGGGCCCCGGTTCGTCTGCGGACCGTGCCGGGTCGCGCAGTTCCCCGCGCCCCTACAGGGGCGCCCCTGTAGGGGCGCGGGGAAC
>NZ_JBFAAD010000080.1:0-1858 GCF_040639555.1 Streptomyces sp. NPDC023838
TGATGGGTAGGGGAGCGTCGTGTGCCGGGTGAAGCCGCAGCGGAAGCTAGTGGTGGACGGTTCACGAGTGAGAATGCAGGCATGAGTAGCGATACACACGTGAGAAACGTGTGCGCCGATTGACTAAGGGTTCCTGGGTCAAGCTGATCTGCCCAGGGTAAGTCGGGACCTAAGGCGAGGCCGACAGGCGTAGTCGATGGACAACCGGTTGATATTCCGGTACCCGCTTTGAAACGCCCAATATCGAATCCATTAATGCTAAGGCCGTGAAGCCGCCCTGATCTCTTCGGAGTTGAGGGGAGTGGTGGAGCCGTCGACCCAAGGTGGTAGTAGGTAAGCGATGGGGTGACGCAGGAAGGTAGTCCAGCCCGGGCGGTGGTTGTCCCGGGGTAAGGGTGTAGGCCGTGTGATAGGCAAATCCGTCACACATTAAGGCTGAGACCTGATGCCGAGCCGATTGTGGTGAAGTGGATGATCCTATGCTGTCGAGAAAAGCCTCTAGCGAGTTTCATGGCGGCCCGTACCCTAAACCGACTCAGGTGGTCAGGTAGAGAATACCGAGGCGTTCGGGTGAACTATGGTTAAGGAACTCGGCAAAATGCCCCCGTAACTTCGGGAGAAGGGGGGCCATCACTGGTGAGGGAACTTGCTTCCTGAGCTGGGGGTGGCCGCAGAGACCAGCGAGAAGCGACTGTTTACTAAAAACACAGGTCCGTGCGAAGCCGTAAGGCGATGTATACGGACTGACGCCTGCCCGGTGCTGGAACGTTAAGGGGACCGGTTAGTCACTCTTCGGGGTGGCGAAGCTGAGAACTTAAGCGCCAGTAAACGGCGGTGGTAACTATAACCATCCTAAGGTAGCGAAATTCCTTGTCGGGTAAGTTCCGACCTGCACGAATGGCGTAACGACTTCTCGACTGTCTCAACCATAGGCCCGGTGAAATTGCACTACGAGTAAAGATGCTCGTTTCGCGCAGCAGGACGGAAAGACCCCGGGACCTTTACTACAGTTTGATATTGGTGTTCGGTTCGGCTTGTGTAGGATAGGTGGGAGACTTTGAAGCGGCCACGCCAGTGGTTGTGGAGTCGTCGTTGAAATACCACTCTGGTCGTGCTGGATGTCTAACCTGGGTCCGTGATCCGGATCAGGGACAGTGTCTGATGGGTAGTTTAACTGGGGCGGTTGCCTCCTAAAGAGTAACGGAGGCGCCCAAAGGTTCCCTCAGCCTGGTTGGCAATCAGGTGTTGAGTGTAAGTGCACAAGGGAGCTTGACTGTGAGACCGACGGGTCGAGCAGGGACGAAAGTCGGGACTAGTGATCCGGCGGTGGCTTGTGGAAGCGCCGTCGCTCAACGGATAAAAGGTACCCCGGGGATAACAGGCTGATCTTCCCCAAGAGTCCATATCGACGGGATGGTTTGGCACCTCGATGTCGGCTCGTCGCATCCTGGGGCTGGAGTCGGTCCCAAGGGTTGGGCTGTTCGCCCATTAAAGCGGTACGCGAGCTGGGTTTAGAACGTCGTGAGACAGTTCGGTCCCTATCCGCTGTGCGCGTAGGAATATTGAGAAGGGCTGTCCCTAGTACGAGAGGACCGGGACGGACGAACCTCTGGTGTGCCAGTTGTCCTGCCAAGGGCATGGCTGGTTGGCTACGTTCGGAAAGGATAACCGCTGAAAGCATCTAAGCGGGAAGCCTGCTTCGAGATGAGTATTCCCACCTCCTTGAGAGGGTAAGGCTCCCAGTAGACGACTGGGTTGATAGGCCAGATGTGGAAGCCCTGTAAGGGGTGGAGCTGACTGGTACTAATAGGCCGAGGGCTTGTCCTCAGTTGCTCGCGTCCACTGTGTTAGTTCTGAA
>NZ_JBFAAD010000082.1:0-1061 GCF_040639555.1 Streptomyces sp. NPDC023838
CTAGTGACCTGGTTTGGAGATCCTGTCGCAGTAGCGGCAGATGCGGTCGAGGATCTGGTCGGCGGTCTTGGTCCATTTGAAGGGCCGGGCTTGGTCGTTCCAGACCTTGATCCAGTTCTCGAGTGCGGTCTTGAGGTCGTCGAGTGAGCAGAACACTCCGCGTTCGAGACAGCGTCGTTCCAGCTCGGCGAACCACCGCTCGACCTGGTTGATCCAGGACGAGTAGGTGGGGGTGAAGTGGAGCTGGAAGCGGGGGTGCGCAAGGAGCCACTTGTGCACCACGGGTGCTTTGTGGGCGGAGAGGTTGTCGCAGATGACGTGGACCGCCAGGCCCTTGTCGGTCTGGTGGTCGATCTCGTCGAGGAAGTCACGGAAGTCGACTGCCCGGTGCTGGGCGGACAGCTTGCTGATCACCTTGCCGGTCGCGGTGTTCAGGGCGGCGAACAGGTCGACGGTGCCGTGGCGAACGTAGTCGAAGCTCCGCCGCTCGGGCACTCCCGGGATCATGGGCAGGACCGGTGCGGTCCGTTCGAGGGCCTGTATCTGTGGTTTCTCGTCGACCGCGAACACCACGGCGTTTGCCGGCGGAGCGAGATACAGGCCGACGACGTCACGGATTTTGTCGATCAGGAACGGGTCCGGGGAGATCTTGAAAGTCTCGGTCCGCCACGGCTGCAGGCCGAAGGCGTGCCAGATCCGCAGCACGCTCGCGGGCGAGATCCCCACAACCTTGGCCAGTTCCCGCTTGGACCAGTGCGTGCCCGCGGGAGGCGTCTCTTCCAGGGTGCGGACCACCACCTCTTCCACCTGGGCGTCGGTGATGGTCCTTGGCACTCCGGGCCGCGGCTCGTCCGCGAGTGCGTCGAGGCGGTCGCGCAGGAACCGTGTGCGCCAGCGACGCACGGTGTCTCTGCCGACATCGAGCCGCGCGGCGACCACGGTGTTGTTCCAGCCGTTCGCGCACGCCAGCACGATCCGTGCGCGAACGGCCAACCCTTGCGCGGTCGAGCGGCGCTTGGCCCAATTCTCCAGCGTCAGCCGCTCGGCCTGCGACAGCACGA
>NZ_JBFAAD010000083.1:0-1040 GCF_040639555.1 Streptomyces sp. NPDC023838
AGCCACATGACCGACTGCAGCTTTCCGGCGTTCTTCGGGTCGGTGGTCTTGCCGGTGACCGGGTCGATCACCCCGCCCGCGTCGGAGAAGACGTGGGTGAGGGCGTAGGAGTCGACGTCCTGGAAGCCGCTTCCGGTCTTGACCTGGGTGGTGATCTTCTTCAGCCGGTAGGTCGTCCAGAACGTCGGCGAGCCGAGCTTGCAGACGTCCGTGGCGTCCTCGTCGTCGCTGTGCGTCTTGTACGTCGAGGGGCAGTTCGTGTCGTAGGGAACGTCCGGCCAGTTGGTGGCCGAGTCCTTCTTAAGGTTGTCGTACGTGCAGACACTGTCGGACGTGGTGCAGCGCTGGGCGCTGGTGAAGTTGATCCGCGCCGCCGGGTCCTTGCCCGCGATCGCGTCGGCCAGCTTGTAGCCGTAGGAGATGCGGGTGAGGTATCCGCCGCGGGTGTACTGGGTGAGCGTGCCGCCCTTGTCGTCCTTGGCGACCTGGCCGTACCCCATGTTGTAGTAGTTGGACTCGGTGGCGTACTCGTAGCGCTGGGCGTTGCCGTGCGGGTCGACGACGAAATCCAGGTTGAAGCGGTAACCGACCGGCTTGGTGCACTGGGAGTCGTCACCCTTGTCCGAGTCGTGGCAGGGGTCGCCCGACTTGGGGTGGTAGACCGGCATGCCCCAGGCGCTGTTGGTCGCGTCGTCCGAGGTGGTGCCGGGGGCGTGGTTGAGGCCCAGGTAGTAGGCGGTGCCGTCGGTCGTGGTGACCTTGAAGTACTCGCCGTCCCACAGCCCGTTGCCCGCACCCGTCAGCCGCTCGACCTTCGTGCCGTCGTCCGACGACAGGTGGTAGACGCCATCCTTGTCCCGCACCAACTGGCCCGTGTGGGAGCCGAGCGAGAGAGTGGCGTTGTAGCCCGCCCAGCACTCGTCACCGGAGTCCTTGATCCCGTCGTACCGGCACGGCTTGTACGAACGCTCCAGGAAACCGGGGCTGTACGACCAGCCGTCACCGATCCACGAGGACTGCGAATTGCGCGCGGAGGTCTC